>JAZNEQ010000075.1:0-17691 GCA_045588715.1 Eubacteriales bacterium | reverse complement strand
AAAAAGAGAACGGATCGGGAAAACCCGATCCTTTCTCTTTTTTTATTTGTCCCAAAGGACAATTTCTTTTTTTTCAAGAGTTGCCTTCATATCAATGATGCGTTGGTTGGACGATCCGCGGAAGCGCAGAGAGATATCTTTGAGCGCTTTTACGTATCTGCCGTCTACCAAAACGTCGATGAGAGAAAGCATCTCGTCGGTATGCTCGCAGCGGGGGTAGCTTCCCTCTTTCCAAAGCTCCTCGTCAAGGACAAAGCCCGTAAAGCACCAAACGGTCTTATCGGGGCAAGCGGCACGAAAGCGGCGCAAAAACGGGACGAGCGCCCTTTGGTTAGACGGCTCGAAGGGTTCCCCGCCAAGGAGCGTCAAACCGTTGACGTAATAGGGCTTGCAGGAAGCGATGATCTCTTCCTCGACCGACTCGGTAAACGGACGTCCGTAGGAAAAATCCCAGGTCTCGGGCTGAAAGCACTCCTCGCAGTGATTGGTGCATCCCGAAACAAAGAGGACGGTACGAACGCCGATCCCGTTGGCGATGTCAAACTTTTTAAGCTCGCAGTAATTCATATTCGTTTATTAAAGGTGCAATACGCGTTCCTTGATCTCCTGTGTTCTTCCCTGGTTCCAGTACTGCGTACCGATATAACCGCAGGTCCTTCTTGCAACGTTCATCTTGGACTGATCGGTATTGCCGCACTTGGGGCATCTCCAAATCAGCTTTCCTTCTTCCTCGACGATCTCGATCTCACCGTCCCAGCCGCATTCCTGGCAGTAGTCGGACTTGGTGTTGAGCTCCGCATACATAATGTTATCGTAGATAAACTTCATGACCTGGAGGACCGCCTCAAGGTTTTGCTGCATATTGGGAACCTCAACGTAGCTGATCGCGCCTCCGGGAGAAAGCTGCTGGAACTGGGCTTCAAACGCAAGCTTGGAGAATGCGTCGATCTCCTCGGTGACGTGAATGTGGTAGCTGTTGGTGATATATCCCTTGTCGTTGATGCCGGGAACGATGCCGAATCTCTTCTGCAAGCACTTTGCAAACTTGTAGGTAGTGGATTCGAGCGGCGTGCCGTAAAGGCTGAAATCGATGTTGTGCTCTGCTTTCCACTTTTTGCAGGCATCGTTGAGGTGCTGCATGACCGTCAGAGCAAAGGGAGTTGCGCTGGGATCGGTGTGGCTCTTGCCTGTCATAAACTTGACGCACTCGTAAAGACCCGCGTACCCCAGAGAAATGGTGGAATATCCGCCGAAGAGAAGCTTGTCGATGGGCTCACCCTTCTTCAGTCTTGCCAATGCGCCGTACTGCCAGAGAATGGGAGCGGCGTCGGAAAGAGTGCCCTTCAAACGCTCGTGACGGCAAAGGAGCGCACGGTGGCAAAGCTCCAGTCTTTCGTCAAAGATCTTCCAGAACTTTTCAATGTTGCCACCCGAGGAAAGCGCTACGTCGGGCAGGTTGATGGTAACGACACCCTGGTTGAATCTTCCGTAGTACTTGGGTTTACCGTCTGCATCGACGTAAGGCGTTAAGAAGCTGCGGCAGCCCATGCAGGTGTAGCAGTGACACTCGCCGTTTTTGTCGACCTTCAATTCCAGCATCTTCTTTTCGGAGATGTAGTCGGGAACCATACGGCGTGCGGTGCACTTTGCGGAAAGCTTGGTAAGGTAGTAGTAAGGAGAATCCTCATGAATATTCTGCTCCTCAAGCACGTAGATGAGCTTGGGGAACGCGGGAGTGACGTATACGCCCTCCTCATTTTTTACACCGCGGTAACGCTGCAAAAGCGTTTCCTCGATGATGATGGCAAGGTCCTTCTTTTCCTGCTCGTTGCGTGCCTCGCCAAGGTACATAAATACCGTAACAAAGGGCGCCTGTCCGTTGGTGGTAAGAAGGGTGACGACCTGATACTGGATGGTCTGCACACCGCGGCTGATCTCCTCGCGCAGTCTCTTTTCAACGATGGTGGAAAGCTGGTCCTCGGAAAGGTTGGCGTGGATCGCCTCCATCTCCTCCTTGACCTGTCTTGTGATCTTTTCACGGCTGACCTGAACAAAGGGAGCGAGGTGGGTCAAGGAAATACTCTGACCACCGTACTGGTTACTTGCGACCTGCGCGATGATCTGCGTTGCGATGTTGCAGGCAGTGGAAAAGCTGTGGGGACGCTCGATCATCGTACCGGAAATAACGGTACCATTCTGAAGCATGTCCTCAAGGTTGACAAGGTCGCAGTTGTGCATATGCTGGGCATAGTAGTCGGCATCGTGGAAATGAATGATGCCCTCCTCGTGTGCCTCGACAATGTCCTGGGGAAGAAGCAGACGCGTGGTGATGTCACGGCTGACCTCACCCGCCATATAGTCGCGCTGTACGCTGTTGACCGTGGGATTTTTGTTTGCGTTTTCCTGCTTTGCTTCCTCGTTGCAGCACTCGATAAGGCTCAATATCTTATCATCGGTCGTGTTAGAGCGACGGACGAGCGTGCGCGTATAGCGGTAGGTGATATACTTCTTGGCAACCTCGTACGCACCGTGTGCCATGATCTGCGACTCGACAAGGTCCTGGATCTCCTCCACCCCGGGAGCACGGTTCATACGGATACAGCTAAGCTCCACCGCCTCGGCGATGCGCTTGATCTGCATGGGGGTCATGCGTGCCGCTTCCTCAACCGCCTCGTTTGCCTTGGTGATTGCCGTAATGATCTTGCTGATATCGAAATTGACTTCTGAGCTGTTTCTCTTAATGACCTTCATTTCTTTCTCCTTTTCACTTTTTCACTCGTTTTGGTTACCCTATACAAATATGATCGTCGAAATTCATCGCTTTTCACAATGAATTGTCGGTTTTGGAAAATGCGCACCTTTATTATACCATATTTTGTGTTTTTGTCAATACCAAATCACAACATTTTGTGTTTTTTCAAGAAAGTTTTTTCAAGCAAAAAGAGAAAGTCCTGCGCAAAAGAGGCGACAGGACTTCCCTTTTTTTGATTTTTTCCTTGTATGATCAAGCATTTTCGCCATTGATCTTTTCAAGGTCAAAGGGCGTTGTTTGGTAAACGAAGTAGTTGAGCCAGTTGGAGTACAGAAGATTGGCACTCGAGCGCCAGGTGGAGACAGGCTCGCGCGAGGGATCGTCGTCCGGAAAATAATTTTTGGGAATCTCGATGGGCTTTCCCGCCGTAACGTCTCTGACGTATTCCCGCTTCAGCGTCCACGCATCGTACTCCGGGTGACCCGTGATAAAGATCTGTCTGCCCTCCTTGGTAGCAACCGCAAAAACGCCCGCCTCCTCGGAGGAAGCCAAAATTTTGAGTGCCGGAACCGCCTCTATGTCCGCACGGTCGACCGTGGTGTGTCTGGAATGCGGAACCATAAACACGTCGTCAAACCCACGGAACAAGATCGATCTCTTATAGTCGGCTACGTGGGGGAACACGCCAAACATCTTTTTATCAAGAGGTTTTTTCCCAACGCCAAAGTGGTGGTAAAGCCCTGCCTGCGCCCCCCAACAGATGTGGAAGGTGCTGTGCACGTGAGAAAGGCTCCAATCCATGATCTCGCAAAGCTCTTGCCAGTATTCAACCTCTTCAAACTCCATTTGCTCCACGGGAGCGCCCGTGATGATCAGTCCGTCGTAGTTATTTTCCTTTACCTGATCAAAGGTCTTGTAAAAGGCAAGCAAATGCTCCTCGGAGGTGTTTTTGGAGCGGTGCGATTGCGTGTGCAAAAGCGTCAATTCCACCTGCAGAGGCGTGTTTCCCAAAAGACGGGAGAGCTGTGTCTCGGTATCGATCTTCGTGGGCATAAGATTTAAAAGAAGGATCTGCAAGGGGCGGATATCCTGCGTTGTCGCGCGCTCATCGGTCATAACGAAAATGTTTTCCTCAAAAAGCGTTTTGGTTGCAGGCAGTTCATTCGGGATTTTGATCGGCATGTCCTGATACTTACTCCTAACTCAAATATTTCTACGTTGTTTTAAATCTGCTCCAGTGCCTGGGCAAGATCGGCAATCAGATCCTCGGCGCTTTCAATACCGCAGGAATAGCGGACAAGATCGCCCGAAACACCTGCTGCCAAAAGCTCCTCGTCGTTCATCTGACGGTGCGTTGCGCTTGCGGGGTGCAAGCAGCAGGTACGCGCATCGGCTACGTGCGTTTCGATCGCTGCAAGCTTCAAATGCTTCATAAACTTTTCAGCGGCAGCTCTTCCGCCCTTTACGCCAAAGCTGACGACGCCACAGGTCCCGTTCGGCATATACTTCTTGGCAAGGTCGTAGTACTTATCTCCTTCAAGACCCGCGTATTTGACCCAAGTCACGTTTTTATGCGATTGCAGGAATTTTGCAACCGCCAGTGCATTGGAACAGTGTCTCTCCATACGAACGTGCAGGCTTTCAAGTCCGAGATTGAGGAGAAACGCGCTTTGCGGTGCGGGAGTGGAGCCGAAATCACGCATGAGCTGTGCGGTCGCCTTGGTGATAAAGGCACCCTCCAAGCCAAACTTTTCGGCATACACGATCCCGTGATAGCTGTCGTCGGGCGTGCAAAGCCCGGGGAACTTCTCTTTATGTGCCATCCAGTCGAACTTACCCGAGTCGACGATGCATCCGCCAACGGCACCGCCGTGACCGTCCATGTACTTGGTGGTGGAGTGTGTAACGATATCGGCGCCCCACTCAAAGGGTCGGCAGTTGACGGGGGTTGCGAAGGTGTTATCGATGATGAGCGGCACGCCGTGTGCGTGTGCGGCATTTGCAAACTTTTCAATGTCAAGCACCGTCAGAGCGGGGTTTGCGATGGTCTCACCAAACACAGCCTTGGTATTGGGGCGGAACGCCGCCTCAAGCTCCTCCGCGGTACAATCGGGAGAGAGGAAGGTAAAGTCGATCCCCATTTTTTTCATCGTAACGGAAAAGAGGTTAAAGGTTCCGCCGTAAATGGTGGAGGAAGAGATCACGTGGTCACCGCAGGTGGCAATGTTAAACACAGCGTAGAAGTTCGCCGCCTGCCCCGAGGAGGTCAGCATTGCGGCACTCCCCCCCTCCATTTCGCAGATCTTTGCGGCGACGGTGTCGCAGGTGGGGTTTTGCAAACGGGAATAAAAGTAGCCCGATGCCTCCAGATCAAACAGCTTTGCCATGTCCTCGCTGGTGTCGTAGCGGAAGGTCGTGCTTTGAACGATCGGGATCTGGCGAGGCTCGCCGTTTGCGGGGCGATAGCCGCCCTGTACGCACTTGGTTTCGATCTTATAGTTGCTCATAGTAATTCTCTCCTAACATTATTTTAAAGAATTAAAGAACGTCCGCGATATCGTAGATAAGACGTTCGGTCTTTTCCCATCCAAGGCAGGGGTCGGTAATGGATTTTCCGTAGCATTCGTCAACACTGATCTTCTGTGCGCCGTCTTCGATATAGCTTTCGATCATCAGTCCCTTAACAAGCTTTTTGACGTCGGCGGAGTGGCGGCAGGCATGCAACACCTCCTTGGCGATACGCACCTGCTCCAAATACTGCTTGCCCGAGTTTGCGTGGTTGGTATCCACGATGACGGCGGGGTTTTGAAGTCCGCTTGCGTCGTATGCCTCACACAAATGCATCAGATCCTCGTAGTGATAGTTGGGGGCGCTTCTGCCCTTGGTGTCTACGTATCCGCGCAGAATGGCGTGCGCGTGGGGGTTGCCCATGCTCTTTACCTCCCATCCGCGGTAAAGGAACATATGCGAATGCTGTGCCGCGGTGATGGAGTTCATCATTACGGTCAGGTCGCCGCAGGTCGGGTTTTTCATACCCACGGGAATATCCAGGCCGCTGGCAGTCAGTCGGTGTTGCTGGTTTTCTACCGAGCGCGCGCCCACCGCAACGTAGGCAAGCAGGTCGGAAAGATAACGGTGATTTTCGGGATAGAGCATTTCATCGGCACATCCAAAGCCCGTTTCCTCAAGCGCGCGCAGGTGAAGTCTGCGGATGGCGATGATCCCTCCAAGCAGATCGGGGTCGGCATTGGGATCGGGCTGATGCAGCATTCCCTTGTAGCCGTCTCCCGTGGTGCGGGGCTTGTTGGTATAGATACGCGGTACGATCATGATCTTGTCCGCTACCTTGTCCTGCACAACGCGCAGTCTTTGGATATAATCAAGAACGGATTCCTCGTGGTCGGCGGAGCAAGGTCCTATCACCAGAAGAAAGCGGTCGCTTTTTCCCTCGAAAATATTTTTCAGCTCTTCTACACACGCATCTCGTCTCGCGCGCAGCACGTCGGATACGGGGTATTGCTCCTTGATCTCCTGGGGAATGGGGAGCTTACGGTAAAAATGCATATTCATAGTAACAAAAATCCTTTCTTCGGATATATGGAAAACTAAGTCTTGGGCTTGTCAAACAGCATTCTTCGCGCGGTTGCCCGCCGCATGACCTCGCGCATGCCGTCACTGTCTCCCGCGGAGAGCATTTGACGGAAACGCGCAAACTCCTCGGCAAAGGCATCCATCTGAGAGAGCAGCACGTCGCGGTTAAGAAGGAACAGCTCCGACCACATCGCATCGTTGATTTTTGCGATGCGCGTCAGATCTCTGAAAGAGTCGCCCGTATATTTTTCCATCAAGGGAGCATCATTGCAGGTCATCAGCGTTACGGCAATGCAGTGCGTCAGCTGAGAAAGAAACGCGATCATTTCATCGTGCTCCCGCGGTGAAAGCTCGGAGATCCTCGCAAAGCCGAGAGCCTCGCCCAGTGCCCTGCAAAACGCAACCGCCTCGGGAGTGTTTTTTTCAGTGGGAGTAATGATAAAGTTCGCACCGTGGAAAACGCGGTCGTCGCTGTATTCCACACCGCTGCTCTCGCGTCCCGCCATGGGGTGCGCGGCGATAAACTCCACGCCCTCGGGAAGCAGCGATTGCACCGTGTCTACGATCTCTCTCTTCACACCCGTAACGTCGGTAATAAGAGTTCCCTCTTTTATCAAATGCCCGTACTCGCGGATCCAGTCGACAAAAATGTGCGGATAAAGCGCAAACACGATCAGGTCTGCATCTTGAATGAAGGACGGGGTGACCGTTGTGGCTCCCGCTTCGATGATCCCAAGGCCGTATGCGTAATCAACGTCCTTTTGATCCTTTGTAATACAGCGGACACGGTATCCCTTGGCGGAAAGCGCCTTTGCGTAGCTTCCGCCAATGACACCCAGTCCCACGATTAAAATTTTGGTATCCTTTGAAAATGGTTTCATGGGGTAAAAGTTCCTTTTGCTTCGCATGAAATGCGTTATATAAGATCGACCCTCACGCCAAGGGAGGTGATCCTTTCAAAAAAGTCGGGAAAGCTTTTCTTGACCGCTTCCACGCCCTCGATCTCGCCTCCGAGGAAGGAGAGAAGCACCGAAAGCGACATGACGATGCGGTGATCGTTGTGTCCCTTGAGCGGAGCCACCGGAGGATGAAGCGTTCCCTTTTCGATCTCGACGTGATTTTCAAAAACGTGCACCCGTGCGCCAAGGCTTGAAAGCTCCTCCGCCATCACCGCGGCACGGTCGCTTTCCTTGATCCTAAGCCGCGCGGTATCCTCAAAGCGCGCGCCGTTTTTTGCCGCGGCAACGGCAAAAAGAATGGGAGCGAGATCGGGGCAGTTTTCAAGAGAAATACAAGCTCCCTCCTCCGAAAGTGCACGGTAAGCGTCAAGACAAACGCGGTCCCCCTGCTCGGAATCAAGGGCAAGCCCCGTAACGGTCACACTGCCGCCAAAGAGGTTAAACGCTTCAAGAAAGGCGGCGCCCGACCAGTCTCCCTCTACGTGGGCGTCACACGCCCGCATGGAGCATTCGCCGTTGATATACAGGGTGGTAGGATCCTCCCAGCCGACGTCAGCCCCAAACGTTTTAAGAGAAGCAAGCGTAAGATCGATATAAGAGCGGCTCTCCACGGGTGGAAGAATGCGGATGCGGCTTCGGTCGGGGATCTGTGTCAGGGCAAACAGCATGCCGCTTACAAACTGACTGCTGATATTACCGGGAAGCGTATATTCCCCTGCACGCAAGGGGCCTCTGACCGTGATCCCACGTTCGGTCGCGGCATAGAAAAGTCCGTGCTCACGGCACAGGTCCTCATAAACGGTCATGGGGCGGCGCAACAGCGACGGAGCGCCCGTAAGGGTACGCTCATGTGCGGAAAGAAGCGCGATGGGGAGAAAGAAGCGCATGGTGCTTCCGCTCTCGCGGCAAGGAAGGACGGCGGCGCAAAGATCCTTATTCAGCCCGCCCGTAACGGTAACGGTGTCACCGCTTGTCCGAGAGGCGACACCAAGCGCCGAAAGGCAATCCACGGTTGCTAAGACGTCCTCGCAACGGGAAACGCCCGATAAAACGCTTTTTCCCCCGGAAAGCGCCGCCGCGATCAAAAGGCGGTGCGCCATGCTTTTGGAGGGAGGTGCCGCGACGGTGCCCGATGCTACAGAAGGGGTAAAGACGGCTTTCATTTTTCGCCTTCTTTCTTACAAAGAAGATCGATCGCCTCCAGATACCCCCCAACGCCGTGCCCCGTGATCGTGGCAATGCAGGCGGCGCGGATATAGCTGACCTGCCTGAAATCCTCCCGCTCCTCCACCTTGGAGATATGCACCTCCACCGTAGGGATCGATACGGATTTGACCGCATCCAAAAGCGCAATGCTCGTATGCGTATAGGCACCCGGGTTGATAACGATCCCGTCAGCGCCCTCGTGGTACGCCTCCTGGATCCAATCCACAAGATCGCCCTCGTGGTTGGACTGGCGGCATACTGCCTCTATATTTCGCTCCTTGCAATGCGCATCGATCATTTCAAGAAGGCCTTCATAGGTCACGCTGCCGTAATGCGACGGCTCGCGGATCCCCAAAAAATTCAAATTCGGTCCGTTCAGTATATAAAGCTTCATAAGTTTTCAAAATCCTTTACGATCAAGTCTGCAACCTCATCGGGCGTACCCGATCCGTCAATGCGGCAGTCCGCAGTGGACAAATAGCGGCCGTAGCGTTCTTCAAAGCGCTTTTTGAGCGCCTCCTCGCCGGAGGAAAGCGGACGGTCAGCCGTGGGGATCAGCATGGAGAGCGGACGGTCCAAAAAATAAAGCTTGCCGTTTCGCTTGACCAGATCCACGTTTTCGTCCTTTAAGATCGCGCCGCCGCCCAAGGACAGCACAATGCCGTTTTTCTGCGAGAGAGATTCCCGCAAAACGCGCGTTTCAAGCGCACGGAAATACGCCTCGCCCTCGGCTTCAAAAATTTCGGGAATGGACTTCCCCGCCGCCTTTACGATCTCCTCGTCCAGGTCAAACAGATCCCGTCCAAGGCTTTTGGCAAGGACCCGCCCCACTGTGGTCTTTCCCGAGGAGGGCATCCCCGACAGAACGACGTTTTCCTTTTGCCGCAGTATTTTTTTGTATACCGACTCGGTGATCTCGTCGGGGTAAGTGCAATCCAAAAAGATCTCGGAGGCTCTGACCGCCTGTGCGACCAGCATATAAAGGCCGCCCGAGGCAAGGAGCCCCCTTTTTTGCGCCTCCAGGATGAGTTGTGGGCGCAGGGGATTATAAATGGCATCGATCACACCCTCAAGGCAAGGGTAGTCTGCCACGTCCACGGGAACAGGCCCCGCGTTTGGGTACATTCCGCAGGGCGTTGTGTTGATAATGATCTCAACGTCCCTGTGTTCTTCCCTGAGGGATTCGTAGGTGATCGCCCCCTCGCGTGCCGTGCGGCTGACGCGAAACACCATGCGCGCCCCCATTGCCTGCAAAACGGCAACTGCCGTGCGTGAGGTACCGCCCGTTCCAAGCACGGCAACCTTTTTCCCCTTGGGATCGATCCCGACACGGCGGATAAGATCGCTCATGCCGAAAAAGTCGGTATTATACCCGTAAAGCTGCCCCTCGCGGTTTACGATCGTATTCACGGCGCCGATGGCGCGCGCCTGCTCGCTCATATAGAACAAATGCGGAATAACGTCCTCCTTATAAGGAATCGTTACGTTGATCCCAAGAAAGTCGCGCGCCTTCATAAACGCATTAAGCTCCTCCCTCGGGACCTCGCGAATGATATACGGGTGACGAGAGAGTGCATGATGGATCTCCGCCGAAAAGCTGTGCCCCAAAGGGAAGCCAATGCAGCCGTATTCCATAATATCACCCCCGTGAAAAATCAGTGTGCGTCAACAAAATCGGTGCCGTAGCGCTGCGCCAGAAGGTCGCAAAGCACCAGGGCGGTTACGCTGTCCACCACCACGCGCGCGCGGTGGATGATGGCGGGGTCGTGTCTCCCCTCCAGGGTAAGCAGCGCATTTTTTCCCGTTGCCAGGTCCACGCTTTCCTGCTGATGGAAAATAGACGGTGTGGGCTTGACCGCGGTGCGGAAGACTACAGGCATACCGTTGGTAATGCCGCCGTTGATGCCGCCGTTATGGTTGGTCGTGGTTACGATCCTGCCGCCCACCGAGCGCAATCCGTCGTTTGCCTCGCTCCCACGCATATCGGCAAGGGAGAAGCCGTCGCCAAATTCCACGCCCTTGATACCGGGAACGCTGAAGAGTGCATGGGAAAGCACGCCCTCGACCGTGTCAAACCAAGGCTCGCCCACCCCTGCGGGCAGTCCGATGGCCGCCGTCTCCAAAACACCGCCGACGCTGTCGCCGTCTCTTGCGGCATCCTCGATCTTCTCTCTCATGCGCTCTGCCATAAAAGGCTCCAGAACGGGAAAGGCAAGGTCGCCCAGCGTTTCAAGATCCGCTTCAAGGTCACCGAACTTACGGTCGGAAAGCCCCGCGAGACGGGAAATATGCGTACCAAGCAAAATTCCGTTTTGCCGCAGCGCGGAAATGGCGATCGCCCCCGCGGCAACCAGTGCCGCCGTAACGCGTCCCGAAAAATGTCCGCCGCCGCGATAGTCCTGAAAGCCGTGATACTTGCACTCTGCCGTGTAATCGGCATGCCCGGGGCGCGGAAGCCCACGCTCGTAGTCACTGCTTCTTGTATTGGTATTGGGAATGAGGATGCATAGGGGCGTTCCCGTCGTCCTCCCCTCGAAAAGTCCGCTTACAATTTTAAATTCGTCCGCCTCCACACGCGCCGTAGAGATCTTTCCTCGCGGGCGGCGCAGAGAAAGCTGGTGTCGGATAAAATCCTCATCCACCGAAAGTCCCGGCGCCATACCGTCAAGCACCGCGCCGATCATGTCTCCGTGGCTTTCTCCAAAGAGAGTAACCGACACGCTTTGTCCAAACGTATTCTTCATATAAGCCCTCCCTTCAAGGTCGCGCGGACGTGCTCCTTCCATTCCTCCGTCGGCATTTTTACAAGCCTGTATTCTCCTACACGGTCAACGTAGACCACAGAGATATCGCCGCCCTCGCATTTTTTATCGTGGGATGCGACGTCAAGCATGCGCTCGACGTCCCCGTCGACGTGCGTGGGAAGACGTAAGGATGCAAGAACGCTGACAAGGCGTTGCCTTACCTCAGGAGCGCACATGGGAAGCATGCCGAGAGCCACACACTCGCCGTGATATAACCCGTGAAGCGCCTCTGCACCCTCGATCCCATGTCCCAGAGTATGTCCGAAATTAAGAATGCGACGAAGTCCGCTTTCGCGTTCGTCCTGCTCCACCACGCTCTTTTTGATGAGCAGCGACCGCTCGATCACCGTGTCGATCTTATCCTGTGCTTCTCCTCGCTCGAACATTTCAAAAAGCGCCGCATCTGAGGTAAGTGCCATTTTAACCGCCTCGGCAAGCCCGTTTGAGATCTGGCGCGCGGGGAGTGTTTTTAGAACCTCGGGGTCAATCAGCACGGCACGCGGCTGATAAAAGGCGCCGATGATGTTTTTTACGCTGTCAAGATTGATGGCGACCTTACCCCCTATGGAGGAGTCGACCTGCGAGAGCACCGTGGTTGGCACGTTGTAAAAATCGATGCCGCGCATATAGGATGCCGCCGCAAAGCCGGTCAGATCTCCCACGACACCGCCCCCTACCGCAACGGCACAGTCGCTTCGGGTAAAGCCCTTTTGGAGAAGCGTGCGGCAAAGCATCTCAAAAGTCGCAAAGCTCTTGCTCCCCTCCCCTGTGGGAACGGTTACAACGTGTGCCTCCCGACACTGTGCCGCCACACGCGCGGCATACTGCGCGGGGACACCGTCATCCGTTACGATCAGCACCTTGCGATCCAGAGAAAAAAGCTCCCCCGCACGGTCAAGCGCGCCGCGTTCCAGATAGATATCGTAGCCCCCCGAGGGCAGATTTAAGTGCAATACCGACATTGGTAGGTTCTCCTTTTTTTCGCAATTCGCGATCAGTTGTTTTCTGTAAAATACGTACCGACCAGCTTTAGTTTGTCACAGAAGAAGCCAAGCTCACGCATCATCCATTCTCCTGCCTCGGTGTAAACGTCTCCGTCCGCCTCAACGTAGAAATAGTACTGCCAAAGCAGCTCCTTCATCGGGCGGCTGCGCAACGTGCGCAGGTTAAAGCCAAAGCGACCGATCACGTCCATCGCCTTTGCAAGTGCGCCCGCCTCGTTTTTAACCGTGAAAAGCAGGATGAAGTGCTCGCCCATGCGCCCTGAATGACGGCGGCTCTCCACACGGGAGAATGCCGCAAAGCGCGTGGTGTTGGAGCGGCTGGAATTGATATTTCGCTCCATGACCTCAAGCCCGAAGATCTCCGCCGCCTCCTCGCTGGCAATGGCGGCAAGGGAGCGATCCCCCTTTTCTGCCACGTAGCGCGCGGCAAGCGCCGTATTGGAATATTCACCCGTTGCCCAACCGTTCGATCGGATGTACTCCGCACACTGCCCAAGTGCCTGCGGATGGCTGATCACCTCGCGGATCTCCTCCTTCTTGGCCCCCGGCACTACCAAAAGGTCGTGCGACACGGCAAGCTCGGCCATTTCGCTGACGTAAAGAGAGCCCGAGAACATCAGGTCCGTGACCTGTCCCACCTCTCCGTTATAGCTGTTTTCGACGGGAAGGACCGCGGCGTCGCAATCCCCCTTTTCCACCGCGCGATAGGCGGATTTAAAATCACCGAAAGGAACGCGCTCGGTCCCCGGGAATATTTTTCCCGCGGCGATGTGGGCAAACGCACCCTCGGTTCCGCAATATGCCACGCGCATCCCGCCAAGCAACCGCTTTTGATAGGCGCGGGAAAGCGCCATGTTTTCTCTGATAAAGTTGACGTAATAGGAGCGGATCGTTTCATCCTCGACAAGCTTGGAGTTTTTTTGTACGACCGCCTCCTCACGGGCGGGGTCAAGGATAGGAAGCGCGTGTCTTTGCTTGTACTCCGCAACCTTTTCCGCCGCACGCATACGGCGCACGAAAAGCGCCGCCATTTCGGCATCGACCTCGTTGATCTCGCGGCGCGCTTCGTCAAGAAGCGGATCGTCTGCCGCGTCAAAAATCTTTTTTTCGATACTCATTCGCCCTTACCGTATGCCTTTGCAAGTCGTTGGAACGCGGGGAGCGAGCGCTTGATCTGCTCGGTTGTTACGCAATAGGAGATACGCACGTAGCCGGGGCAACCGAAGCTGTCGGAGGCAACGAGCAAAAGCTCCTCCTTCTTTGCCGCCTCGCAAAAGGCGTTGGCATCGTCCTCAAGCGCCTTGACGAAAAGGTAAAACGCGCCGTCGGGTTTTACGACCTCATAGCCATAGGAGATAAGCGCCTCGGAAAGGAGGCGACGGTTGGTATCGTACACGGAAATATCCGACGTGCGCCCCAAAACCGCGGGGATCATGTACTGGAAGAGCGCGGGTGCGCAAACGAAGCCCAACGCGCGTCCCGCACCGCATACCGCCTGGTAAAGAGAGACGGGGTCCTCCGCCGTGGGAGAAACGAGGATGTATCCGATTCTCTCCCCCGGGAGAGAGACGGATTTACTGAAGGAATAGCAAACCAGGGTATTTGCGTAAAAGGCAGGCAGATAGGGCACCTCAACGTCGCCGTAAACAAGCTCACGGTAGGGCTCGTCCGCAATCAGATAAATGGGAGCGCCATACGCCTTTGATTTTTCTTCAAGAAGCGCCGCAAGCCCCTCAATGCTCTCCTTTGTCATAACAACACCCGTGGGGTTATTGGGAGAGTTGACGATGATGGCACGCGTTTTTTCGGTGATCGCCGCACAAAGTGCCGCAAGGTCGGGCTGGAAGGTCTTTGTATCACAAAGCACGGGCACCGCCACCGCCCCCGTACGCTCGACAAACACGCGGTATTCGGGGAAAAAGGGAGCCAGGAGGATCACCTCGTCCCCCTCGTTCAAAACCGCTGTAAGGGACACGGTAAGAGATGCCGCCGCACCGACGGTCAGATAGATAAGATCGGGATCTGCCTTTGCCCCGTGCGTTCTTTCGATGTATTCGGCAATCGCACGTCTGACCCCGGCGTCTCCCTGGGCGCTTGTGTAGCCGTGCAGAGCTACGGGATCCTTCTTTGAAAGAAGCGAGATCAGCGTTTCGTTGACAACGTCGGGAGACGGCACGCTCGGGTTACCGATGCTGAAATCAAATACGTTTTCGTCTCCGATCTCCGCCTTTCTTTTTTTGCCGTATTCAAACAGTTCGCGGATCACCGAGCGACGTGCACCGAGATCCCTCATTTTTTCGTTTACCATGCCCAACCTCCGGGGAGTTTTAAAAAATATAATAAATAATTATACACCTATTATATAGCGGTGTCAAGTATTTTCATCAAAAAATGCTTTCCGAGCCTAAAAAATCAACAAAAAAAGCACTTATGATAAAATCTTACCGTCCATCATAAATGCTTTTTCGTTACGTACTGAAATCTGCGTTTGCGAACGTCCGCCAAAGCGCGTTCCGTTCAATAAAACGAATCAAAGATCCTTTCCGCTGTTGAGGAACTGCGAAAGGTTTGCGCAATCGGTATTGTCGAAAATCTCCTCGGGAGTTCCCGCAGCCTCGATCACACCGTCCTTCATGTAAATGATACGGTCAGATACGTTGCGGGCGAATTCCATTTCGTGAGTGACGATGACCATGGTCTTCCCCATTTTTTTCAGATCCTTGATCACGCGAAGCACCTCAACGGTAAGCTCGGGGTCAAGAGCCGAGGTCGGCTCGTCAAAACAAAGGATCTCGGGCTCCAGTGCCAGGGCGCGCGCAATGGAAACACGCTGCTGCTGTCCGCCCGAAAGCTGATACGGGTAGCTGTCAAGCTTATCCGAAAGACCGACACGGTCAATCAGATGCTTTGCCTTTTCCTCGATTTCCGGGTGCGTTCCCTTTTTGAGCAGCTTTGCCGCCAGCATGACGTTTTCAAGTACCGTGTACTGAGGGAAAAGATTGAAGGATTGGAATACAAGTCCAAAGTGAAGTCTGATCTCGGAAAGCTTTACTCCGCCGAGCTTTTTCTTCTTTGCACTTTCCTCGGGACCGAAGAAAATCCTTTTGAGAAAGCGACCCGCACGGTTCTCTGTTTTCCCGGAAGAGCGTTCTATCGAAAAGACCGTTTTTCCGTCCAACAAAATGCTGCCGCTATCCGCGATTTCAAGAAAGTTTAAGCAACGCAAAAGCGTTGTTTTTCCACTTCCCGAAGAACCGATAATGGTAAGAATCTCACCCTGCCCCAAGGAAAAATCAATTCCCTTGAGCACGTCCACATCTCCAAAGCTTTTGCGAAGATTCCGCACCTCGAGATATGCTTTTTGATTGGTGTTTTCCATCGTTTTCCCTCCTTATGTGATCTCATAGTTTCCGATCTTCTTTTCCAAAAGACGGAAAAGAAGCGTCAGAAGCGCACTGAACAGAAGGTAGAACACACCCGCATAAAGAAGAGGCGTCAACACGGCATATTTGTTTACCTTTTCGTACGCTACGAGAATCACCTCCATAATACCGAGAGCTCTTGCAAGCGCGGTATCTTTGACAAGCGTAATGATTTCGTTGCTCATAGGAGGCACGATTTTTCTGATCACCTGCACAAGAATGATACGAGTAAAGATTTGAGGTGCCGAAAGTCCCAGCACCATACCCGCCTCGTACTGTCCCTTGGAAACGTTCTTGATTCCGCCGTCAAAGATCACGGCGAAATAGCAGGCGTAGTTGAGCACAAATGCCACGAGAACGAAAACAAATTGAAGATCGTTCATCGTGTCGATGTTCAACATTGCGGCAAAATCCTTGTTCGGAATCTGCAAAAGCGCAGAGGGAACGAAGGTGATAATAATACATTGCAAAAGAAGAGGCGTTCCGCGCACGACCCAAATCAAGGCATTCATCAGCCAACGAACGGGACGGAAGCGAACGCGCATCAAAAAAGTGAAAAGAATCCCCAACGGGATCGCAAAAAGCAACGTAAGAGCAAAGAGTTTCAGCGTAACGCCGAAACCCTTGCTCAAATCATATATAACAGACCAAAAATCCATGTGTCAGAACAAAATATTACTTTTCGTCAACGGGAGCAACAACCTCTTCGCCTGCGGATCCCTTTTCAACGATGATGACACAGTCAGTCGCATTCTTAACAAAGCTGTCCTTGGTAGAACCAAGTCCTGCCGCATCAGCCTTCTTCACAACGGCAACCTGCTTGTTTGCAAGGTAAGGTACGGAAACCGCCATGCCTTCCTCTCTCTCGGGAGTGATGGTCATACCGTTCCATACAAGGTCAATGGTACCGTTCTCAAGAAGCGCTTCCTTCTGATTCCACTCGATGATTTGGAATTCAACCTTGATATCGCAATCGTAGGTCTCGTTGAGATAAGCTACGACAGCCTTTGCAAGATCAATGTCAAAGCCTACAAGAGGAGCATCCTTACCGTCGCCATCCTTGTACGCGATGGGAGCGAAGAGCGTGTAGCCCACAACCAGCTTTGCGTCTTCAGCCTCTGCGACGTTCGTCCAGGACTTATCTTCAGCGTCCTTGTCGGGGTTGGCGGTATCCTTGTTCACAAGGAGATCAGCAGTCAAGCCGTAGGTCTCGGCAATGGTTTTGTAATCGGTATCGGCGAGTGCGATGATCGCCTCGTTGATCTTGCCGATGAGCGCACGGTTGCCCTTCTTTGCGGCGATGCCGTACTTTTCTTCAGCGAGAACAACACCCTCAAGAATCTGATAATCCTTGAACTCTTCGGTATCGTTCATGTAGTAGCCTGCCATAACAGAGTCGATCACGGCAACGTCGGCGTCACCCTTCTTGAGTCCGTTAAGAGCATCGAGCTGAGAAGAAACCGCAAGCAGCTCCTTACCGAAGTTGAGCTTGGCAGCCTCCTCTTCCTCCGGCTTGTTGCAAGCGGCAAATACCGCTACGCAGCCGACGAGCATCAGTACCGCCAGCATAAGAGAAACGATCTTTTTCATTTGTATTTTTCCTTTCATTTTCGGGGGTCTTCCCCTTTAG
Organism: Eubacteriales bacterium; assembly: GCA_045588715.1. Classification (GTDB taxonomy): domain Bacteria; phylum Bacillota; class Clostridia; order Oscillospirales; family CAG-272; genus UMGS1865. The sequence goes on along the minus strand of JAZNEQ010000075.1, from coordinate 323 downwards.
TACTTTAGCATTTTACCACGCTAAAGTGGAGTTGTCAAGCACAAATTTATTTTTTGTGCATTTCAACAAACAAAAGTGCCTTTCTTTGTTTACTTTGCCAAAATCTTCTTCAAATACACACCCGTGTGAGAGTTGGGGTCTTGCGCGACCTCCTCGGGGGTTCCCGTAGCGACCACCGTTCCGCCGCCGTCACCGCCCTCGGGTCCGAGATCGATGATGTGGTCGGCGCATTTGATCACGTCAAGATTGTGCTCGATAACAAGCACCGAGTTGCCCGCGGAAGTAAGCCTTTGAAGAACCTCCAACAGCTTGGCAACGTCATC
>JAZNEQ010000074.1:0-4401 GCA_045588715.1 Eubacteriales bacterium | reverse complement strand
AGCCGTGAGGATATGGGCGACGTTATGTGCGGCGTTGCCTGTGCCGAGGTAGAGGCTCCCGCAGAGGAGGTTGCCGGGGAAGCTACTGTGGAAGCTCCCGCAGAGGAAGCTCCCGCAGAGGAAGCTCCCGCAGAGGAAGCTCCCGCAGAGGAGGCTCCCGCAGAGGAGGCTCCCGCAGAAGAGGCTACCGCAGAAGAGGCTACCGAAGAGACTGCCGAAGAGGCTGTTCCCGCAGAGGAAAACAACTGATCGCAGTCCGATAAAAAAGATATAAAAGGGGGTGCCTCAAAATGCATTGCATTTGGTCGGCACCCCCTTGCTTTTCATAAAAAATGAAAAATTGGCCAAAATAATACTTCATTCAAGAACGTAGTTTTAAGGAGGTTTGAAAAATGGAATGGCTGAATAATACCTTGGATATGATCGTTGCTTGGGCGACAAATACCGGACTCAAGCTCTTGATCGCACTGATCCTTATGTTCGTTTCCTTTAAGCTTATCAACTGGATCGCAAAGAAGATCGTTAAGAACGGTGAGAAAAAGGGCTTTGATAAAACCATTACGAAAACGCTGTCCTATCTTGTTAAGATCGGCGGAAAGGTCATCGTCACGGTCTGCCTTGTCGGATACGTTGGTATTGACACAAGCGCGATCACGGCATTGATCGCTTCTCTCGGCGTTTGCATCGGCTTGGCTGTAAACGGAGCGGTATCTAACATTGCGGGCGGTGTTCTTATCCTTATTACAAGACCCTTCAGAGTGGATGATTTTATCGAGGCGCAAGGCGTTTGCGGTACCGTTACCGATATTTATCTGGTCAGCACGAAGATCGTTACACCCGACAATAAGGTGATCCACATTCCAAACGGCACGATCATAAACGGAAATATCATCAACTATTCCGAAAAAGAGCTTCGCCGTGTTGACTTTACCTTTTCCATTGCGTATGACGCGGATTTTGAAAAAGCAAAGGACGTAGTCGAAGGCATACTCAAAGCGCACGAGCTTGTGCTTGACGATCCCGCACCGCTTGTCAGAATGAGCGACCACGCCGCATCGTCTGTCGACATCACAGCGCGCGCATGGGTAAACTCTGCTGATTATTGGACCGTCCATTTTGACGTGTTGGAAAACGTTAAAAAAGCATTTGACGCGAACGGTATTGTCATTCCCTTTGAACAGATCGACGTTCACGTAAAGCAGAAATGAGATCTGCTTCCTTGATAGGGGGCTTGTGACGGATCAAAATCAAATACGTCCGTTCGACAGGGATCTCTTACGGTAAGATTTCATAAGAGACAAAGGCCCCCCAAAAAAGAACCGCCGCAGATCACGCGATCCGCGGCGGTTCTTTTTGTAATTCGTTTTATTTGTTCGTTGCTTGCTCGTTGAGCTCTTCAAAGGTAGTCGTGTTTTTGTGGGGGATCGTTTTCCAACCAAGGTTCTTTGAAAAGATCGCCACAAATTCGGCAGGAGTCGCCAAAAGAAGGAAGAAGGGCCAGATCAAGGTGGAAAGGATCTTTGTGGAGAGACGAACGTTTTTAATTCGTTTGCGCTCGGCAATATAAATGATCGCGGAAGAAAGGATCAAGGTAAGATATCCGATGCCGAAGAAGATCAGCGAGCGTATCAGCCAATGCAGGAGCACGTAGGTAAAGGTGAATTCCTCGGGGAAGAAGACGGGGGCGAGGCACATCGTTAAAAGACGGGCGAAGAAAAGGGCGGTCGTGATGATACACACGGGAAGCACCTTAACGGTCATATCGTAGATGGAGAATTTGTTTTTGTTTCCGTTTTTCTTTTTGGGGGTAAAGAGATTGCGCAAAAGATCCTTAAGTCTTGCCACGCATACCAGCCATCTGCCGCGGCACCAACGCAAGCGTTGCCGCCACATTACGGGGAAGGTGGTGGGCTGCTCGTCGTAAAAGACCGCCTCGTCACAGAAGTAGATCTTGTTCTCTTCGATCAGCTGATCGGCGGTGAATTCCCAGTCCTCGGTCAGAGTGACGTATTTCCAACCGTCCTTAACAAGCTCGCTTCCGATCACGTAGCCCGTTCCCTGAACGCGTGTGGAGCATCCGAGGACGCTTCTGCCGCAGCTTTCAAAAAGACAGCCGTATACAAAGTAAAGTCCGTAGCAGGCAGACATGATATTTTCGCCGAAGTTCTTGGAATTTCGGAAGGAGGTAATGATATCCCGCTTTCCGTGCGCCACAAAGGCGTCGTTCATTTTTGAAATAAAGTTTTCGTCAAGGATATTGTCGGCATTGAAAAGGAAAAAGCCGTCGTAATTTTGCCTGCCCCAGTCCTCCTCGATCCGCTCAAAAAGGTACTTAAAGGCATATCCCATGGTACATTCGTCGGGGTTGTTGTATTCGTAAACGGTAGCGCCAAGCTGACGCGCGACCTCGGCAGTCTTGTCCGTACAGTTGTGGGCGATCACAAAAATTTGAAGCTTGTCCTGCGGATAGTTGTTCTTCTGCATGCTCTTGATGAGATTTCCGACCACCGCTTCCTCGTTTCTGGCGGGAATGATCAAGCCGTATTTCAGCTTTTCCTCTACGGGGGGGTATTTCTTTTTCTTAAACAGGCCCACAATTGCAAAAACAATGTAGTGAAGAACGATGAGTCCCGTAAGTCCGTAAAGAATATCAAATACGATATTGGCGATCTGAACGTAATTCATGGGTTCCTCCGTGGTGAATTAAAATTGGAATTTTTACGCATTGCGTATATTCTATCACAAAACCGTCACAAAAGGAACACTGTTTAAACAAAATTTAAGTAATGTTTACATTTTTAAAAATAAAACGTCGAACATTGGGGAGATGGATCGAACGCTCCCGAAAAAATGCAAAAAGCAGGGGCTGCCCATCGGGGGAAGAGCAGCTCCTGCTTGGTATTTATTTGATTTTGCGGCACTCCATGTAATATCTCTTATCGGGCGCGTGTCCCATCGAAAAGGTCTTGCGGGGAAGGGCGCCGTCCCAGATCACGGTGCGGAAGAGCTCATCCTTTTTCATGCCGTTAAAAAGAAAACCTACGGCATTGTCGCGAGAGGCGAGCGTGCAAAGGGAGTCCTCGCCGTGAATATAGTCCACGGTGACCTGCGGGTGCTTCTCACAGTAGCGCCCGAGGAAGGCTTGCAGCGTGCCGACTGCCAATTGAGACTTGGGAGACTTTACGGTCAGCGTGCGTTTTTCTCCCTTTCTTACCACGGCGATCGTTTGGGGAGCGGCATTGCCGTCAAGAGAAGCAAGCTCTGCCTCCAGCTCCGATAAGAGTGCGTCGGTGTCGGCGCCGAATACCACGCGGTAGATCGGCTCAAATTCAAGTGCCTCGTCGTGAAGATTGACCACCTCTGCAAGGGCATAGCGGGCAGGGTGCGAGCGCGCCGCCTCGTCGCCGATGCGCTCCTTGATCTCCTCGTAAGCCGCCTTGGCGGTGGCAAGTGAGTGGTTTCCGTCGCCCACCGCAAAGAGCAGGGGAGCGACGCTGCCGTCGCCGTAGCGACGGGCGAGTGCGTCCTTGGTGACCAGTGCGTCAAGCGCTGCCTTGATCTGTGCTTCCTTCTCGCGGGGGAGCAGCGTTGCGCGCGCGTGTCCGCCGCCCGCCATCAGGTCGGTGTCGTAAAGCACGGGCGCGGTTGCCGCTGCGTCGAGCAAGGGCTCGATCACCGTGCGGTCGGGGTCGTCGATCAGCAGCATGACGTGCGGCAGCTCAAGACATGCACCGCGGCGCACCTCCACGCGGGGCGGAATTCTCTCCAGCACCGTGCCCTCGGTGGCACGGATACGCGTCTGCGATCCTGCGTGATAATCATATTCTTCCAGATCGATCAGGCCCATAAGTCCCTGTCTGATGGTCAGATCCGACTGATATCTGCGTACGTAGATCATGCAATCCTTGTGCTCCTTGAGCACCTCGACCAGATATTTGTCCATAGCGGCATTGATCTGCGGAATACGCTCTCTTTGCTCGGCAAGATAGACCTCGGGCAGCACCAGATTGAGCGTGGACGGTGCATCGCCCACCTTGCCCTTGGCCGCTTCCCAATACTCGGGCTCGCTGGTGAACTGGTCGCAGGCCACCACGGCCCACTTATATGCATCGTGCTCGGAAAAATCGGGCAGCAGAATATTTGCGGGGGTGAAGCTGTATTTCATGATAGTATAACCTCATATAAAGAATCTACTATTATTTTATCGCATTTTTCGCTATAAATCAAGACGTGTAAAAAATGTTTACATTCCGCGAAGCTGTTTTGGTGTCAAACTGCGCACATTCGGTGAATTTTTCGTGATATTGCTTGAAATTACCTTCAAACAATGATATAATGAATATAATTCGCTTGATAAAGGAAGTGAGACGCTATGATGGGTCCCCCTCCCGGCATGTTTCC
>JAZNEQ010000073.1:0-2961 GCA_045588715.1 Eubacteriales bacterium | reverse complement strand
CAGCTGAATAATAATGGAAGCGTTGATGTAGGGGGTAATGGACATGGAGAACAGGGTTGCACTGGAGAGGGCGCCACCGGTCAGCACATTGAAGTAGGACAGCATATTGCCGGCCTGATTGTACTGATCGAAGATGATGCGAAGTGCTTCGACGTCAACGTAAGGAACCGTCAGAACAACGGAACCGAAACGGAAGATCGCAACGATCATCAACGTGAAAAGCAGCTTCTTGCGCAGCTCGGCGACATGCCAAGCATTGACTAAGGTCTTAATCATAAATTAGACCTCCTCTACCGTTCCCCCGGCCGCTTCAATCTTTTCCTTGGCAGACTGCGAGAAAGCGTTGGCACGAATAGTCAGCTTCTTGCTCAGTTCGCCGTTACCCAGGATCTTGATGCCGTCCAGAGTCTTCTTGACCAGACCGGCATTGATCAGCGCCTGCGCGTCGACGACGTCGCCATTGTTGAACGCGTCATTGATGCGGGAGACGTTGACAGTTGCATAATTAACAGCAAAGTGATTGGTAAAGCCACGCTTGGGGAGCTGGCGGGTCATGGGCATCTGACCGCCTTCAAAACCGGGACGGACGCCGCCGCCGGAGCGGGCCTTCTGACCCTTGTGACCACGGCCACCGGTCTTGCCGTTGCCGCTGCCATGGCCGCGGCCCTTACGCTTGCCTACGTGGGTAGAACCCTCGACAGGAGAAAGCTTAAACAGTTCCATAGTTCGTTTCCTCCTTATTCGACTTCAGTGACCTCGAAGCGAGGAACAGGGGCGAACTATTCCCGAAGGGAATATTCGCGGCGAGCTTGCGAGCCTTTCGCTAGGTTCGAGTCCGGCAAGCAGTGTCTATGGAATTTTTGCTTTCTTTTCTTGTTCTCCCTTTTCCTGCTGTACCCGAACACTATGACACCCTGCTCCGACCGAAGGGAGGAACAGGGTAGAATTGCGAAGCAATTCGTGGCTGAGCAGAGCCGAAGGTGCCGGTCACCGTTATGCATCCTTTGAAAGCTTTCGGTATTGGCTCGGTGAGCACCCCATGATTTTTTTGAAATTGCGGTAGAAGGTGGAGAAATCGTTATAGCCGCAAAGACCGTACAGAGCGGAAACGTGATGCCCCTTTTGGATAAGTGTGACGGCATGCTTGATGCGCGCGGTATGCAAATATTTTTGGAAGGTCGTACCGCTGAGCTCCAAAAACTGTCTGCAAAATTCGGATTTTGACATGGTGCACCATTTTGCCATGTTTTCGAGAGTGAGCTCCTCCGCAAAATTCGTATCGATGAACTTGATGCATGAAAGAATCCGTGCACGGTTGCTTGACTGCGGAATGGAGAGCGGAGATTTTTCGAAATGATACCTTGCAAGGATGGCAAGGAGAATGGTGGTGGCGGCGCGGATCACGTCGATATAACCGATCTTCTTATCGAGAAATTCGCGGTGGATCTTTTCAAGCAAGGCTTCCACGAATAAAAGATCCTCGTTTTGAACGGAGAGCTTTGCAGGGACGGTTTCCAGGGCGATGAGGTCCTCTAAAAAGCGAGATGCCAAGGGGGATGCCTGTGCACCCGATTCCAGGCTTTCCGAGGTGAAGGAGAAGGTGTAGAAAAGCGCGTCCTCCTCTTTGTGGATGCTGTGTGTTTTCCCGGGCGGGATAATGAAGGCATCTCCTTTGGTAAGCTGTCCTTGATTTCCCTCCGTGACGTGCAAAAGCGACCCTTGAAGAACGTAGTAGATCTGGAAATACTCATGCGAGTGCGTTTTTCGGGCTTCGACCGAGCTTTTTATTTTTTGTATGTGGATTCCGGAATCCGCATTTTTATAGTAGTTGATAATGAAATGCTGTTCTTCCATAAACGTCCCCTTGTGTTTTTTTGTATTATATCACACCTTTGGAATAAATGCAATGAAAAAAGCAATAAATGCAATAAAAGGATGCGGTGTATATGCTATAATAGAGAAAAAAGCAAGGGGGAGGCAGATATGAGCTATATTGAGAAAAAGGAAGAGGCTTTGCGCTCGCAGGTCATTGCGCAAACCAAGGAGGCGGATTTTGAGCAGTTTTGGAACAGCGAGATCCGTGAGATGCGCAAGGTTCCCCTGACGGTCAAGCGCAAAGCGTTGGATCTGCCGTATAAAACCTTTTCCTCTTATGAAATCGTTTTCAATGCGCATGACGGCACGGAGGTGACCGCTTATTTTTGCGTGCCCAACACATATCGCGGCGAAAAGCTCCCATGCGTTGCTATGTATCACGGCGGCGGTGGAATGTTTGGAATTCAGCCGGAATTTGTTTCGACGGGCGTTTGCACCTTCAGCATGGATTGCCGATCCCAGGGCGGTGAAACCAACGATCGGGCATCCTATGAATATGCAGACGATTATCACGGCGGCGGTATCATGACGCACGGGCTTCTTGACAAAAACAATTTTTATATGAAAAATCTGTATCTGGACGCAGTGCGTGCCGTTGACGTGATCGCCACCCTGCCCGAGGTGGATGCCGAGCGGATTGTCGCACACGGACAGTCTCAGGGAGGGGCACTTTCGATCGTTGCCGCCGCGTTTTCCGGGAAGATCAAAAAGGCATATCCGAGTGTTCCGAGCTATTCCTGCCTGCAGCAACGCATAGAGAACGGGTCGGGCGTTTTTGGAGCGGTGAAGTCTCATTTGTTGCTGTATCCGAAGCACACCGATCTCGTCTTGAAAACGGTAAGCTATTTTGACATCAATAATATCGTTTCGTTTTTGAAGGTCCCCGTTGACTTTTTCTTGGGGCTATCCGATCCCGCGTGCCTTCCTCCCTTTGTATACTCTCCGTATGCACACACCGAGTCTCAAAAGCGCATCACCATATCTCCGTTCACGCCGCATACGATTTCGACGGAGTATAAGCTGGAACTGCTGAAGGAGCTGTCGGAGCTTTGAGCGGCCGATGTCGTTGTTTTGATAAATTTTTAA
>JAZNEQ010000072.1:0-13810 GCA_045588715.1 Eubacteriales bacterium | reverse complement strand
CAAGCGGTCTTAGGAAGACAATTAGGAAAACCAACTCCTTGGCTCACAGAACGACATGGCTACGATCCGACTTAGTCTTATCGTCGATCGCATAGGTAATGGTCTCACCGTCGAAGCGGGAGAACTCAACGCCGTATTCACGGCAAAGCGTCTGGAGCTCGCAGTTCGTGGAACGAACGCAAGAGAGACACTTTTTATCGTGGTTGGAGAGCAACAGCTCAAGATTCATCTTTCTGGAAGCGGTGATCTTGGGAGTGTTGGTCTTGATCTCCATTCCCTCGGTACAGGGATATACGCAAGCGGTCACCATGCGCCAAGGACCAAGAGCAGGTCCGCGCATTTCAGCAACCTCAACAAGGCAGAGACGGCAAGCACCGATCTCGTTGATGTCCTTCAGATAGCAGAGCGTAGGAATATCGATGTGCGCTGCTTTTGCGGCTTCCAGAACCGTGGAACCCTTGGCAACAGAATACTCTTTGCCATTAATTTTTACTTTAATCATATCCATTGTCCACAATTCTCCTTTTCTTACTGTTTCGAAATAGCTTTGAACTTACAGGTGGGCAGACATGCGCCGCACTTCACGCACTTCGAAGGATCGATTGCAAAGGAAGCAAGCTTGTGCTTGGGAGCGATGTAATCGGTTCTCTGGATCGCGGAAGCAGGACACTGCTTGGCACACATACCGCAACCGATACACTTGTCAGCATCGATGGTAAACTGAAGCAGCTTTTTGCATACGCCTGCGGGACACTTCTTATCAACGATATGAGCGATATACTCCTCACGGAAGTAGCGGAGGGTGGAAAGAACGGGGTTAGGAGCCGTCTGACCAAGACCGCAGAGAGATGCGGACTTGATGTAGTTTGCAAGCTCTTCCATTCTGTCAAGATCCTCAAGCTCGCCGTTACCGGAAATGATCTTGTCCAAAATTTCAAGAAGTCTCTTGGTACCAACACGGCAAGGTGTACACTTACCGCAGGATTCATCAACCGTAAAGTCGAGGAAGAAACGAGCGATATCAACCATACAGTTGTCCTCGTCCATAACGATCAATCCACCGGAGCCCATCATAGAGCCGATCTCAAGAAGGTTATCGTAGTCAATGGGAGTATCGATGAGGTGTGCGGGAATACATCCGCCGGAAGGACCACCGGTCTGCGCTGCCTTAAACTTCTTGCCATTGGGAATACCGCCGCCGATCTCCTCGATAATGTGACGAAGGGTCGTTCCCATAGGGACCTCAACAAGACCCGTGTTCTTGATCTTACCGCCAAGAGCAAACACCTTGGTACCCTTGGACTTTTCGGTACCGATCGAGCGGAACCAATCAGAGCCCTTGAGAATGATCTGAGGAATGTTCGCATAGGTCTCAACGTTATTAAGAACGGTGGGACGGTCGAAAAGACCCTTTACTGCGGGGAACGGAGGACGGGGACGAGGCTCGCCTCTCTTACCCTCGATAGAGGTCATAAGAGCGGTCTCCTCACCGCACACGAATGCGCCGGCGCCAAGACGGATGCCAAGATCGAATTCGAAATCGGTTCCAAAGATGTTCTTGCCGAGAAGTCCGTATTCCTTTGCCTGATCGATTGCGATCTGCAAACGGTTAACAGCGATCGGATACTCTGCACGAACGTATACGTAACCCTGGTTTGCACCGATCGCGTAGCCGGCAATCGCCATAGCCTCGATCAGAGCGTGGGGGTCACCCTCAAGAATGGAACGGTCCATAAACGCACCGGGGTCACCCTCGTCTGCGTTACAGCAAACGTACTTCTGCACGTTTCCACGGTTTCCGGAAGCAAACTTCCACTTCATACCGGTCGGGAATCCGGCACCGCCGCGTCCGCGCAAGCCGGAGTCGAGAATGGTTTGAATGACCTCATCCGGGGTCATTTCGGTCAGCACCTTACCAAGAGCCGCATAACCGTCCATTGCGATGTACTCTCCAATGTTCTCGGGGTTAATAACACCGCAGTTGCGGAGAGCAAGACGATACTGAGACTTATAGAAAATAGTATCATTCAAGGAAGAATGCGCAGCCTCTACGTTCTCTTCAGCAGCGCCCGTGTCATTGTAGACCAATCTTTCAACAACACGACCTTTGAGCAGATGTTCACTTACGATCTCGGCAACGTCCTCTTCAGTCACGTTGCTGTAGAAGGTTCCGTCGGGATAAATGATAACGACGGGGCCAAGCGCACAAAGACCAAAGCAACCGGTTTGAACGACCTTGATCTCATCGGCAAGACCCTGCTTTTCAATTTCAGCATTGAAAGCAGCCTGGATTTTGGGGCTTCCGGAAGAAGTACATCCCGTACCGCCGCAACATAATACATGAGCGCGAATCATAAATTCAATACCTCCAAATTATGCATTCTTGGTGTCGTTGATCGTGTATTCTTTTACGATCTTGCCACCCTTAATGTGCTCTTTGAGTACCTTTTCGGCCTTTTCGGGAGTCATTTTTACGTAGGTAACCTTTTCTTTGCCGGGTTCCATAACCTCCACGACGGGCTCATACTGACAAATGCCGATGCATCCGGTTTGGGAAACGATTGCCTTACCGCTAAGGCCTTCCTTTTCAACGCCTTCAACAAAAGCATTGAGAACAGGACGTGCGCCTGCTGCGATACCGCAGGTTGCCATGCCGACAACAATGCGAATGGTAGCGTCGCCGCCCTCGCGAAGAACGATCTTGTCCTTCATCTTGTCTCTGATTGCTGCAAGCTCTGCCAAAGATTTCATAATACAGTTCCTTTCTTTATTGATAATAAATTTAATACTGATCTTTAAGATATTGAGCGATCCAGGTAAGAATTTCGGGATCGTTCAACGGAATCTCGGTGCCAAGGATCTCACGCATCTGTCTTGTATCAAGAAGAACGTTGAAATGATCACTGTTATGCCGAAATTCAAAATCAATTTCCGGGTGTCCTTGGATAAGCGTGGTCACCGTGGAAATAATATCTCCCATAGGAGTAAAGTCGATATGTTGCTTGTAAAACCGCGCAACGACCTCGGTTCCGTGAGACGTGGGATGCTCGGATTCGTGACGTGAGGTAATGGAAATACCGCCTCCCGTTTGCTCTGCCGCCATTTTTAGCAGCGGGATCCCAAGCCCTACGCTCCGTGTAGTTCTGGTGGTATAAAAGGGATCGATCACGCCGTGAAGGATCTCTTCCTTCATTCCGCATCCGTTATCACAGATCCTTAAGGTAAGCAGCTCGCTATCTTCTTCGATATGGATCAGGACCAGCGTGGCTTTTGCCTTCGTTGAGTTTTCTACAATATCGAGAACGTTTAATGAAAGCTCCTTCAAGGTGTTTCTCCTTTCAAGACCGAAAACAGCGCGCGCCTCACCGTCTCTGAGGAATACGGCTCGTCACAAAGATCAAAATAATGCTCCTTATCGCGTATATCCCAAAGATAATGTGCGTCAGAACTGACAACGACGCGCATTTTGTTTAGCTGCGGGTGAAGTATTCGATAGCTCTCATACTTGTCCGCATCGTGAAACTCGGAAATGGAAAACGAGGGAGAAACAGGAAACGTACCCAGCGTCGCGATCAGACCGTTGGCCTCTCTGTCAACGTGGGCGGGATAACAGATCCCCCTGTACTTGTATACCAAGGGAGGAACGTCATCCAGCATCAGCTCGGTAGCATTGGAAAGGAGATCCTCCTCCGTTGCAATAACGTTATCCTCGCTGTCCATGATGAGTTGATCCCCAAAGATATCCGTACGGTTTTTGATCCTGATCCGCCTTGTGTCCAGCTCGTCGTTGAAGGAAAGTGCGTCCTCCAAAGTTTCAAACAAGCAAATAACGTGAATATCCTCTGCTGTTGTAAGCTCCATTCCCGCAATGGGAATGATCCCCTGTTTTTTTGCCGCCGCAAAAAACGCGGGGCAGTTTCTTGTTGAATTGTGATCGGTCAGAGCAACAACGTTAAGTCCTGCCAATGCCGCCATACCCGCGATATTGTTCGGGGTCATGTCATTGTCAGCACAGGGGGATAGGCAGGAATGGATATGCAGATCGTAATAATAACGATTCACAGTCCCAAGCGCGCCAGCTCAGCCGCGATCTCGTATGCGGTTTTTTCGGTGGTAAAGACGTTGATTCCCTTTTGCTCTGCAGTGGCGCGTACGCTTTCGTCAAGCGTAACCCCCTCCGCAAGAACGATGCAACCGACGTCAGCCAAAGCCGCAACCGCTACGATGTTGACGTTTGACATGATCGTGATCCATACGTTGTCACACGAGGCACGCCCCATCACCCAGCTAAGCAGATCTCCGATGTAGACACCGGAAAGCTCGCGCTCTGCGTTTGCCAAAGAAAGAGGGTGCAAAGCAAGCTTTTGTGCCAGATCCTGAACCGTCATCATTTTCCCCCTGCCTCTTCTGTATTTTTTTCGTGATTGTTCCGTCCCCGCTCCACTACACAGCTCTCACGCGTAGCAATCCCCTTAACGATATCCTCGGCAAAAGCACGGCAATTGGGAGCACCGCAGGCACCGCAATCGATCCCCGGAAGCTCGGAACGGATTTTTTGAATATCCGACATCATGCGTAAAGATTCGGCAAAGTTTTCGCTAAGCCTTTGAATGGGTCGATAGGTTGGAAGCTCTTCAAAAAAGTAGCTCGCAGGAATATATTCCCTCTCCCCTTTTTGCAAAAAGTTTTGAGATACGGGAAGATATCTTCGGAGCGTTTGAAGTCTCGCTTTAGCGACAAACGGGTTTTCTACCGCCATAACGCCGCCCACGCAACCGCCGGGACAGGCATTGAGCTCGATAAACTCAACGGAAGAAATGTTGCCGTTTTCCAACTGATCCAAAACGCGGTTGACGTTTTCAATACCGTCGGCAGCAAGATACTTATCATTGAAGATCGCGGAGGATTCTCCGCCCGAGGTTGCCCATCCGATCCCTACCATACCCGATTTTGTAAGCGAAGCCGGCGTTTGCTCGCGCCGCATCACATTCAAAAGGTTAAAGTAGATATCGCTGACGGAAAGCACCTCGTCAACCTCGCTTTTATAATCTCCAAAACCGTTTCTTACGTAAGAAACCTTCGCAGGACACGGAGATATAAAGCATACGCAGATGTCGTCGTCTTGAAGTTCCGGATGCTCCTCCTTGGCTTTTTTGCGCGCCATTTTGGCGGCGATCTCCATGGGAGGCAGCATTTGCATGATATGCTCACGCAGCATTGGATATCGCAACGAGATCAAGCGAAGGACGACCGGGCATGCCGAACTGATGACAGGCTTGGAGATCCCCTCGTTTTTTAAGTAAAGACGCGTGTAGGCAGAAACAAGCTCTGCCGCTTGCGCGACCTCCACAACGTCGTCAAAGCCGATATCCAAGAGTCCTTGAAGAACGTAATCTACGTCCTCAAGCTCTTCAAATTGACCGTAAAGAGTGGGTGCGGGAAGAGCGATCTTCCATTTGTACTTCATTACGGCATCCAACCTACTGTAGGTTGCTTTTTTTGCATGGTTGGGGCAATAGCGGATACAAACGCCACAGTCGATACACCGTTCGGGATCGATCTGTGCATGACCGTCATGAATCCGTATCGCCTCAGTCGGACAACGCTTCAAGCACATGGTACAGCCCGTGCATCTTGAAACATCCAACGAAACCGAATGCTCATAGGTATTCATAATATGATCATGGCTCCTTACCGATTTTTTCTTGCGTGGGGGCTCTTACAAATTAACAGTCATTAAAATGGTAGTGCCTTTGCCCACTTCGGAATCAATTTTGATGGAGTCCGAGTAGCGCTTCATGTTCGGAAGTCCCATACCCGCTCCAAAGCCAAGGGAGCGAATATTATCGGGCGCCGTAGAAAAGCCCTCCTGCATGGCAAGATCAATGTTTGCAATTCCGGGACCGTGGTCGGCAAGAACGATCTCAATACGGTCCTCGTAGATCAATACGTCTGCCTCACCGCCGCCCGCATGGATCACCATATTGATCTCCCCCTCGTACATCGCAATGGAAACCTTGCGAATGATCTCGGGGTGGATACCAAGCTGACGTAAGCTTTTCTTCACTTGAACAGAAGCCTGACCCGCAGAGGTAAAATCCTCACCGTCTACGCAGAAATGAAAGCGAACAGCTTCGTTCATTTTGCCGCTCCGTTTCCGCCAAGGCCTCCAACGTAAAGCCTTCCGCATGCCTCATACATTCTTTTTCTTGTTTTGAGCAGTACCATACCACTCTCTCTTGCCAGGGAAATCATTTCCTCCGTGGGAGATTTTGATCGCACGAACACGATGCATACCATGTCCATCATCTCGGCGGTGCGAACCACTTGTGTATTGACAAGCCCGGTGAGCAAAACCGCTTGATCTTTTACGTAAGCCAAAACATCGCTCATCATATCACTTCCGCAAGCAGCGTAAACCTCTTTGTCAAGCATTTCCTCGCCGCAAACGACCTCAGCGTCGAGCAACGTCTGAATTTCCGAAATTTTCATACGATAGGTACCAGCCCTTTCAGATGTAAGGTTTTTTATTTATACTTTGCGAGGATAGAATCAACGTCATCCACGGTCAGTCTTCCGTAAACCTCACCGTTTACAGTCAAAACGGGAGCAAGACCGCAAGCACCGATGCAACGGGTCGCTTCGATAGAATACTTCCCATCGGGAGAGGTGCTGCCGATTGCGACACCGAGCTTTTCGGAAATCGCGTTGATAATGTCACCGGAACCCTTTACGTAGCAAGCAGTACCAAGGCAAACAGCGATTGCGTACTGACCGTCGGGATTGAGCTTGAACTGTGCGTAGAAGGAAACGATACCGAAGATCTCCTCAAGAGAAACACCGGTCTTTGCGGCGATGATCTCCTGAACCTCAAGAGGGAGATATCCGTAGATCTCCTGCGCTTCCTGAAGAATGGGCATCATTGCGCCCTTCTCGCCTTCATGCTTGGCGATCACGGCAAGCAATTTTTCTTCTTGCTCTTTTGTCCCGTGAAAATCGACCGTAGTCAATTTCTTTTTCATAATTCCAAAACCTCCTGAAATATTTTGTTATGGTGAAACGCTTTTACGGTTACGAGGAAAGAAACGCTTCCTGCAAACGCTCTCTCATGCCGCTTTGACGTTTACACAATTGGACATCTTATTATACTATATATTTTAAAAAAAATCTATAGTTTTTCAAAAAAAAGTTATTTTTTTGTCAATATTTTTGAACAATACCGTTCCACATACAATATCATTTCCAAAAAATGTAAAAAAGGACATTTGCTTCCAAGGCAAACATCCTTTTTTTATGCAAATCAAAGACAAGATCAGTGTCTTAACAAAAATCTTACCGATTCGTCTACCCATACAGAACAATCCAAAGGTGCACCGATCTTATGGTCTTCTTGGGTAACGTAATTACCAAGACATACGCCGTGACCTCCGTTTTCCCAAATGCGCATTTCAAACGGGATCTTGTTTTTGTGCAATGCCAAGCCAAACAAAAGCGAGCATTCCACGGGGACTGCCGTATCGTCGGAATTGTGCCATACAAACGTTGGAGGAGTACCGTTTGTTACTTGGTTGTGAAGAGATAAAAGATGGATCACATCATCGGTAAGAGCACTCTCCTCTTGACCGAAAAGATTTAAATAGGAGCCTCTATGCAAGGGCGTGATCACAGGGTAAGACAAGACCATGCCGTCGGGACGATACAATTCACGAGCTCCCTCAAGATGCCCGTCAAGGCAAGCATGATTCCAAAGCGTGCCTGTGCAAGCGGCAAGATGTCCACCGGCGGAAAAGCCGCAAACGTAAACTCTGTGCGGATCGATTCCAAAATCGGCGGCGTTTTCTCTGACGTATCGGATCGCCATTAACGCCTCGGTAAGTGACTGGGGGAATTTTGCGGGATAAACACTGTAATTAAGAACAAAGGAACAAAAGCCGGCACCAACGTATTTCAAGGCGATCGCTTCCCCCTCCCCTTCATAAGTGTGGGAATAGCCACCGCCCGGGAAAACGATCATCGCAGGACGTTGTCTTTGGAAATAAGCGTGCGGTGCGCCATCGGGAATATAACAGCGCAGAGGCGCTACATATTCGTTGTGTCTGATCTCATAGGTAAAGCATTCCATTGTTTTTCTCCTTTGTTTTTCAAAATAGAAGGGGGAAATAGAAGTTATCCCAAAAAGTGCTCTATCACGTCGGCAATGTGCCGTGATGCGGTTCCGTCTCCAAAGACACGGGCAGGAACGTGCATTTGCGCATATTGCAGGGAGCGTGGCTTTAACAGGGCACTTGCTTCCTTGAAGATTTTTTCCTCATCGGTTCCCACCAAGCGCAAAACGCCTGCGCGAACGCCTTCCGCACGCTCCGTTTCATTGCGCGTGACCAGCGTGGGAATTCCCAATGCCGCCGCCTCCTCCTGAATTCCACCGCTATCCGTAATTACGAGATACGCTTTGGAAAGAAGGTGATGAAACGTGATCATATCCGGCGGTTCGATCAAACGCAGTCTGGGCGTATCCTTCAGTATTTCAAGCGCAAGCTTGCGTACCGCGGGGTTGAGATGTAAAGGACACAGGGCAATTACGTCTTCAAAACGTTCCATGATCCGTCGAAGTGCCAAAAAAGAGGAACGCATGGGAAGACCGAGATTCTCTCTTCGGTGCGCGGTAAAGATCAGCAGTCGCTTTCCCGAGGGAAGAGAAAGATCGCCGCATTGCATCTTTTTTTGCAAGGTAAAGTGAAGCGCGTCGATCACCGTATTTCCGGTAACAAAAACCGTGGTTGGATCGCACCCTTCCTTAAGAAGATGCGCGCGTGCATCCTCAGTTGGAGCAAAATGGAGCGTTGCAAACAGCGAAATCGCCCGTCTGTGAAGCTCCTCCGGAAAAGGCGCCCGGATACGATAGGTGCGAAGCCCCGCTTCTACGTGCCCCACGGGAATTTTATTTTGAAACGCGGCAAGCGCCGAAAAGAAAGCGCTTGCCGTGTCTCCTTGTACCAACACAAAACCAGGAGTTTCTTCTTTTAAAACCCGATCGACAGAGGAAAGGATCTCGGCACCCATCTGCGGAAGCCCAAGTCCCGCTTTCATAACGGGAAGTGCAATATCCGGGCGCATTTCAAACGCAGAAAGTGCAGAATCGAGCATTTCTCCATGCTGCCCCGTTGAGCAAACTCGAACGTCAAAGCCCCTTCTTTCCTTCAACTCCCGCACCAAGGGACAAAGCTTGATCGCCTCGGGTCTTGTTCCCATTACCACCAAAATACGTTTCATTCCATTGCCTCCCGTACCGCCCCTTTTCGGAGCAGGCTTGGTAACAATGTACGGGGGGAAAAACGGGTTTAGAACACCGCTTTAAAAAAGCAGTTTTAATCAAAGATCAAGTGCTTCGGCAAGCCGTTTTCATAAAAACCGTTGGCTTCTCCGAGAATCAGGGGCAAAAGATATTTACAGCATTCGTCCGTCACGTGATTTCCCTCTTCGTTAATAAATCTGTCGTCTACGTATTTGATTTTATTTGCAATCTCGGAAACGTCCTTGGGAACGTACTCAAGGTGATACTCCTCACCCTCGTCACGCTGGACTGTGATCATGCATCTTGTCACACCCTCACATGCGTACTTGACTGCGGCGCGTCCCGTTGCCACCGACTCTGCAAGGTCGGTCGCGGACGCCAGATGGGCTGCACAACGTTGAGGAAGATTGAGCTCAATCGAGCGAACCTTGCAACCGATCTCTGCCTTTACGGCAAGCTCAAGCGCTTTGCCCGTTCCCGCAAGATATGCGTGACCAAAGGCATCGGTAGCGCCCGTTTGGGTACCTTCGCCTACGTAGTGACCGTCGGCAAAGCGAATCCCCTCGGAAACGGCAACCACAACGTTGGGATGCTTGGCAAGAGCTGCACGCACGTCGGCAAAAAAGCGTTGCATATCAAAGGTACGCTCGGGCAGATATACAAGATCCGGCTCGATGCCGTTGACTGCTCTGCCGATTGCCGATGCCGCCGTCAACCAGCCGGCATCGCGCCCCATGATCTCAACGATGGTTACAGCGGGGATCTTATACACCGCGCAATCGCGAATGATCTCCTGAGTGGTAACGGCAATATATTTTGCCGCAGAACCAAATCCCGGGGTGTGATCGGTGCCGACAAGGTCGTTGTCGATGGTCTTCGGAACACCCATAATAACCATTTCATAGCTGTGCGTACGGGTGTAAGCCGACAGCTTTGCAACGGTATCCATCGAATCGTTTCCGCCGATGTAGAAGAAGTATCTGATATCGTACTTTTTGAAGATCTCGATCATGCTTTCATAAAAAGCATCGTTTTCACCGATCTTCGGGAGCTTTTTACGGCAGGAGCCGAGTGCCGCCGCGGGCGTGTGCTCAAGGAGCGAGATTTTCTCTTCGCTGTCAAAATAAGCGCTCAGGTCGATCAAGCGCTCCTCCATCAACCCTTCCACACCGTTGCGCATTCCGTAAAGAGTACCGATGCAGCCGTTGTTCTGCTGCTCCTTGACACCGCGGATCACCCCTGCCAAGGTTGCGTTGATCGCAGCGGTAGGACCGCCGCTTTGACCGACCAGAGCATTGCCGTATAACTGTTTCATAATATATATCTCCATTTCATAAAGTCTATGCCCCAAGTATAACACAACCCCTACGCAATGTCAATAAAAAACGCGAAAATCAAGGTACAAGCAAAAAAAATATCGACATCTCATATATTGTAAAACCGCTTGATAAGAAGGAGGTATCTTTTATTTATGCTTATCACGCTTTTTGCATTTTTGACAAAGATCATTCACATGATCTTGGGGGTGGGAATGCCTCAGAATTTCCCCCCACCCTTGGATGAAGAGGAAGAGATCGCATGCTTTGCTTCCGCTGCCGAGGGAAATGAGGAAGCAAGACAAAAACTGATCCTTCACAATTTGCGTCTGGTCTCTCATATCGTAAGAAAATATTACTCCTCCGCGCGAAATTCGGAGGATCTGATCTCGATAGGAACCATAGGATTGATCAAGGCTGTCGATTCCTTTAACCAAAAAAACGGTGTTAAATTTGCAACCTACGCCTCAAAATGTATCCAAAATGAAATTCTAATGAACTTCCGCTCTCAAAAAAAGCTTTCGAGTGAGGTTTCGATCAATGACACCATCGACGTTGACCGAGACGGAAATCCCTTGACCTATATGGACGTTGTTTGTTCGGATGAGGACATCGCGGAAGAGATCGACCGAAAGATACTGACCGAAAAAATGCTCCGTTCCGTCGATCATTTGCTTGACAAGCGAGAGCGACAGATCATTATGATGCGCTATGGACTTGGAGGAGGGACTCCCCTAACACAACGAGAGATCGCCCAGGTGCTCGGCATTTCCCGTTCCTACGTTTCGCGTATTGAAAAAAGTGCGCTTTCCACCTTGAAAAGCGCACTTGAATAACCCCGGGTAAACGGAAGCAGACCCGGTCCTTTATGGAGTGTATATTTTAAAATCCGTTTTTGAAAAGGAATACGGCAAGGGCCACCTGCCAAGCCAACCCCAAAACGTTGACCACCCAGAAATACCAGTGCTTAGTCTTGTGACGGAAAATATTCATTCCAAGAAGCGCACCTACAGCTCCCCCAAAAAAGCCAAATCCCAAAAGGAGAGCCTCGGGCGTTCTCCAACGGTGTTTTTTTGCCTTTTTCTTGTCTCTCCAATACAAGAAAAAAGCGATCAGGCTGATTGCCGCATATGCGTACAAAAGATATTGAAACATTTTTTGATCTCCTTTACTTCACTTTTTCATCTTTACGTTTTCATTATAACAGAGAAGAGCAGAAAAAGCAACTCCGTTTTTTATTTTTCTATGATAAAACTTAAAACGGATTCTCTTGACAATTTTCTCCAAAAATAGTATACTCTTATTTAAGGGGACGCTGTACGCTCTCTGTTTTTTAAATCGTAACGCAAATTGGAGTTTTTTGTATGAAAAAAGTAACATTCGGAACACCTGAAAAAATCATTCCCTCATTATACTGCAAAGACTTTTCGTATGAGGAAACCGACATTAAATATGATTTAAGCAATTTTACTTTCAGAACAAATCCACGCGGATGTGTTTTGGAGTTCCCTATTCAAAGTGATGAGCAGATTTACGGCTTTGGCTTGCAGTTGAAAGGCTTTAATCACAGACATAGACGTCTGTCCCTTGTTGCTTGCGCGGATCCTCATTCTTACAGCGGAGAATCACCTGCTCCGGTACCGTTTTTTGTGACTACAAAGGGTTATGGCATGTATTTCGACACTGCGCGAAATATTGACGTCTCCTGCGGATACGCAAAAAAGCAAATGAGAGCACCCGTATCACAGGGGAAAGTTGCGCTCACTACAGAAGAACTCTATCAAAAGGATATTTTGAACGAAGCAACCGTTATGAGCGTTGAAATACCGATAGCAAAGGGCATTGACGTTTATATTTTTGAGGGCGATACAATATGCGATATAGTATCGCAGTATAATATGTTCTCAGGCGGCGGTGCATCCGTTCCCGAGTGGGGACTTGGTGTTTTGTACAGAGCATACGGTAAAAGCAGTGAAGATGACATAATAAAGCTTGCAAAATATTTCAGAGAAAATGATATCCCATGCGATATTATGGGGCTTGAACCCGGGTGGCAGACTTCAACTTATTCCTGCTCTTTTCTTTGGAACGAAGAACGTTTTCCAAATTATAGAAAGACTATAAAATACCTGAAAGACAATGGTTTCCATGTGAATCTGTGGGAGCATGCATTTATAAGTTCTTCTTCTCCGCTCTATAAGTCCATGCATCCTTATAGTGGAGACAGCGAAGTTTGGAGAGGGCTCGTTCCCGACTTTTCTCTTAATGAAGCGCAAGAGATATTTGCAAAACATCACAGAGAATATTTGGTAGAAACCGGTATTGACGGTTTCAAGCTCGATGAATGTGACGGAGGCAACAGCGAGAACAGCTGGAGCTTCCCAAACTGCGCCTTGTTCCCCGGCGGAATGGATGGTGAGCAATATCATCAGATGTTTGGCGTGCTTTATATGCAAACCATACTGAAAGCTTTGGATGGACGAGAAACATTCTCGCAGGTAAGGAATGCAGGCGCGCTTTCCGCAAGCTACCCATTTGTACTTTATTGTGATTTGTATGATCATAAAGACTTTATCCGCGGTATAGTAACCAGCGGATTTTCGGGAGTCCTGTGGACTCCTGAGTTGCGCCATGCCAACAGCAAAAAGGAGCTTATAAGACGACTTCAGACAACGGTATTTTCTGTTCAGTGCCTTATAAATGCATGGTACTGCGAAGATGTTCCGTGGAAAAAATTTGAATGTGAGGATGAAGTTCGCGAGCTTTTGAAAATAAGGAAGTCTCTTGTTCCCATGCTCAAAAAAGCCTTTGACGAGTATAAAGAAACGGGCAAACCGCCCGTAAGAGCACTTGTCTGCGATTACACCCACGATAAGGAAACTTATAAAATTGATGATGAGTACATTTTCTGCGACAATTTAATAGTTGCTCCACTCTCTTTCAACAGCGATACCAGAGAAGTGTATCTCCCGGAAGGAAGATGGCGTAATTTCTGGACAAAAGAAGAGGTTGGAAACGGTCATTTTGAGATAACAACCGAAAACATACCTGTATTTGAAAAGTTTTGACGAAGAAGATCATACGCAAATTGGAGGATTTCACATGAACCGCATTATTACCATCGCACGAGAATTTGGAAGCGGGGGACGAGAGCTTGGAAAAAGACTTTCGGAGCTTCTTGGCTTTGCCTATTACGACAAGG
>JAZNEQ010000071.1:0-15548 GCA_045588715.1 Eubacteriales bacterium | reverse complement strand
GACCATTTGCGCTTACCCTCTTATCCGCTGGTCCCCATCAACGACAAATCTCTTCTTCTCATCAACTCGGGTATGGCACCCATGAAGAAGTTCTTTACGGGCGAGGAGGAGCCGCCGCGCCGCCGCGTGACGACCTGCCAGAAGTGCATCCGCACGCCCGACCTTGAGCGCGTGGGACATACCGCGCGCCACGGCACCTTTTTTGAAATGCTTGGAAACTTCTCCTTTGGCGATTATTTTAAGGAACAGGCGATCGCTTGGGCATGGGAGTTTTTGACCGTGACCCTGGAGATCCCCGCCGATCTCCTCTGGCCCTCCATCTACGAGGAGGACGAGGAAGCGTACGACATTTGGGTCAACAAGATCGGTGTTGATCCCGCGCACGTCGTGCGCCTTGGCAAGGCGGACAACTTCTGGGAGCACGGCACGGGCCCCTGCGGACCTTGCTCCGAGATCTATTTTGACCGCGGCATTAAGTACGGCTGCGGCTCCCCCGACTGCAAGCCCGGTTGCGACTGCGACCGCTTTATGGAGATTTGGAACAACGTCTTCTCCCAGTTCAACAACATGGGCGACGGCACCTACGAGGAGCTGGCGCAAAAGAACATTGATACCGGTATGGGACTTGAGCGCCTGGCATGCGTGATGCAGGGCGTTGACAATATGTTTGAGGTTGACACCATCCGCCGCGTGCTTGACACGGTATGCGCGATCGCGGGCAAGGAGTACGGCAAGGACAAAAACACCGATATCTCCATCCGCGTCGTGACCGACCATATCCGCAGCGCCACCTTTATGATCAGTGACGGCGTGATCCCCTCCAACGAGGGTCGCGGCTACGTGCTTCGCCGTATTCTTCGCCGCGCTTGCCGCCACGGAAAGCTGCTTGGTATCCACCGCTCCTTCCTGCCCGAGCTTGGCATCGTTGCCATTGGCGAATCCGAGGGCGCATATCCCGAGCTTGCCGAAAAGCGCGACTATATCTTAAAGGTCGTTGCCATGGAGGAGGAGAGATTCGACGCCACCATCGACGCAGGGCTTTCCATCCTTTCCTCTCTTGTGGAGGAGGCAAAGAAGGTGGGAAAGACGGTGCTTGCGGGCGAGGACGTCTTTAAGCTTTACGACACCTACGGCTTCCCCATCGATCTGACGCGTGAGATCGCCGAGGAGGCAGGGCTTTCCATCGACGAGGAAAGATTTACCGCCCTCATGCAGGAGCAAAAGGTACGCGCCAGAGAGGCAAGAGCCAATATCAGCGGCTGGTCGCAGTCGTCAAGCTCGCTCCTTGCAGGTCTTCCCACCACCGCGTTTGTGGGATATACCGATTTGAAGGCACAAGGACAGGTACTTGCCATTCTTGCCGACGATATGGCTGTGGACGCCATTGGCGAGGGCGAATGCTCCGTCATTCTTGACACCACCCCCTTCTACGGTGAGGGCGGCGGTCAAATCGGCGACACGGGGATCCTTCGCACCGCGGGTGCGGAGCTTGCCGTTACCGACACCAAAAAGACCGACGGCATTTATATCCATCTTTGTACTGTTGTTTCGGGCACGCTTAGCAAGGGCGACGTTGTCAGCGCCGAGGTCGATGCCGCGCGCCGCGCCGCCATTATGCGCAATCACTCCGCGTGCCACCTGCTCCAGAGTGCGCTTCGCCGCGTGCTGGGCGCGCACGTTGAGCAGTCGGGCTCCTACGTATCCGACACGGTCTGCCGCTTTGACTTTTCGCACTTTGCGGCAATGACCCCCGACGAGATCGCACGCGTTGAGGAGATCGTCAACGAGGAGATCCTTGCAGGCATGTGCGGCTCGATGACCGAGATGCCCATTGAAGAAGCCAAAAAGCTTGGCGCAATGGCACTGTTCGGCGAGAAGTACGGCAAGATCGTTCGCGTAGTCCGTATGGGAGACAATTCCGTTGAATTTTGCGGAGGCACCCACGTAGACAATACCGCAAAGATCGGTATGTTTAAGATCCTTTCCGAATCCTCGGTTGCCGCAGGCGTACGCAGAATTGAAGCGACCACAGGCCTTGGCATCCTCAAGCTGCTTGGAGAAAAGAACGCGCTCATCCTTGAGACCGCCAAGGAGCTCAAGGTGCAAAAAGCCTCCGATCTTGCGCACAAGGCAGCACAGATGCAAAGTGAACTGAGCGCGATGAAGAAGGAGATCGAATCCCTTAATACGCGCATTGCCGCTTCTAAGCTGGATTCCATTCTCGCGGGCGCTGTGACGGTTGGCGCGGTTCGCCTCATCGCCACCGACCTTGGTGAGATGCAGCCCGATGCCGCAAGAACGCTTGCCGACGAGATCAAGGCACGCTGCGACGACGCGGTCGCCGTTCTTGCCACCGCCTGTGACGGAAAGCTTTCCTTCCTTGCCATTGCGGGCAAGGCAGCCGTCGCAGCAGGTGCGCACGCGGGCCGACTGGTCGGTGCCGTTGCCGCCGTGACAGGCGGTAAGGGAGGCGGACGCCCCGACAACGCTATGGCGGGCGGACGCGACGTATCCAAAACGGCAGAGGCCTTGGCAGCCGCCGGCGGCATTTTGGCTTCGATGCTGAAATAAATTCAATCATTTCAAAGCAACGCTTCCCCGACCGTCAAACGACTGTCGGGGAAGCGTTTTTCTTTGAAAAAGTGATTGACAAAACCGAAAAAATCTGCTATAATGGCTATAGTGTTCACAGAGCGAACACAAAAATACCACATCTAAAGGAGATTGTTATGAAAAAGACTATCAGACTGATCGCTCTTTCCATGGTTCTTGTCATGGCAGTTTTGGCATTCGCATCCTGCGGCGCTCCCAATTCCGATCCCGACAAGGCAAAGAAAGCTCTTGAAGAAGAGGGCTACTCTGTCCTCATCATCGATTCCGAGGCTGCTCTTGCAACCTACAAGGCTCTTTACGGCGGCGAGCTTAAGGCTGTTTTGACCGCTACCAAGGGAATTCTCAGCGGCAACGCACTTACCATTCTCTACTACGGTTCCTCCGCAGATGCAGACGCTGCTTACGATGCAGTGAAGAAGGAATCCGAGGACAAGGATGATGACAGCGACTACGAGTTCAAGAAGTCCGGCAAAATGGTTTGGTTCGGACACAAGGACGCAGTGAAGGCTGCTGCATAATTGTTCAACACGAAAAACATAACGCACAACGCTCCGACCCACACGGGTCGGGGCGTATTTTCTGTGCAGAGGAACGAGACGTTATTGACATTTTCCCATCCTTGTGATACAATCAAAATAACGGTAGGGGGCGCAAATGATAAATAATAATCCCCCCACAAAAAAAGGAGCGCTTATGAAAAGCAAAACAACCGCATTTTTTTGTCTGACTCTCTGTCTTTTGTGTCTTATTTTGCTCGGCTCCTGCGCCGTTCCAAACGCAGATCCCGAAAAGGCGACGGCATCTCTGGAGGATGCCGGATACACAGTCAAGGAAAAGCGCGTGGCAGGGCTGATTCATTTTGGCGAGGGGCTGACCTACGCCTTGGAGGGAAGCCGCGGGGACGACGTGATCTACGTCCTTTATTACGAAAACGAGGAAGCCGCCAAAAAAGCATTTTCAACCGCGCGCACCTTGGGGGAATCCTACCGCCCGCAAAACGTTGACGAGCGCGATTGGATAAGCGAGCGCTCGGGCAAGTGCATTTACTTTGGCACCAAGCAAGCCGCCCGCGACGCGAATTGAACAAAACAGAAGGTCACGGATGCGTTTTTGCATCCGTGACCTTCTGTTTTGTAAACGCCTTCCCCTTCACCGAGGCAAAGCCTCGATTTCATCCGTCGCAAGACGGATCTCATCACGCAGTGATTTCATCTGCCGCCGGCAGATTTCATTTTCCCTTACCCTTCCTTTTTTGCCAGCAGCTTTTCCTCGCAGGAAATATAATAGGTCTTCTTGGCAAAAAAGACGGCAAGGAAGGCAAAGATCACGCATCCGGTCAAAAAGAGAAGCGTATCAAGGGAGAGAAAGGAGGGGGCGGCATTGGAAAGACGCATCCCTTCCCCATCAATGACGAGCTCGACCGCATCGACGCTGTCGTATGCCGTTTCCGACGTCCATTCGTAAAAGAGGTCCTTGGCGCTCCGCGCCTCCACGTCAAAGCCCTCCAGCGTGCGTGTTTCGCTCTTGTTCCCATGGCGCACGACAAGTTTTAAGGCATCCACGTGCACACGCTCGCCCCCCTCGTTAAAGAGGAGCCCACGCACCTGCACACCGTATTGGGTACGGGTAGCATCCAGCAGAGAGGCAGAGACGGAGACGGGCTCACGAACAAAGATCCCCTCCACCGTTCCCGTAAACAAGGTCACAACGCAAAGGATGAGGCAAAGAAGCGCAAGCAACGCCGATACGCCAAATCCGATTTTATAAGCTGTTTTTTTCATAAGGCAGTTCCTCCGATCTCGCGCCCCCGACAATAGACGCGGCAAAGAGCTTCGTCGGCATCCAACACAAGAAGGTCGGCGCGTTTTCCTTTTTCAATGCTTCCCACGCGGCCGTCGATCCCCACCATGCGCGCGGGGTTGAGCGTGGCACAAGCAATCGCGTCCTCAAGCGTAGCGCCCGCAAAGCGCACAAGATTTTTGACCCCCTCGAAAAGGTTGAGCGTGCTGCCCGCAATGGCGCCCTCGTGCGTGAGTGCCCGTCCGTCCTTCACCGTTACGGGAAGTCCCGCGATGGAATACTCGCCGTCGGGGCATCCCGTGCCCGACATCGAATCGGTGATGAGCACGGTGCGCTCCGGTCCGAGGCAACGCCACGCAAGGCGTACCATGTCGGGACAAACGTGCACGCCGTCCACGATCATTTCGGCATATCCCCCCTCGGAAAGCGCCACCGAAACGGCACCGCCCTCGCGGTGGTGAAGCGGAGGCATGGCGTTAAAGAGATGCGTAAAGGAGCGCGCTCCTAAGGAAAGCGCCCGACGCGCCTCCTCTGCCGTTGCCGCGGTGTGACCGATGCCAACCGTGGCGCCCAGTCCCACGGCACGCGTGATAAATTCCCCCGTGGGGTCAAGCTCGGGCGCCATGGAAACGTGGCACGGGAGCGTGACGTGCGAGAGGATCTCAGCGAGCTCGTCGGGGTCGGGAGCGCTCAACAGGTGAGACGCGTGCGCGCCCCGTTTTTGAGGGTTGAGGTATCTCCCCTCAAAATGGATGCCCTCGTATCCGCTCTTCTCAATGCGGTCGATGGCAGAAAGCCAGCCCTCCTTGGTGTCGGACGCCAGGGTCGCCATCACGCTCGTCACGCCGTGACGGGCGTAGTCCTCCTTCATGTTTTGAAGCGCTTCCCCGTCGGCATCGCAAAAGTCAAAGCCACACCTTCCGTGCGTATGCACGTCGACAAGTCCCGGGAGCAGGGTCTTTCCCGAAAGGTCGACCGTGCGGTCGGGACAGTAGGCATCGCACTCCTCTCCCACCGCCAAGATCGTTTCGTCCTCGATCAAAACCGAGCGAGCCTCTGAAAAGCGACGGTCGCGCATCCACACGCGCGCACCCGTGAACAAAGTTTTCATTGCGTTCGTCCTCCCTTTTTCTACTGTCCCTATTGTACCATGCCTCCCCCTCGCTTGCAAGTCCTTTGCACAAAACTTTACAAAAAACATTGCATAAAATAGAATTGTGTGCTAAAATGGTAGCGAACAAACCATCAAAAAGGAGCTTATCATGCTTACAGTTTCACATCTTACCAAAAAATACGGAAAGCTTGCCGCCTGCAACGACCTTTGCTTTTCTCTGGATCCCGGCAGCGTTACCGTGCTTCTCGGCCCCAACGGCGCCGGAAAAAGCACCCTGATGAAGGCTGCGATCGGATTTTTGCGCTACGAGGGTGACATTACGGTGGGAGGGCACCCCAACAAGAGCACCGAGGCGCGCAAAATTATGGGCTACATCCCCGAGCTCCCCTCTCTCTACCCCAACCTTACCGTTTCGGAGCACATGGAATTTTTGGCACGTGCCTATCGCCTGAAGGACTACAAGGCATGGGCAGAGGAGCTGTTTGACCGCTTTGAGCTGTCCGACAAAAAGAAAAAGTTTGGCGATGAGCTCTCCAAGGGTATGCAACAAAAATTAAACCTGTGTCTCGGACTTTTGCCCCGTCCCTCGCTTTTGCTCCTCGACGAGCCGATGATCGGACTTGACCCGCACGCCATCAAGGAATTAAAGCTTATTTTGGAGGAGATGCGCGCGGCGGGCTGCACCCTGCTCATCAGTACCCACATCATCGACAGTGTGGATATGCTTTGGGACCGCACCCTCATCATGCAAAACGGATGCATTCGCGCCAACGTGACCCGTGACTTTTTGGAGGAATCGGGAAAAACGCTGGAGGAGCTCTTCTTTGAGGTCACCGAGGGAACCTCTCCCAAAAGCGAGGGTGACGCGCAATGAAAATGATCCTTTATTATTCCTTCTGCACCGTCAAAAACCAGATCCGAAAGCTGTTTAAAACCTGGGTCGCCGTTTTGCTTGCAGTCTGCTTTGCCTTTGGTCTTTTGTTTGGCTTGGGTGCCTCCTTTCTTGAGGACACCTTTCTCTCCGAGGAGGAGCCCATGGGAGGTGCCGACGTGATCGAGGGCGAGCTCCCCGACGACGCGCTTGACGAGGAGGAGCCCCTCACCGATGCGGAGCTTTCAGAGGTCTACGGCATCATCGAGCTTGTCGCGGGCGGCATTGTCCTTCTTGTCCTGGTATTCTCGGTATTCGGTGCCGACAAGAGCGGAAACGCGATCTTCCTCCCTGCCGACGTTCCCATCCTCTTTTCCTCCCCGCAAAAGCCGCAATCGGTGCTTCTCTTCCGTCTTGTCATGCAGATGGGCAGCTTTCTTTGCATTGGCATTTACATGCTCTTCCAGCTCCCCTCCATGCTCTCCTCGGGAGTGCCTCCGTGGGCGTTTTTCGGGATCCTCGGTGCCTTTATCCTGCTGTTGATCCTTTCCAAGCTGATCCAGGTCCTCCTTTATACCTACGCCTCCACCCATCGGCGCGTCAAATCGCTTTTGCGCCCCGTTACCCTGTCCCTTCTCGTGCTGTTGGCGGGCGCGGCGGCGCTCTACGCCTCTGCAAGCCCCGAGGATCCCCTGCGGGCGCTCACCCGGTTTTTTAACGCCCCCGTCACACGCTTCATTCCCGTTTGGGGATGGCTGAAGGGACTTTGCATGTACATGATCGAGGAAAACTGGCTTGGCGCCGCACTCTGCCTTTTGGGCAACGTCGCCGTGGGCGTTGTGCTTTGTATCGTCATTCCCCGCTTGCACGCCGATTTTTACGAGGATGCCATGGCAAAAAGCGAGGAGACCGCCGCCATTCTCGATGCGGCGCAAAACGCTTCGTCGGGGGTCACCGTGATCCGTCAAAACAAAAAGGATCGCTCCGAAAAGCTCAAAAGAGACGGGCTTTGTCGCGGACAGGGAGCGAGCGTGTATTTCTTTAAGGCAATGTATAACCGCTTCCGCTTTGCAACACTCGGCATTTTTACAAAAACCTCAATTACCTATCTTGCCGTTGCGATCGGGGTGTCGCTTCTTTGCAAGCTTGCCTTTGATTCGTCCGACCTCCTGCCCGTATGCCTCGTTCTCTCGGCATTCGTCTTTTACCGCTCCTTGGGCAATCCCCTCTCCCAGGACATGGGCTGCGATTCCTTTGTCCTGGTGCCCGAAAACGCCTGGAAAAAGACCTTTTACTCACTGATGGGAGGAAGCCTGAACTGCCTGCTTGACCTCCTTCCCGCCTACCTTGCGGCAATCTTGATCCTCGGAGCAAATCCCCTCTATGCGCTTTTGTGGATCCTCTTTGCCCTCACCCTTGATTTTTACTCGACCAACGCGGGCGTGTTTATCGACCTCTCCATCCCTACCGTTACGGGAAAGAATATCAAGGCGGTCATTCAGATCTGCTTTATCTACTTCGGTCTTTTGCCCGATGCAGTCATTCTTCTCATTGCCGGGCTCATCTCCCCCGCGCTCCTGCCCGTGGCGGCGATCTT
Source organism: Eubacteriales bacterium (assembly GCA_045588715.1). GTDB lineage: Bacteria > Bacillota > Clostridia > Oscillospirales > CAG-272 > UMGS1865. The sequence goes on along the minus strand of JAZNEQ010000071.1, from coordinate 7,553 downwards.
GGCGTCGCTTGTCAATCTTGCCCTTGGCGCCGTCTTCTTCGCCTTCTCCCCCATGTTTATTGAGTACGGGAGAAAGTGAATCGTAATGAAGAATGAAGTCGCTCCGCTGATGAATCATGAAAAATCAACCAAAATTATTCATTCTTCATTTCCTTTTTTGCCTTCGCGCTGCCCGATGGAATACAAAAACCGGTTGCTCAATACCAAACGGGTATCGGGCAACCGATTTTAGGCACAGTAAAGTTTTCGCTCGCGCGACGCAAAAGAATTATGCCGTAGGGGTCGACGTCCTCGACGACCCGTTTTTTAGACACAGTGAAGTTAAAATTGCCCACTTCGCCCAAAGGCGCGAAGTGGGCAATTTTAGTTGGGGCAAAGCCAAAATTTGGCTTTGCCCCACCCCGCCGAGCCGTGTCATCGGGAAGTCAGAACCCTGTACTCCAGGGCGGTGCCCTTGCATCGGCTTTACTGCTCCCAACGTCCGACATACGGTCGAGACAAGTCAATCGTTTTTACACGTATGCGGGAGGTCTGCAAACCACCGAAAGACGCGGGCTCCTTTGATCTATCGTAGGTTCACAATCACCGACGATCACGCGCTAAGCAGGAAATATAATATTCTAAAAATTATTTACCGTCGTAGTCGATTTCCTCGGAGAACATATCGTCAAAGAGATCCGCTACGTTGTCAAACTCGTCGTCATCGTCTACGGTGACCAGCGTATCCTCGCCGTCCCCGTCCTTTTCAAGACGCAAAACGACGTATTCGCAAAAGCCGTCCTCGGCAGTCTCACCGCCGGCGGGGATCATGGCAAAATAGGTCTTCCCCCCCAATTCCGCTTCACCGATCTTTTCAAATTCGATCTCCTCGCCGCTCTCCTCATCGACCAGCGTAAAAAATTCGCGCTCGCTCATCTGTTCGCTCATGTCAATTATCATCCTTTGCATATATTTTACCCCACACGGGGCAATTCATTACTTTTATTTTACACGATAAATAAGGGATTGTCAAGTGCTTTTTTACCCAAACGAAAGCACGTCCGACAAAATCGTGTTGCTAACGTAAAATCCCGCGTGAGTAAAGGCGTAGTCGCCCGCCGTTTTTTTCACGTGTCCCGTGGGGATATATTTCGCAAGCGCCTTCCCGAAGGCTTCCTCAAAGGAATAGGGATAGCGCGCTTCAAACGCTTTTACGTCAACGCCCTCGGACAGGCGCATGCGGAGCATAACGTATTCGTTTGCCGCGTCAAGCGTTCCGATGCGCGCTCTCTCACATTCGACGTCCTCCCCCGCAATATACGCGCGGATATCCCCGCCGTTGCCAAAGCGCTCGTCCCCGAAAAAGGAGTGTGCCGCCGGTCCAAAGCCAAGGTATTCCTCGCAGTTCCAGTATTTTAAGTTGTGACGGGACTCGTACCCCGCACGCGCGAAATTGCTGATCTCGTACCACCCGTATCCGTTTTGCTCCAACAGCGCCGCGCCTTCAAAAAACGCATCTCTCGCCGCGTCCTCGTCGGGAAGAGGCAGGCGGTCACGAAGCTCGTAAAACCGCGTTCCCTCCTCAATGGAGAGGGCGTAGGCGGAAATATGCGCAGGCTCCAAGGAGATGAGCGTCCGCAGGGTGTCAAGATAGCTCTCCTTTGTCTGCTCGGGGATCCCCTGCATGACGTCGGCGGAAATATTTTCAAAGCCCGCCCCACGCAAAAGCTGCACCGTTCTTGCAAAATCCTCAAGGCTGTGCAGTCTTCCAAGAGCGCGCAGCTCGTTTTTGTGCGTGCTTTGAAGCCCCACGCTTACGCGGTTAAAGCCCGCTTTTCGCAACTCGGAAAAGCCCTCGGCACTCCCCGTTGCGGGATTACATTCCAGAGTGATCTCGGCACGCTCGCAGAGGTGGTAGTGCGCGCGCACCGTATCAAGAATGCGGCAAAGAAGCGCCGCCTCCAAAAGCGTTGGCGTACCGCCGCCAAGGTAAACGCTGTCCACGGTGTAGTCACGGCAGAGAGAGGCACGCGCCGAAAGATCGCCGCAAAGCCGCTCGACGTAGGCGTTCACAAGCTCCTTTTCGGGGTGCGGCATCGAGCAAAAATCGCAATAGTGGCACTTGGAACGGCAAAAAGGGATATGAATATAAAGTCCAAGCCGCTTCATGCTCATTCCCTCCCCGTATGGCACACCATGTAAATGATCTGGTATTCGGAGGCAAGGCGATCCAGGAGTCTGCGTGCCTCCCTAAGACGCACGTCGTCAAGATTGACAAAGGGGTCGTCAAGGATCAGGCAAGGCTTTTCCCCCGTGGCATAGAGCGCATCGGTAAGGGAGAGGCGTGTGCAAAGTCCGATGACGTCTCTTTGCCCGCGGCTGAAATAGTCGGTGTCTCTGGTTTTTCCCTCGGCACGCAAAGAGACCTCAAAGGAGGCGTTCATCACGGCATCCTCGGCGTATGGGCTTAAATAAGAAAGATAACGGGCAAGGCTCTTTTGCATTCCGTCAAGATAGCGCGTGGAAAGCCCCACCTTGGCTTCCTGCAAAAATCCAAGCGTTGCCTTGACCGTTGCGCTGTTTTCACGCGCCTCCTCCAGCTCCTCCCCAAGGGAAAAGAGAGCCGCCTCGCATTCGGGAAGCCTGTCTGTCTCTGCAGAAAGCCGCTCGATCTGCGTTTTGAGCGCCGCCTGCCGCTCGGAGAGGTGCCGTATCTCATCCGAAAGCCGTTTTTCCGTCTCGGAAAGGGCGGTGGGATCCTCGTCCGTTCCCTCTGTCGCGTCGGAAAGCGCGGAATGCTCCGCGTTAAATTTTTCAAGCGCCAAAGCGCGCGCGGAAATTTGAGAAGCGATCAGGCAGTACTCGGTCTCAAGCCGCCCCGCGCTCTCGATCGCGCTCATGATCTCCTGTCCCTCGCGGCAACCGATGAGCGGCAGGAGCGCCTGTAGCGTCATACGGCATTTTTGCATCTCCTCCTCGGTCCGCGCTCTGCGCTCGGAAAGAGCAAGGGATTCGCGTCGGGTACGCAAAAGAAGGGATACGTCACGGGAAAGCGCGCGCACCTCGTCGGTGTACTCCGCCTTTTCGGGAAGGGTGATTCCAAGCATCGAAAATCCGTTTTTCACACGGTTTTGCGCTTCTTTGTATTCTCTTTTGATCGCTTCACACTCGCGCTGACGTACCTTTTTCGCTTCACGTGCTTTGAGGTATTCGTCGCGCAAAAGCGAAAGCTCGCAAAGATCTCTGTAGGGGTCGGAGCCGTGCATGCCGTACCGCTCAAGCAAGCGGCGCACGCGCAAAAGGGCTTTTTCCTCCCGCTCCCGTGTTTGTTTGGCAGAGCGAGCCGTCATTCCCCCTACGCACAAAACGCACAGGGAGGCAACAAGTCCGATCAGTGCCAAGGCATTGCCGCCAAGCACGACGGTAAGCACCAAAAAGAGTGCGCTTGCCACAGCCCCCGCCGCAATCAGCAGTGAGGAGACGGCGTTGCCGTTCTGCCCCCTTCCTTTTTTGGGGGCTTGCAGGGCTGTAAAGCATTCGCGCATCTCTCCCTCGTCGGGAACACCGCCCGCAAAGCGTGCGTAGCGCCCGTCGTCCCCCTGCCCTTCAAGCAGGGAAAGCTTGGCGCCAAGGGTCTGCAGTCGGTCGTTTTCCTCGGAAAGGGAGCGGATCTCCTCTTCCCGCGGGAGCGCCTTATCCGCGCGTGGCAAGAAAAGCTCGGTCCTGACCTCTCTCTCCTCGGGGATCTCACGCAGCTTTGCCGAAAGCTCGCGCAATCGCACCACCGCCGCAGTCGCCTTTTGCAGGGTCTCCCCGTCGGGATGATGTCCGCCCAGCGCCGTCTCCAGCGCATCGCGGCGCGCGGTAAGCTCGGAAAGCTCGCGCTCCATGCGCGCTCGCTCCGAAAGGAGCGCCGCTTGCGCACGCGCATCGGCGGCGCGACGCAGGCGCCCACGAACGTTCTCTGTCTCGCAAAGAAGCGCTTCGGTCTTAGCGGCAAGCTCCCTTGCCTCTTCCTCTCGCTCCTCCAGCGTCTTGCGCACACGCAAAAGCTCTTCCCGTTCGCGCTCGCGCTGTGCGATCTCCCCCTCCAGCACGGCAATGCGCCCACGGTTTCCCGTGGTTACGTAGTATTTGTACCGCTTGTCCAATGCCTCGGCGGCGGCATCAAAGCCGCCGACGTCGTCCACGTCGTCAAGCAGGTCCCCAAGCTTTGCCGTAATGCTGTAGTTTTCCCCCTTTGAGGGAATTCCGCGCTGGGAAAGATAGACCGTGCGCTCGTAGCCGTCGGCATCGATGCCAAACAGCTCCACGCCGAGATTTTCGCTGTACGTGCGGCTCTCCAGCCCCGTTGCAAGATCGTAAAGAGCAAAGGTGTCGGCACTTTCCTTGGCACCGAAAAAGCGCTCGGCGCGAAAGGTGCCCGCCTCGGTCTCAAACTCAATGCTGCCGCCAAAGCTCCCACCCTGCCAAGGCGCATACTTTTTGCGCTCGTTTTCGTCAAGCGAGCGCTTGGAGGTAGCGGGCAAGCCGTAAAGCATTGCCTTGATAAAAACGGCAAGAGTGGTTTTTCCCCATCCGTTTTCGCGGTAGAGGACGTTGAGCCCCCCCTCAAGCTCCAAGGAAAGATCCTTGAGCGTTCCAAAATTTTGAACGTGAAACCTAAGCAATTTCATACGCCAAGCTCCTCTCCCGAAAGTGCCCGCAGCCCACACGCGATCACACGTTCCTTTTCTCTTTCACCCAAGGAGGACGCCATCACGCGGCGGACAAACTCACCCTTGAGGGAAATATCGTTTTGGTAGTCCTCAGCACAGATCAGAAGTCCGCTCTCGTCACGCACCTTGGCAAAGTAAAAGCGCTCTGAAAGGAGCGAAGCAAGCCCCGCGGTATCCACGGGTGCCTCGGCGCGCCGCTTGCCCGTAAGGACCACCTTGACAAGATCCGTGTCGGGGATCTCCTTTACCGCCTCCAGCACGCACTCTTCCAAAAGCAGATGCGTATTCGCTTCGCCAATATCCACCGCCACGGTATGAAGTCGGCGGCGCGCAAAGGGAATAAAGCGGTGTGAGACCCTGCCGTTTTCAACCTCAAGAAGCACAAAGCCGTGCTCGCCGCACTCGTCAAAGCCGCGCCCCTCAAGGCAGCCGCTGTAGGCAACGGTCGCGCGTGCGTCCAGCTTTTTGGCACGGTAGTCGTGCACGTGCCCCAGTGCCAGATAGTCGATGCCCTTCCCCTTGTAATGCCCTAAGGGGATGCTTTCCCCGTCCGCGCTTCCCCTTCCCGTGCGCTCCTGCCCGTGCAAGAGAACGATATTGACGCGCGTGGGGTCAAGGGAAAGCGTGTCCGCATGGGGGCGCTCGCTCCCCGTGACCGTGACCTCTCCCACGTCATAGCTTGTCCATGCGTCGAAAAAGGGATAGAGATTTTCGGGATGCTCACCCATGGTAAGTGCCGCACCGCCGCGGTCGTGGTTCCCCGCAAGATAGTAAAAGCCGATATGGGGAAATGCCGCCACCGTTTCCAAAACGTATTTGAGCGTGCTTGTCCTTACGCTTTGCGAATCGAACAGGTCGCCCGCGATCAAGATCGCCGCAACGCCGTTTTCGTCGGCATAGCGCGCAAGCGCCAAAAAGCCCTCGCGGATCTCCCGCGCGCGCTCGCGCGCCTTTTTGGGGGAGAGATTGGATCCCATCGGTGAATCCAGATGTAGATCCGCACAGTGAATCAACCGCATCGTTTTTTCTTCCTTTCACAGATTATCTGCTTATATTGTAGCATATAAACGTGGGAATAGCAAGAGTAAAATATAAAAGAAGCACCCCGATCTCCTCCGCGTATGACACGGGAGATCGGGGTGCCTTTATGCCTTTATAATTTCGGTCTTGTCACCGAACAAGATCATCATGGGACAGTCGGAGATGGGCAGATTGCGAAGTCGGACGCCGCCGTTCATCTGATCCTGTACCATTTCCTTGGGAAGCGCGTAAACGTCACCCGTGAAAAGATCGACAAGACGAATGTTTTTGATATCCTGTCCGTACACGCTGTAGGTGATCGTTCCCTCGTAGGTCGAGGTAAGAATGGGCACCGCATTCCAGTAAACGAGGGCGGTGTCGCCATTGTCAAGACGGAAGGTGTAATCCTGCACCGTGTCGTCGCTGCAGTCGGTGCCGTTGACACGCACCGAGGGGAGATATTCTCTTGCCACAGGGAAACGGAAGGTCTCCGCCTTTCCCGCAAAAAGGGAAGCCAGTGCCGACAGCGCAAAGTAAGAGGGCTTTTCGCTGTACTCGCCCGTAGCGCGTCCCTCCTCGTCAAAATCGGCGCTGATGACACCGAAATAGCCGTAATCAAGGTAGGAGGCACGGTCGCCCACACGTCCGTTAAGCGCCTCGATCATATCCATGGTAGAGAAATAGGAGGTAAATTCCACACCCGCGTAAAGATCCTGCAAAAGCATACGAAGCATGAGCTTTGTCTGCTTTTCGCGCGACCAGGCAAAGCGCGCCATCGCACCGCTTCCGCGCGAATCCGACTGCGCACCCGACTCGCCCTGGATGATGCCGATTTTGGGATTGTACAGATCCAGAATGTCTCTGAAATTTTGGATGGTGCGCACACGGTTGAGATCGTAGGGAGAATAGCAATGGTAGGAGGCGTAATCGATCACCTCGCCAAGCCCCGTAGAGAGCGCACGGTTGATAAAGGCAAGGTCCCCGACCCCTACCGAGGCAAACGCGCAGATCTTGGCACCGGGTGCCACGCGGCGGATCAGGCGCGCGGTGTCACGCGCAAACACACCGTACTCGTAGGCGTTTTGCATCAGATCTCGCTTCTCCCCGAAAAAATGCTTCCAGGAGTATTCACAGTCGGGCTCGTTCCAGATCTCAAACAGCGTGATCCTGCCATAAAAATGCTTGACCGTCGCCTCTACGTAGCGTAGCCACGCATTCATTTCCTCCTCCGTTTGTACGGGGGGACAGCCCACCGCGCCAAAGACCTCACGCGCCAGGGGGGTGTAGAGCGGATTTCCGTAGCACAGGCAAAGCCACGGCTCAAGGTCACGGGACAACAGCTCGTCCACAATGCGGTCAAGCCAAGAAAAATCATAAACGCCCTTTTCCTTTTCGCACTTCATCCAACCCGACTGGATCCGCACCTTTTTCACGCCGATGCGCGCGACCTTGTCGTATGCCTTGTTGGGGTCAAACACGTCACGGTCCAATTTTTCAAAGCCGATGCCAAGACGGCTCGTTTTGATCTCCCGCGCACTCTTCAGTGCGACCTTGCCGATCTTTTGTAAGCGTTCCATAGTTTTTTGATTCCTTTCTCAAAGCGGGCGCGGCGTAGGATCTCCGCCCCCGTACTGTGTTCATTATATTCCGTTTTTTATCTCTTGTCTTTCAAAATATTCTTATATTTTTTCAATATCTTATGATATTGCACAGAGATGGCGCACCCCGAAAAGCCATTTTCCAAAAAACGGCAACCGGGGCAAAAAAACATCTTGACAAACGCCCCCTTGTATGGTATGATAATATGCAAGGGGCGTTAGCGCAGCTGGGAGCGCA
>JAZNEQ010000070.1:0-5367 GCA_045588715.1 Eubacteriales bacterium | reverse complement strand
TCGGTACGGTCGGCAACACCCCAAAGCTCGCCCCAGCCAAACGGGAAGAGGAACTCAAAGTCGGTGGTTGCCTTGGAGTAGAAGCAAAGCTCATCGGGATCGTGGTCACGCAAACGGAGGTTTTCGTCGCGCATGCCAAGGTCAAGCAAGAACTGATGGCAGTAATTCTTCCAATAAGCAAACCACTCAAGATCGGTGCCGGGCTTGCAGAAGAACTCAAGCTCCATCTGCTCAAACTCACGGGTACGGAAGACAAAGTTACCGGGCGTGATCTCGTTACGGAAGGACTTACCGATCTGCGCAATACCGAAGGGGAGTTTTTTGCGCGTGGTACGCTGAGCCGCGGGGAAGTTTACAAAAATACCCTGTGCCGTTTCGGGACGGAGATAAACGGTGCTGGAATTGTCCTCGGTAACGCCGATAAAGGTTTTAAACATGAGATTAAACTTTTTAATGTCGGCAAAATCATGACCGCCGCACTGAGGGCAAGCAATGTTCTTTTCCTTGATATAAGCCGCCATTTCCTCAAAGCTCCAGGCCGCGGGGTTGTCGTTAAGCCCGTTCTGGAAGGCATAATCCTCGATGAGCTTGTCGGCGCGGTGACGCATTTTACAGCTCTTGCAGTCCATCAAAGGGTCGGAGAAGCCGCCCACGTGACCGGAGGCGACCCACGCCTGGGGATTCATGATGATGGCGCTGTCAAGGCCCACGTTGTATTTGCTTTCCTGCACGAATTTTTTCCACCATGCGCGCTTGACGTTGTTTTTAAACTCAACGCCCAAAGGGCCGTAGTCCCAGGAGTTGGCAAGACCGCCGTAGATCTCGGAGCCGGGAAAAATAAAGCCACGAGTTTTACAAAGCGCTACGATTTTTTCCATTGTTTTTTCAGAATTGTTCATGATGATTCTCCTGCATTGTTTTTGCTATAATGTACTATTTTATCATCTTTTTGACATATTGTCAAGGCATTGACAAAAATATGTTGAAAAACGCAAAAAATCCAAGCCTCTTTGCACGCTTTGCGCTTTGAAAATATAAAAAGCTCTTGCAAAAGGCAACGAATCGTGATAGAATGGTAGAGATCCTATCGATTTTCTATCATTTAACGGAGAAAAAGATGAAAGAATATTTAGATTGCATTATGGATATCGGCGAGGAAATGCTTCTTTCGGGCGCCGAGGTACACCGTGCCGAGGATTCCATCCGTCGCATGTGTACGGCGGTGGGGGCTGTGCGCACCGATATCTTTATTATCCCAAGCAGTATGGTGGCAACGATACACACCCAAAGCGGAGAATGCATTACGCAAACGCGGCGCATTACCGCGGCAGGCACGAATATGGAGCGCCTGCACCGCTTAAACGATCTTTCGCGCCACATCTGCACCGAGCACCTCGATCACGGTACGATTCGGTCGGAGCTGGAGCAAATCAAAAAATGCAAAAGCTACCCCCTGTGGCTGGAATACCTGGCATATGCTGTGATCGCCGCTGCCTTTACCCTTTTCTTTGGCGGCAATTTTAAGGAAGCCGTCGTTTCCTTCCCTGTGGGGCTGTTGCTGAAGCTTGTAGTGGTGATCACCGAACGGACCATGCCCAACAAGATCTTTGCAAAATTTATATGTACCTTTCTTGCCACCGCCTCGGCCTTTTTGGCAGTGAAAGTCGGGTTTATCACAAGTGTTGACAAGGTCATTATAGGAAACATTATGACCCTTATCCCCGGCATCGGTCTTACCACTGCCTTAAGCGATCTCTTTACGGGAGACAGCATTGCGGGGCTGTTGCGCTCGATCGAGGCAGTCCTCGTCGCGCTTGCCATCGCGGGCGGTTACTTCCTGTGTATGCTTACGGTAGGAGGTGCGGCAATATGACCTCTACCGAGCTGTTACAAATCGTTACGGGCTTTTTAGGCTCCCTTTTCTTTGCCATTCTTTTTAACGTACGTGGCAAAAAACTGCTGTTTGCCTCCCTTGGCGGATTTTTAGCCTGGTCACTCTTCGTTCTTTTCAAGTTTATCACACCAAGCGAGCCTCTGCGTTATTTTTTCGTTGCGGTTTTGATCTCGGTCTGGGCAGAGATCTTTGCAAGAGTCCTTAAAACCCCCACGACCACGTTTATCATGTCCGCGCTCATCTCCCTCATTCCCGGAGGCGCTCTTTACTATACGATGTCTTCCCTGCTGGCCGGCAACAGCCAAGGCTTTTTGGAAAAAGCCGTTTACACGCTGGAGCTTGCGGGTGCTCTTGCGCTCGGCATCGTTCTGACCAATGCTATGGTAAAAATTATCACGGCGGCAATGAAACGAAGGAAGCCGCAATAAAAAGGAATCGCCCCCTGCTCGGGGCGATTCCTTTTTATTTTCCTTGTCCCTTCTCTTTTTTCGCTCTTTGTCGAAAACGAGGAAGATCCAGGCGTAGGATGCCAACGGTGATCGAAACGATCAAAAACGTCTCGGTACATACGCCGGGGATCGACCCCTTCACGGCATTGTAGGAGAGCCAGCAGGGAGAGGAAAAAAAGCTGACAAAGCGCACGTGGAACGGGTCGCGCAACGCCAAAGAAACAGTGGTAAAAAACATTCCCAGCATGGGAAGAAGCGCGAGCGCTCCGTCGCCCATCATCCAAGAAAATGCAGAAACCGCCGCGAACAGGGCGCAAAAGATGAAGTACCAGGCGTTTGACTGCGCCCATTTGCGCTCTTCACGAAAATAAAATACGATCCCGCGAAAAATACCAATGGCATTGAGCAAGCCCCCCGCGACAGCACCCAAAAGAAGCATATGCGCGGTCCATAATACGTTGTTGATGATCTGCCATATCAAAATTTTGCCCCGTTCCTTTTGTTGAAAGGAAAAAATACCGAAAAAGGCGGCGGCAACGCCAATCGCCTGGGCGACAAGCTCGATGAAGTCCGAGCCAAAAAGCAGATTTCCCACGGTCACTTCTCCTCTCTGACGTAAAGATTGAGATCCCATGCGGGGATCCCCCCAAAGCGGCGCAAATAAAATCCTTGATACTTAGGAAAAAGGCGGTGTACCAAAAGAGGAAGATCATAGAGATCCTCGTTGCGGTGATAAAGCGACAGCATCAAAAGCGGTGCGTAGCGTTCAACGGTCCTTTGCGAACCGAGAAGCGCTTCTCTCTCTGCCCCCTCCACGTCGTATTTAACGTAATCCACACGCGCACCGTCAAGAACCGTATCCAAGGAAAGAGCCCTTACCTCTTCGGTTTTCACGGGACGGGCGGCAAGCGTTTTTGAACGGTTCTCCACAAAAGAGGAATTTCGGTTGCCGCTTTTATCAAAGGTAAGCACAGTATCCGACGACCATGCCCCCGCATTGACCGCGATCACGCGCGCGGAGCTTTCCGCACGCGCGTACGCCTCCAACTTTTGAAAGCTTCTCCCATCGGGCTCCATTGCCCAAACGGTACGAACGGTCCCTTTACTTTTTTGGAGCAATTGTCGCACCGTGTCTCCGTTGTAAGCCCCAAGATCGGCGGCGGCAGACAGAGTGGAAGGGCGAATCACCTCGCGCCAAACGCTCTCCTCGTCGCTCCGTGCCGCAAGCAAGGGCTTGATATTCCCCGAAAGCTTATAGGAGACGACCGAATCAAATATAAAGCGTGACTCATCATCACAAAGGAGGGCACGTGCGGCGTACAGTTCCTCGCGGTGCTCCTCAAAAAAGGAACGATCAAAAAGCCCGTCTCCAAAGGCAGGTACGTCGGGGGCGTAAAGCTCGCACTCCGATGCCACGCGGAGAACGTTTTCAAGCACCTCGGGGCGTGAGGAGCCAAACGAAAGCAGAACGATCACGTTTTCGCTTCCCCACGTTTCCTTGATATCTCCCCAGGTCACTACGGGCATTCCGTGAAACAGATTGCCGCGCGCAAAGCCGTCGCTTGCAAAGATCCCCGATACGGAAAGAGAGCGCGCCTCAAGGACGTTGATGATCTTATCCGCACCGTTGCCCATTCCCCACAAAATGATTTTTTTATTCGTTTGTTGCAGTCGATCCCAAAGATCTGTTTTACATTCGTTTATCATGGCAAGCCTTTCAGAAAACGGTTGACATTTTTTGTAATTTGGTATATAATAAATTCAACGTAAAAAAACAAAAGCCGAAAGGGAGAGTGTTTTTATGAACGATTGTTTGTTTTGCAAGATCATTGCGGGAGAAATTCCTTCAAAAAAGGTATACGAAGACGAAGCCGTCTACGCATTTTACGACATTGCCCCCATGGCGCCCGTCCACGTCTTGGTCATTCCCAAGGCGCATATCGCCTCGGCAGATGCCGTCAGCTCTGAGAACAGCGCATTTATTGCCCGCATTTTTGAAGTGATTCCCAAAATTGCCGCAAGCGTTGGGCTTGAAAACGGCTATCGTGTCATCACCAATTGCGGCGAGGACGGTTGCCAGAGCGTAAAGCATTTGCATTTTCATATTTTGGGCGGCAAAAAGCTCCCCGAAACGCTTGCATAAGCCGTGGTATATTTTATCACAGAACCACTAAAAAGTCAATAGCACTTGCCAAATCGTGCAAGCTTCAAAAGTCACCGTGTCTGCATATCCCGCTGACACGGTGACTTTTTTCGTTATGCAAAAAGGAACCGCAAACGGCTGTTTGCGGTTCCGAAAAAGCGGTATGCTGTTTTCAATTTTTGTAGGGTGCACAATGTATGCCGACCGATTTATACCGATTCACCCGTTCCGGTCTCGGGGGTAAACGTAATGGAAAGTGTTAAGGTTTCCTCTGCGTGCTCGCCCTCGATCACGAGCCAAAGAACAAGCTCTTGTCCTGCTGTAATTTCAAGCTCGTCCCCAATCGGGTCGGTCTCGCCCACTACGTAAACCTGAGCCTCTGTAGTTGCCCCAAACATAAGGAACACACTGCCACCTACTTCGGGATAGGGGTTCGTCCACTTAAAGTAGTACCCCGCCGTATCATTTTCGGCAAGCGTTACCGTTGCGGAGGAAAACACGACACCGAGTTCGGGATCGGGTTCAGCCGCGAGCACCTTCGGATTTTCAAGGGTTCCCTCCTCTGCGGGATTGGGATCGGGATCGGGATCGGGATCGGGATCGGGATTGGGATCGGGCTCCGGTGTAGGATCGGGCTCGGGATTGGGATTGTACTCACTTCCAAGCTCGGGAGTAAACGCAACGTTGAGCGTCAATTCAGCCGCTGCGTGCTCGCCCTCGATCACGACCTTGAGCATGATCTCTTGCTCTGCCGCAACGTCGATCGCGCCCTCTACCAATACACCGTCGGCATAGACCTTAGCGCCGAGCTCCTCGGCAAATGCAAAGGTCGCACTGCCCGCTACGGGGTAAGGATTCTTCCAGGTCAGGTAGTAGCCTGC
>JAZNEQ010000069.1:0-8574 GCA_045588715.1 Eubacteriales bacterium | reverse complement strand
AATGCTTATCCAAATGCGCTGCTCCGGCGGCAAACTCTCTGTGGCGGTTGCCGGCAGCTGCGGAAAAACCTCCACCACGGCAATTATTTCTGAAGCGCTGTACAATGCCGGGAAAGACCCCGAATGCATCAATGGCGGAATGGTCAAAAAGTTTGTCACCGCCACCTGCCCGGGCAACTACCGCAGCGGCGCCGGAGCAATCGTTTTTGAAGCCGACGAAAGCGACAAAAGCCTGCTGGAGTTCCACCCCGATTACGCCCTGGTGCTGAATATCGGCACTGACCATTACCCCAAAGCCGAACTGGCGGAGATGTTTGCCTGTTTTGTAAATCAATGCCGGAAAGGTGCCGTGCTGGAAAAAGAAGTTTTTGGATACTTTGACATGATGTCCTACGAAAAGTTCCACAACGGTGTTATGACCGACTACGCTCCCGAGGACTATGAGATCGAAGCAAGCCTTGCAAAAACGCCTAAGATCTGAACGATCAAATCAATCAAAAGCGTCTGTAGCCGTAAAGGGTTACAGACGCTTTTGAGTTGTGAATTATTTCTTAATAATGGTCACGCCCGAGGGAGCAATGCCTGCCTGCTCGTATACGATGGCGTTGATCTGTGCGATCTGCGCAACCTGGAGGTCATCGGCACTGACAACGATGCTGGCGGTGTCACCGTTCAGGACAGCCACGCATTTTTCAAAGCCCTTGGCAAGGATCAAAGATTCGATGTTCGCTTCCTTTTGGATCTCCTCCGCAATTGCCGCGATGCCTGCAAGCGCTTCGGTCTTCATGGCTTCGCTGGCGTCTACGTTGTCAACCACGGTTTGAAGGACCTCCAGCGCCTCGTCTCTTGCTCTTTGGCGGCTGACGAGCGTTGCGGAAAAATAAGTATCGTCGGCAGAGGTGTCGGTATCCTTGTCGCCGTCGGTGCTCCCTTGGTTGTTTCCGAGATTGTCGGAGATGTTACCGCTGGGCTGATCATAGCCGTCGTATCCGCCGGTATCACTGCCTGTGAAAAGAATAAAATTGAGCCATACCGCGGCGCCGATCAGCAAAACGGCGCAGGCGATGATCACGTTCCTTTTTCCTACCTTTTCGATAAAGGATTTAAATTTGTTGGGCTGTTCGGTTTGCGTAAGCTCCATGGATTGGTTTTTCATAGCATGAATCCTCCTGTTTTTCTGTGCTATAGATTATGCCGTAAAAAAACAGGATATGCAGAAAATCATTTTTTTGTGATGAGCTCTGTTTTTTATGAAGATTCTGTCACCGCAATTTTCATATGATATTCTCCTGTTTAAATATTTTGTATACTTGAATTGAGTACACCAACAACATTATACCATAAAATAATCTTAAAATATACTTGTAATAAGATTTTTTGGAGATTATTTATGAGAAACAAAAACAATAAGCATCTTGGAATTGAAATTGACCCCGCGCTTCATTACAAGCTTCATTATATTTCAAAGTATTACGGGCGCTCGGCAAACGGGGAGATCCTTTATCTGATCAGACAGGAAATAAAGGAGTTTGAAAAAAACGAGGGGGAGATCGAGCTTCCCGATCTTTCAAAAAAAGATTAATGTTTTAATGAAAATCACAAAAAAAGGAGAACAGGCCAAATTGCCGGTTCTCCTTTTTTGGGTGTGTCATACAACTGCCATCCGCTCTCCGCCATTTTGGGAGCTCTTTTTTAAAAGCTCGATGAGACGAACGGTTTTTGCAGTGTCGACAGGTGGATTTTCAAGGTTGGGAAGATCGTTTGCAACGAGATCTGCAAAATATCTGAGCTCCTCGGCGATCATGTCTTTTTGGGGAAGTAGAGGGGTGAAGGGGGGAGCGTCGTCGGGGAATACTTCTATGGCGTCACGTTCCATTCGTACGGTCGCATGCTCAAAACGTGCCTCATATCCTACCAAAAAGGGGCAAGTGGGATGCGTTTGTTGTGATGCGATTGCGTCGACGGTTGCATTTTTATAGAAAAGACGTGTGCTTTCGGTATGAAAATGTGGGACGTGATTGCAAGTGACGGTAGAAACCGCCAAGGGGTCGCCCAGAAGATAGCGTGCCATGTCAATATCGTGAATGTGCATATCAAGGAGCATCCCTCCGCTTTTTTCCTCTGCCTGTAGCCAGTTTCCCGCACTCCACGTGGGCATTACGCTAAGCCTCTTCATACGCAAAGAGGAGAGCTCGCCATAGATCCCTTGGTCAATCAGCTCCTTCAGATACAGATACGTGGGAGCAAAGCGCAGGCAATGTCCGATCATAAGCTGTTTGCCTGATTCCTTTGCTGCAAGCAGCATTTCCTCACATTCGGCAAAGGAGAGTGCCATGGGCTTTTCACAAAGCACGTGCTTGCCGGCGCGGAGAAATTGAACAGCGAAGGTCTTGTGCAAAAAAGTGGGAAGGCAAATGTCAACCACGTCGAATTCCTGTTTTTCCAACAGCTCGTTGTCGCTTGCATAAAGCTTGACGTGGGGTGGGATCGAAATCTCAATATGGGTGGAATTGATGGCTACGGAGCTTGTAAATTGCTTTACGTTGCTGTCGCAGATCGCAACCAGCTCGATCGGCGCGCCCTCTTTCTCTAAGGCTTCGATTGCCGCAAAATGCGAGCGCGCAATGCCGCCAAATCCCAAAAGAGCAATTTTTGTTTTTTTCATATCAGTTCCTCGATCCTTCAAAAATACGCTTTATGATCGCTTGCCCCGCCTCAACGCCTCTCTCGTATTCCGAGACAGGTCCGTTTTCAAAGCCAAAGGCGCCCGTATAACCCGCGTCCTTTAAGAGGGAAAGGCAGGTGTCAAGATCGATGCAGCCCGTTCCGATCACGCACTCCTTGTACGTTTTTCCGCTGGGGGCAATGCTCCAGTCGGGGGCGGTGGGGCTTGGCTCGGTGGGAATATAATCTTTGATGTGGGCATGCAGCATTTCTTTGACGTAGGTGCTGAAAAACTCAACGGGCGAGCCGTCCGCAAACAGCATGTTTCCAACGTCTCCGCAAACACCGACCCACGGACATTCTTCCTTCACCGCGTGGTAAAGGAGACCAAATTTTTCGGTACCGTTAAAAAAGGGACCCTGTGGCTCGTAAATACAACGAACTCCAAGTGAATACGCATACTTGGCGATGCGAACGGCAACGGGAACGATCAGGCGCAGTGCCTCCGAGAAAGCAAGCTCGTCCGCTCGGATATTGTTCATGATGAGTGTGTGATGTAAGAGGGGGGAGCCTACGGCAGCGGCGATCTCGGCATAGTGGCACATTGCTTTTTCAACGTCCGTTACCGTTTCGGGGGTCATGCCGGGGACGTAAAGTGTTCCCGCAACCGAATAGCAGGCAACGTCAAGCCCGTTTTGATCCAACACCTGTTTGAACTCCTTGGCGCTTTCTACGTCCTTGATGCAAGGCACCCACGTGTCATTGACCAGCTCGATAAATTCCACCGATGAAAAACCAAGCCCGCGCGCTTTGGCGATGGCGGCGTCGATTCCCTCGGTTTTAACGGTCGAGGCGAAGTTTGAATACATGGTAAAGTTCATAAAATTCCCCCCTGATATAATAAAAACGGGGATCCTGTGTTCGGATCCCGTTTGGGTTCGCTAAACCTTGATGGGTAAATTATATCATACCGCGCATGAAAATGCAATATAAGAAGGATTTTTCTTTTTCGCCTTTTCGTAGAGTGTTTTTTTTAAAAAGATGACTTATGTGCCCGGGCGGATGAATAAAAAACAAAACACCCGCTTGGCGTACAGGTACCATACGCCAAGCGGGTGGCAAGATTCTGTGATCGATATGATCAGCGGTTGAGGATGAGCTTGGTAAGCTCTACGGGGGAAACGATGACGCCGTCCTTATAAACGCGCATATTGCCCGATGCGATCTCGTCGATCAAAATGACCTCACCGTTGTTGTAGCCAAACTCAAACTTGATATCCCAAAGGTCAAGACCGATGGATTTCAGATCGTCGGCAACGAGCTTTGTGATCTTAAGGGTTTGCTCCTTCATGCTTTCAAACATAGCATAGTCCATAACGCCAAGAGCAGCAAGACCCTCTGCCGTTACCAGCGGGTCGCCCTTTTCATCGTTCTTAAAGGTGCACTCAACGTAGCCACCCTCAAGAGGTGTGCCGTCCTTGATATATTCGCCGTATCTGCGAATAAAGCTTCCGGTTGCGACCAAGCGGCAAATGACCTCAAGACCGTGACCGAATACCTTTCCGGGAAGAACCTCCATAGTTGCGTTTTCTACGTCGGCAGAGACGTAGTGGGTCTTGATGCCCGCTTTTTTGCAAAGCTCAAAGTAGTAGATAGACGTCTTCAGATTTTCTTTGCCGATACCGTCGATGGTAAGACCAACGCTGTTTTCGCCGGGATCAAACACGCCGTCCTTGCCTGTGCAATCGTCCTTAAACTTAAGAAGAACGTTGCCGTTTTCAAGCTGGTAAACGTCTTTGGTTTTTCCTGTGTAGAGCTTTTTCATAGATCCGACTCCTTTTTTATATGTATATAAATTTGACCGTAGGAGACACCGCCGCGGCGACGCTCTGCAATACTCCTTTAGTATACGACAAAAATAAAAAAATGTCAACTGTAGGATTTAAAAAAATATCGAAAAAACCGGAAAAAATATTTGTGCATTTTATGATATGGAGCATGTTCTTTTTTATAATTCCAAAAAAATGACAACCAAAGCTCAAAAAAATCTATTGACAGGGGTTGGATATTTTGTTATGATAAGGAAAACGATCCAAGCAAAGGAGATACGACATGATTTTTCCGCAACCGATCAAAGAAATCTATTTTGAGGGGAAGTACGCCCTTCTTGCAAAGCCGCAAACCGAAGAGCTGACAGCACTTTACGAGTTTTATAAAAACGGAAATGTCGATCTTTCCCTAAACCTTGACTTGTCTATGGGGGAGGATGCTTATACGATGGAGGTCACGGAAAAGGGGATCTGCTTGAAATACGGAACCGAAAGCGGAAAATTCCGTGCGATCACCTCGCTTCGTCAGCTTCTCCACGGGGGGGACGGCATGATTCCGTACTGCGAGATCTGCGATGCGCCGCAGTTTGAGCGCCGTGGGTATATGCTGGACGTCAGCAGTGGGCGCACTCCCAAGCCCGAGACACTTAAGCGCCTGGTCGATTTATTGGCAGAATTGAAATATAACGAGCTCCAGCTTTACATGGAGGGCTTTTGCTATCAATTTCCACATTTTCCGCAGGTAACCGAGGGCTTTGAGTGTTTGACCCCCACCGATATCATGGAGCTGGACGCTTACTGTGCCGAGCGTTTCATTGATCTTGTTCCCAATCAGAATTGCTTTGGTCACATGGCGGTGTGGCTTTCCCACAAGGATTTTGCACATCTTGGCGTAGGAGACGAAAATCATAAAACGGGCACCTTAAATATCCTTTTGCCAGAAACCGAGGCGTTTGTCGAAAAGCTCTTTGATTCGGTTCTCCCGTATTTCCGCTCCCAATACGTCAATATCGGACTCGACGAGGCGTTCGGCCTTGGGAAATACCAGCTTGAGCAGATCTGCAAGGATCGTGGAAAGACCGAGGTGTTTATGTGGTGGCTCGGTAAGGTGTCCGACATGATCAAGCGCAAATACGGCAAAACGGTCATGTTCTGGTCGGATATGGTATACGAGGCAAAGGAAGCGTTCCATCTGATCCCCGAGGGGGCGATTGCTCTTAATTGGGGCTATGATCTGATCGAGACCGCACTTTCAGACCGTCGCTGTGCATATTTGGAGGAGAAGGGGATCCCGTTTTATATTTGCCCCGGTACCAGTACTTGGGTCGGTTTTACGGGACGCTTTGACCTCTTGACCTTTAATCTGCGTACCTCTGCGGAATTTGGCGTAAATCACGGTGCGCGCGGATATCTTTTAACCGACTGGGGAGAGCACGGCACCCATAACACTTATCCCGTATTCAGCTTGGTTCCTATCGCACTTGGCGCACAGTATGCCTGGAACACGGGCGAATATCAAGACGGTTACCGTATGAAGCATCCCCTTACCGATGCGGCACAGAAATATATCGATGACTACGTGTTTGCGGGAAAATGCGCTTCGCATTTCCACTATAAGCTTTCGCAGACCTATCTTCTTGAGCCGCGACGTATCCATTGCTCGTCTGTCATCCCCTATGCTTTTTCGCTTAAGCTTTCCGAAAGCATTGTTCCGGGCTTTTTTGATCTTCGGGAGGAGGAGCCCTTTTACTTTGAAAACGTTATTTTCTACCTTCAAAAGATCCTTTCCGACCTTGAAAAGAGCGATTTTGACGAGAACTATAAAAGACAGACGGTTCTCGGCGCAAAATATTATCTGCTTGGTGCCGAGCTTTGCATCATCCGTATCCGTGGGGGCGCCGAAAAGGAAAAGATCGACGAGCTTATAGCGCTGATCGATTTTATTGTTCCCGAGCACCGCGCACTTTGGATGCGTGACAACTTTGAGCATGGAATAGAGAAATCCTTGGAGATCCTTGCCTCTCACCGTGAAGAGCTTATAAAAATGAAGGATCGGACATGAAAAAAAACAACTACCTCCGCTTAAAGCTTGCTTGCTATACCACCAGCCTTTCTATGTCGGTGGTGGGGAATTTGTCTCCCGTTTTGTTTTTGACCTTTCACGCACTTTACGGTATCTCGTATTCGCTGCTTGGGCTTTTGGTGTTGATCAACTTTGTCACACAGCTCGGGATCGATCTTCTCTTTTCCTTTTTCTCACACAAATTTCATATTCCGTCGGTGCTTCGCGTAATGCCGTGTCTTACGGTGATAGGACTTTTGATCTATGCGCTCTCTCCCGTGATCTTTCAAGGGCAGGTGTACGTCGGACTTGTCACCGGTACCGTCATTTTTTCTATGGCATCGGGGCTTGGCGAGGTTTTGATCAGTCCCGTCATTGCCTGTATCCCCGCAAAGGATCCCGAACGGGAAATGAGCAAGCTCCATTCCGTCTACGCGTGGGGCGTTGTTGGCGTGATTATTGTTTCCACGCTCTTTCTCTTCCTCGTGGGCGCTGCATCGTGGCAGATCTTGGCGGGCTTCTTTGCCGTTTTGCCCTTGACGTCGGCACTTCTGTTTTTCGGTGCGGAGATACCCGTGCCGCCGTCTCCCGCGCGTTCGTCGGGTGCGTTGGGGCTTTTGAAAAATCGCGGCGTATGGTTTTTTGTGGTCGCCATTTTTCTTGGCGGTGCCGCCGAATGTACCATGGCACAGTGGTGCTCGGGTTACCTTGAGGGGGCGCTTGGATTTGATAAGATTTGGGGAGATCTCTTTGGTGTTGCCGTTTTTTCGGCAATGCTTGGCTTGGGGCGGACCTTATACGCAAGGTTTGGAAGAAATATCGAGCGCGTAATTTTTTTCAGCTTTCTGGGGGCGACAATTTGTTACTTCGTTGCCGCTACGGTGTCTCTTCCCGTCATTGGACTGATCGCCTGTGCTCTTACGGGCTTTTGCACCGCGATCCTCTGGCCGGGGAACCTTGCGGTCGCCGCCGAACACTTTCCCGCGGGTGGGGTGATCATTTACGCCCTTATGGCGGCGGGAGGGGATCTCGGTGCCTCAGTAGGTCCTTGGTTGATTGGCGTTGTCACCGACGTGACGAGCGATTCGGCGTGGGGACAGGAGCTTGCCACAGCGCTTGTGCTTTCTCCCGAACAGCTTGGAATGAAGCTTGGAATGCTTTTGGGAATGCTGTTTCCCCTTGTGGGAAGCGTGCTGGCGTTTCGACTTTGGAGAAATAAAAAAACATAAAAATTATGGAGGGAAGTCAAATGCATTTTTCATTCGACTTCCCTCCATGATGCGATCATACCATTGGAGAAAGCAACTTTTTGGTTTGCGGCACTTTTAAGAGAAGTGCGCCTGCCACGGCGGTGATGATCGTGTCGGGGAGCATATAAACGCCGTTGTAGCAAATGGAATACAAAACGGGCTGATTGACCCATTCAATGCCAAAAGCAACAAATTCCGCATAGTTTGCCCAAAGAATGATCCCCGCAAGGAAATGTACGAAAAAGCGCAACGCGCAAGCCAAGACAATCCCCGACAGCTGACCCATGAATCCGTGCTTTCTGAACACGCCTGCAAGTCCCAGCACCGTAAAGGCGAGGAGATAGTCAAGAATGAGAGAGGAGATCAGCATCGTGGCGGTCAGTCCGTAAGAAAAAACACCGCCCTGGAGGATCTGAAACCAGGAGTAGCAAAAGGCAGAGCCAAGTC
Organism: Eubacteriales bacterium; assembly: GCA_045588715.1. Lineage (GTDB taxonomy): Bacteria > Bacillota > Clostridia > Oscillospirales > CAG-272 > UMGS1865. Next base: position 322 of record JAZNEQ010000069.1, on the reverse strand, counting down.
CCCATTTGATACCGTGCTTGATCGAGATCAAACAAATGGGAAGCATGGATGCAAGGGTGATCGAGCCGTCAAAGGGAAGCTGAGCAAACTTGACAAAGCTGAGGGCGACGGCAAGCGCCAAAAGAATTGCGCACTCGCAAAGGGTGTAAATGTTTTTTATACGTTTCATAACGTTTTCCTCCTTAAAATAAAAATTGGCCGCACGAAATCTCCGTGCGGTCAATTTTATTGTCAAGAGTATTATGACAATGATCCATCTCCCTACGCCGGCATTATCCGTATCAGGTGAAAGGGTTCGGCGACGTTCGCCATCTCAGCCGTT
>JAZNEQ010000068.1:0-12625 GCA_045588715.1 Eubacteriales bacterium | reverse complement strand
TGTTTGTGCTGATCGCGGTCTTGTTTTGATCGATGGCAGTCTTGTTTTCGTTGATCGCGCCGACCAGGGTTTGGGCGGTCGTTGTGAGAGTATCGCTTCCAATCTCCCCATCAAGCTCCTCCAGTGCCGCGTTCGCTTCGTCGACGATCCGTCCCTGCTCCGAAAGTACCGAATTCTCCTCGCCAAGCATCGGTGCCCAAAGCGCACGTTTGATCTGTGTTGCATTCATCCCATTTTGCGTAGGACTATCCGGCAATGCTTGTGCCGAAGCACGAAGCATTCTGTAGCGCGTTTCTTCATTCGTTTTGTTAATACGTCCCATTACATCATTCCTTTCTTCATTTTGTTGATCCTATAAATTGCTCCCACACTAAAAACTTCCGTGGGTGCCAAAGTACTTGAAGAAAAAAAGAAGCGAACGCTTTGAAGACCTTTTTCTCTGACTTTTTTCAAAATACTCTCCTGCAAACCGCCCTCAAGGGAAAAAGAATCAAAATCTGCCCGATCAAGAACGACCTCATTTGGCAAGGCAACTGTAACCTGATATTTTTTTCGTTCCGTTTCATAACCGAAAACAACCGTTTCCCCCGGAAGACGTCTTGCGCAAAGCGTCAACGTGATAAGATCCTTTGTATACAGATCGGTTCCAAGATCCAAGATCGGACTTTTCCAATATGCACTCACAGGACTCTCCGATAAGATCCGACATATGGGATTGGTGGGAATGATTCTGATCTCGCTTCCTACCTCCCTCGGGCGAAAATAGTTTGCAATTTTCAAATTCGGTCCGTCTTTCGTAAGTCTGATACATCTTTCGGTTCCCGAAATATCCATCGTTCCCACGTATACGATCCTATCTGTAATTTCTGTATAAAGGCGTACCGATTCAGTAAGCCCATAAAGCGCTTTGGCGCGCCCCGTCGGAGTTTCCGAAATTGAAAAGCAACCGGCTGCCTTATCCGTATCGCATATATAATATATTTTCCCCTCCTTAAGATCAGAGGTTCCCAAAGAAGTTGCATACACGGGAAGCCCATCGTAAACAAGGTCAAGGACTTGGTCCAAAACGTAAATTTTACGTGCATCCAACGAGATACACCCGTTGATGATCTCAGCCATGATCCCGTTTGTCAAAAAGCGAAGCGGCTTACCGTAACCCATGTTCTTTACAATATGATTTGCAGGAACGATCTTTCCCGTGGCATAAGAAAATCCTATTTCACCCTCCTTCGTTTGAATGAAGGAACAGTCGGCATATCCGTCATAAATCTTACAGATCCTCCCGCTTTCCGTTCCAAACCATACCTCATTCCCCACCAATGCAAATACACGTGCAGGAAAATTATCCCAATACCACCATTCGTATTCTACCCCTTCTGTCTCATTTTCCTTATATCTGTATTTTTGCTCTGTCACGTAACAGTGGCTTCCCATCGAAAAATACAGCCGATCCCCCTGCACGACTGCCACCGCCTCATCAAGGTTTGGTTCCGCGCAAAGCCTTGAAGAAACCTTACGGCTTCTTTCGCGCGTAATACGCACGTCGGAAACAATGTTTTCAAAATATTCAATGCTGTAAACACCGTGTCTTGAAAGGATCATGGATTCTCCCAAAAGATTTGCCACCGCCAAGGGAGAAACGGGGGGTTCCCCCGCACCGGCGGTACTAACGGAAAACACCGGAAGCGTTCGTTTCAGATCCCCCTCTTCCGTATAAAAGGAACGGTATTCGCCCTTCATATAGTAGATAGCCCCTTCACTCTCACTATGCGCCTTAAAAATTGCCATTGTGCTGTCGGACAACGGTAAGAATCCCTTTACCGCTCCCCCATCCGTTCCAAGCGTCGCCGTAAACTGATCCGGGAAATAGGAAAAATCCTGTCGCTCCGAAAAAAAAACAGTATTGGGATACTTTGGATTTCCCGAAAGGAACAGTCGATCCTCCGCCCCGCCCACACCAAACAGCGCTCCAAACGAACATCCGTAGATCTTGCTGATGTCTCCCACCCCCGTAGCGCCGAAAAGATCCTGGGCCGCGGTAAAATGCACGGTAATATTCGCATTTCCGGAGGGCGATACAGTCGAGTCAAGAAGCGAGATGCTCCCCTCCGAAAAAGAAACGCTGCCTGCAAGAACGTCCTCCTCATTATAAAGCTTGCTTCGGTCCGCACTATCGCTGTTTTTATATACTCTGCGTATCTGCTTTCCATCAGACAAAACGGTTGCCTCCACAGTAAGCTGTGAATTGGTGGCGATTGCCCCGTCAAGGATCCACTTGGCACCTCTGGTGTGCCCGAAAAGTGTATTTCTACGTTTTGGAGTCAAAAGATTGACAGGATCCCGCGTCTCTCTCGCGCTATCCGCACTCTCCTCACATCCAATTCCCACCGTGGTGATCGGTATGTAAGGATCCACCGTACGCACCTCATAAGCCCCGTCAAATTCTCCGTATCGGAAGAAGATACCGCAGCCTACAAAATAAAGATACCCCTCCGAGCAAAAGGCTTGACATCTGCGATCCTGCCGCTCCCAATAAAGCACGCCCACCGTGTTTTTGACGGGAATCGCCTCCCAGGTAAGATCGGCAAGTGAAATACGGTAAAAATCAACACCCGCATAAACGATCAATTCCTCCTCACCCGTAGCTCTCGTATATGAAAAAATACCGTTGATACGTGCAGGTAGCTCGCATAATACCTGTTTCCATCCCCGTCTTTTACGGTTTACGCCATTCACAGGCTCCCAGTTTCCCCCATCGCAGGCGCGTATGGAGGATGCTTGCAGGGGAGAAGATGAAAAATCCATACCTCGAAACCCGGAAAGCTCCACTCTTCTTTTTTCTTTCACAGAAAGATTGGTTCTTGCCCTCATAACAGCACCTGCGAATAGACCGAATACACCCTTGCATTCGCATCCATCGTCCTCTCTTGCATATTTTGGGCAAGCATTTCAACAGATGCCTCATACCAATTTCGCGCTTCCCCCGCTTCATTGGGATCATCCTCTCTGAAAAGCTCCCCCTTAATAAAGTACGGAATCAACGCCGCCACTTCATTGGGAACTCCCTCCAACTCTCCTTCATTTTCCCATACTTCCACACGGCGAATACGCGGGCGATAAAGAAGCACGGCATTGTCCCCAACCTGCAATCCTCGCGTACTCAACACACGCCCTTCAAACCCAAAGGAAACCTCGCTCCCATCTCTTTCCCGTGAAAGGCGCACCGCTTCATAAAGCGATTCCATCCCCTCAAGATTCAAAACAAGCATATCCCCCACGCGCTCCCACTCACGGTATTCAATGATACGTCGCTTCAAAGGAAGCACGTGCCTCATTTCAAGATCTCCCAACGCGCGGTTGATGGAACCTGGCATTGAGGAAAGATAAACGCCAAGTGCCGTATCCGCCTCTGCCTCCGGGATCTCCACGTCCCCAACGGTGGCAAACATCAACCGCAGCGCCTCTCTTTTGATCTCAGCGATCTTCAAGCTTCTCACTCCTTTCAAAAGGTAGGGCTGACCGTAGCGTCGGAGCCTCCCCCTTGGCAACGGTCAGCCCCGTATCAAACTTTACGCGTATTTTACGTTGATGTTACAGATCTCACGGGGGCGAACGATCTGTGCGTCATAAAGGATAAATCCTTTGACTGCATCCGCAAACTTCTTTTCGGGTCTGTATGCCTCAGTATGCGTCAGAGGCTGTGCAAACGCGATGGCACGCTTGGTACGGATCATGATATTGTCCGTCGCTCCGTCATCGGTCTTCTTAACGTTGTTGGACATCTTGACCGTTACGTTTCCGTACTTTGCAACACGGCCGTTTTTAAGGAACTCCGAATTGTCGGTCTCACGTGCGATATACGCACGCTTAAAAAGGGTATAAAAACGGGGAGATACCGTTACGATCACCTCAGTCGAATTCTTTACGTCATTTTCGTAAAGCTTCTGGATCGCCTCGTCAAGAACGTCAAGTACGTTCTTCTCACCGTTACCGCTCTCCCCTGCGGTAACCTTGACGGGAGCTTCATAAAGTGCATCAACGGCTTCATTCGTAGCAAATCCGGCAACGTAGGTATCCACCTCGTCGGCAAGCGCTTCGCTCGTTTCCTTGGAAAGCGTGTCCATCAAGCCGCCGACTGCCTGTGCGCGGTCCACGTCTCCTACCATGTAATTGAAGTAACTGATCTGATGGATATACATCGTAACAGAGGAATCCTCAAGCTCCTCGGGAGAATCAATGTCGCCCGATGCCGCCGCACGATCCAGCTTTTTGATCGTCGGCTTGCCAACACCGAGAATGCGAACGCTGTCCCCCTGCTTTTTTACGTCACCCTCGTACTGACGGTTGCAGTCCTCCACAAATACGTACGAGCCCTCAAGCTCTCTCTGAATTGCCTCATTCCACACCGTGGGAATAAAATTTTCGTAAGCCATAATTTTTTTCTCCTTTTACCATTTCATCATACTGTTTCTGATTTTTTCGTAGTTTTCTCTGACCTCGCGCGGACTCATTCTACGCACCTCCTCTGCCGTGTAAGAGTCCCCCTCGGCACGCTTAGAGGTTCCCAGGGCACCGGGTCCCGAAATACTGTTTGCCAAAGCCTGTGCCGCAAGGCTTTTTGCCTTTTCATCAAACGCGCCGAGAAACGATTGATACCCCTCGTAAATTTCACGCATGGGAAGATTCCCTACCTTTCCCTCGGCAAAGCGACGAAAGCGATCATCCTCAATCAAGCGATCCAACTCTACGTCAGGATAGGCCCTGCAAAAATCGGCACGGTCCTCCGAAAACCAACGGTCTCTCGCTTCCCTTTCATGCAGTTCCAATTCCTCACGCTCCAGATATTCCCGCTTCATTTCAAGAAATCTTTCTACGTCGGCACTGTCCTTCATTTCACTCCCATCATAAGGATTTTTCCCTTCCAGGGTCTCAATGATCGCGCGCTCCCGCTCCTCCTTTAACGCACGCTCTCGCTCGGCTTCACGGCGGCGCCGCGCATTTTCACGATTGATATCCTGTTCCCTGTCAGTAAAGCCTCCCTCCGTTGCTTTCTTAGCCAAGCCTTCCTCGGCTGAGATCTCCGCGCTTTGGGTCACGTCTGCAGAAGCAGAGTTATGAGCTTCTGCCTCGGAAGTAACGGCACCCGCGTCCGTACCGTCCCGAAAGAGTTCATCTGCACTCTCCGTTGTTTTCGCTTTGTTTTCTTCCATTTCTTATCCTTTCTTTCCTTGGATTTTTCCGCGTTGCCTGCGTATTTTATCAGATCCCCGTATAGGGGTCGTCAACCGTGATCGCATCCCTTCTTCGCTTCTCCTCACGCTCGATCGCTGCAATGATCTCGCGGCGATTGGAGAGTGCATCTCTGGGATATAACTCAAAATAGGTCGCAAGAGAGATCGCACCGTTTTTCAGCGCCACGTCAAGCGCATTGATATCTCCCGCGGCAGAGGCATTGGTTCCTCCCACCGCCTCCACAGTAACCTCCAATTCCGCATCCCGATAGGGAGCCGAGTCAAAAACGTCATAGTAATATCCCTCTCCTGCGTTGCGTGCAGGATAAGGCGTATCGGTATAATAAAGCTTAAAAAATTGCGCCAGGACAAGGCCTTGTTTTTCCTTCACCTTACAAAAAGCACGCCGAAGCTCCTCTACGGGGCGAAGGGCTTGGCTCTGCAATTGCGCGATCGCCGCACCGGACATCCCCGAGCCCATGACCTCGCCCGTCATCACCTCAGAGGCTCCTGCAACGGTCCTTGTCAATTGTGTCAAGGCCTCTACGATCTGCATGGGAGCGGCGGGAAGTGCATGATCGGATAACCGCCTGATTCCACCGCCCCCCGGTGTGTGATCGGTCAGCACCTGCCCGGGTTCATTCGTGATCACCTGTCCACGAAGAGCATCCTTGGATACAACGTATTTTCCCCATCCGTTCTCCTGTGCGGAAAGCAGCATCATTGCAAGATTAAAATTCACAGCTCGTTGATTGGGAATGATCCCTTCCACCTCACCAAGACCGTAAATACATCCCTCCCGTGCTTCATACTGACCTACAACAACGGGATAAAGAGTTGCACGTACACGCTCTGCGGGCAAGACTTCCTCCGTTGATTTTCTTTCGGGGAGTCCGGATATCATGGGATCCTCGCCCGAAAGCTTTTGATGAAAGAAAGCAGGCTCTGGCGTAATTGGAAAGGCCTCTCCCAGCAAAACGCTTTTGGTTGCTCGTTCCACGTACACCTCACCGTCTCTTCGGAAGTATCGCGTCAAAACGGTTACAAGCCCACCGTCGCCGCTCTCCACCGTACCGTAGGGATCACTTTCACTGTCAGAAACCACCGCATCGCGGTCACTTTGCCGGACACACATCGCCCTTACCGTCTCCACGCTTTCGCGTGTGGCGATCAGGATCCACGCTTGCTTTTGCTCGTCCGTCTCAGTCGGGTCAGCGAAAAACACGTTCAGCGGCTCAAGCAGTTCCCCGCGCAAAGCGCCACCTCGGCGCCCACGTAAGCCTTTGGCGTGGACGTCCCAATAATAGTGATAGATGTAAGTTCCTTTCTTGACCGCACAGTCAATTCCCCGTCGGTCAAGCTCGTCCTGTCCCATCTCATGTCCAATGTATTCGGCAAAGCTGTTCAGTCGTTCCGTATCTACCGTACCGTCATACGAGCGATATACGATACGCAAGGGCGCTGACAAGATCGCACTCTTTTTAGATCGGCAGATCATTTTTGTAAAATTGACCACAGGGCGCGGCAAATTTTTCGTGTTCTTCGTGGGCGGCGCCCATTGATCTCCCTCATAAAATCGGACACACGCGGGCAGTGTTCTTGACAGTCCCTTTGCCGATTGGTATTCTCTCCCCCGCCGAAACATTTTCCAAAGCTCTGTCACTCGGTCAAAATCATTTTCCGTTTCAGCCATTCGTACCTTCCTCCTCCCCGTAAAGATATTCGCTGATCACTTGTGAAAGCGGCACGCCGTCCGTCTGTGTCAAAAGTGCTGACAAGCTCTCCCCACGCACCGCGAGCCTTTCCTTCAGGTGCTCCACCTCACGCTCCAACCGTTCGATCCGATCGTTTGTCCGTCCCAAAAACCATTTTCGTTTTTTCATTCATTTTCCTCCCAGCTCATATACGAAGCATTCCCATCCTCCTCGCTTTCGGTATGGAAATATGCCCCAATCAAATCTTCTCGCTCCTCCTCTACCTCCTCCCACGAGCGGTGCGAGGAGGAGGAAATATACTGTGCGATCGCCAACGCCATCACAAGGTCATCGTGCTTTCCGGAAACCGCCCCCATTCCTCCCGACGCACGACGGGTAAAGGTCAACATCTCTCGCAGCGTTTCGGGGTCTCTCTCCGGCAGGGGATCCTCACGCAGGACCGATACAAGATTCGCGATGATCAGCGGCTTTGTACGTTGGGTAGTTTCAAAGCCGGCAGAACGTCGCACACCCCCTTCGTGATCATTCTTTTCCCGATAATATAGCCGCGGGTATCGATAGGTCCTCTCAAGAAGCCGCATAGGATAGGCGGAATAATTGATTTCAATACCGATCGTAGCATTGTTGTAATATTTTCCAAGACAATACATTTGCTCTGCATAAAGATCCTCATCAATGTGCTGAATCCGCAAGGTCGCCACACTCTTACCGTTAAGATCGCAAACCACCTTCCCCGTAAAATAGTCGCCCCCTTCCCCTGCCGTATCTCCTCCCAGACTGTAGGGAGCACGCGCAACGATCCTTCCCGCACCGTCTCTGCGTACCAATGGCTCTTCATAAAGGAGAATATATCCGTCGTGCGCTTCACAAAACGCAATATCCTCAATACACAATTCACTCTCGATCACGTCCCCGTCGGTCCCGTATATCTCCTCCCTCCTGCGCCGATAGGTAAAATATCCGCGTCGAGGCGCGCTGACCTCTCCTTGCATTGCCAACGCCTCTGTCAATCTCTCCTTATCAAAAACACATTCTCCTCCCGAAACAAAGGCCTCATCGGGAGTACAGGGATATTCCTGCCGAATGGTACTTTTGTCAAGATAAGAAGCATACTTACGGCAATACCAGGAGATCTGTTCATCGCACAAGCCCCGGGAGCGCAAAAAAGAAATACGTGAAAGAAGCCAAGGATCTCGCGTTTCCAAATAAGAAAGATCACAGCATCGGTATTCCTTCGTTCTCCACCATTCATAAAACAAATTATGACAAACGCCGCTCCTCCAAAGCTCCTCCGATTCTCCAAGTCCGTTTGCCGTCGTCTCATAGATACACACCGCATCCTCGGTCATCGCTTCTCCAATTCCCTTTTGCAGCTCGGCAAGAGAGCACTCATAAAATGCCACCTCTGAAAAATGCACAAAATTAAGAGTACGCGACCGTCCCGTGTTGCCCGTCGCGGTCGATACACGCCAGGAGGAATTCAACACGTCAAAATAAAATTCTTTTTTCGAACTAAAGCGTTCGGTCGGCAGCAGGGCACGCGGCAAACGTTCATATACCGCACGGGCGCGGTCGTTGAAGATCGCAAGTGCGTTGTCTGCGGTATCGGCAATCGTCATCCCCGAAAAATTTTTTCTTACAATGGCGTAAGACAACTGCATCGCGGTGATCAAAGAAGTAAATCCCTGCTGTCTCCCCTTTAGAATATAATAAGGGCGACCGGTTCCCCTCTTCTCAAACTGTCTGATAAAATCCCTTTGCACGTCATTCAAAAAGAACGGTACCGTTGCTTTCTTCTTATCCACGATCAAAAAGGTAGCTTCAATAAGAAGGTACGGCCGCTCCATGATCTCCCGCCGCATCCCTGCGTCCGACATGATCCGTTCTACCGCCGCCGCAGTGATACGGCGATCATAAGTAAGATCCCCCCTTTCCTCCCACCGCCTCCGTCTTTTTTCAACGATCTGTTCAACAGTCACTCATCTCCCCCATTTCTCTACAGATCTTCAAATCTGCAAGCAGAGGGCGTTCCACCTCCTCCCGCACTTTCCGCCCCTCTTAAAAATGCTTCCTTTTCGCAAAGCACACCGATCATTGCCACGATTTTTGAAAGATCCTCACATCGCAGCATATCGATCCTTGAAAAGAGTTCTTTCTTTTCTTTCTCATGAAGCCCCACCTCTTTTGCATACTCCGCGCAAAGAGAGAGAAGCGCATCGATCTCTTCCTCGCAATGCAACGCCCGTTCCAAGCGCTTGACGATCAAGCGCTCGGAAAGCATTACGGCACGCAAAAGTCTTTGGCGGCTCGCCGTATCCTTTCCCATCAACTCACGTCCTTCCATGCCCGCCCGGTTTTAGTTAATGCCGTCAATCCACGACCTCAAAAGCACTCTCCCTCATACAATCCTCGCAAAGGACCCCCTCCTCAAGTGCATACGCTGTCTCCCCTCTGTAAATCGGCCGTGCACACACAAGGCAGTAACAGGGCGGCTCTGCCGCGCTCACGTTATTGGGACACAAATCAAGGCAACGCTCTCTTTTACAAATATCACACATTGCTTCTCCTCCTTTCCTTCCTCTTTTACGATAGCATTCGTTTTCGCGTAAATATAGGTAAAAAAAGAAGCAGCTTACACTTTTAAAAAATGAGAACTCGCCTAAAAATCAAAATTTGTATGAAAATCTCTTTCATGCTTCTTCACGGTTCACTTCTTTTTTACGCTCATACGTTCAACTTGAGCACATTATACCACGTTTTTGCGTAATTGTCAAGTAAAACTTTGCGCGTTTGCGAAATTTTGTAAAAAATGTTCATGTTTCAACCACCAAAGCTTCTCAATCTTTGTATATTTTTCTCATTTGCGTAATTTTGTTGTGCAAGTCAACAAACCAAGGTACCGACCCGCGTGTCATTCTCAAGAGACATGAAGAATCTCGCGGGGGTGACAGAGGGCGCGCACGTGACCATAAGGCTCCTTCGGGGAGAGAGCTCACGCTGTAGTCAGGTGAAGGAGCGCACGTCTATAAAAAGTGCCACGCTTTGCCTGCATCATGACCAACCGAAATTCATTCCCACGTTGTTGACAAAAAAACAGCTTCGATGTATAATAAAAGAAACCAACGCCCCTCCAAAAGGAGAATTTGCATGAAGCGATCTTTTAAGTGCGCCTTATCTGCACAATGCCTTTTTTTAACCCTTCTTTTCATATTACAACTCTTCTCCTGCTCAGCTCCTCCCCCCACAAGCTCTCCCGATACTCCTGCCGAGCAAATGTCCGATTTTATTACGCGCGGCGAGGGAGAAGAGTTGACACTTCTCGGGGTCAAGGACCGTGCAAAAAAAGTATACCGCATTCCCGAGGGGATCCGCATGGTAGATGCCAATGCCTTTCTCGGTTGCCATGCCGCACAGTCCATCACCGTTCCTTCGAGTGTCACCTCCATTGGAAACGGGGTCTTCCGCGGTTGCGAGCAATTGGAGGAAATTTCGGTTTCAGAACAAAACCCCATCTATCTGTCTCGCGGCAACGCTTTGATCCATAAGCCTTCCCGTCTCTTGGTATCCGGATGTGCCGCCTCCATCATACCAAGTGACGGATCGGTCACCGCCATTGGCAGCTATGCGTTTGCAGGTCATACAAGCATGACCACCGTTACCCTGCCCGACACAGTCACAAAAATATACGACAATGCCTTTCACGGTTGCACCGCACTCACCTCGTTGACCCTTTCCTCTTCTCTTACCGATATCGGCGATGGCGCATTCGCAAAATGCGAGCGTCTTTCAAAGCTTACCCTTCCCGACGCACTTATAAAAATAGGCAAAAACGCGTTTTCGGGCTGCCGCTCGCTTTACGCGCTCTCCATAGGGCGTGGGCTTACGTCCATCGGAAGCGATGCGTTTTTGGGATGCACCAAGCTGATGGAAGTATGTAACGCATCCACGCTTTCACTTTCCGCGGGCAGTACCAAAAACGGCAGCGTCGCGCTCTACGCCAAAAACGTCCGCACGCCCGAGCAAAAAAGCGTCCTGACCGAGCGCGACGGCTTTGTCTTTTACGTCATTTCGGGTTCTCCCTTGCTCATCGCTTACAACGGTGATCAAACCGAGCTTACGTTGCCAAAATCCCTTGGCGGTGATCCCTACGCCATTTACGACTATGCCTTTTTCGCTTCCCGCGTCACCTCGGTCAAAATCCCAAAAACGGTCACCTCCCTCGGTGTCGGGTGCTTTGCGGAGTGCGACTTCCTTCAAAAGGTTACACTTCCCTCCACGCTTGCAAGCATTCCCCAAAAGGCATTTTACAAATGCAGCTCCTTAACGACCCTCTCCATTCCTCCAACGGTCTCTTCCGTTGAAAAAAACGCCTTCCTCGGCACTCCCGCGCTTTACCGATGCGAGGGTGACGTGCTTTACGTTGACAATTGGGCGGTCGGATACCAAACAAAGAGCGCCGAGCTTGCGCTTTGCGAGGGCACGCGCGGCATTGCGGACGAAGCCTTTGCGTCCATGGGCGCCGCCTTAAAACAAATGACCTTGTGCGAGGGACTGAAATATATTGGGGAATCCGCTTTTGCGGAATGCACCGCAATGGAGCTTTCCCCACTTCCCTCAACCGTTTTGCGCATTGAAAAAAATGCGCTTTTGAATTGCCGCACCATACAAGATCTCACCCTCCCCAAAAATCTGCAATACGTCGGTGACACCGCCTTCCACGGTTGCACGGGAATAACATCCCTTTCGGGGAAGGACACAGGCGTCATCCTTGGCTTGCGTGTGTTTTCGGGTTGCCGCATTGTAAATGCAACGCTTCCCGCATATCTCCTTCCCGAAATTACTTCTGACGCACTGATAAAAGCCACCGTTACGTCGGGAGATGCTCTACCGCAAATGGCATTTTTCAACTGCACGGCGCTTAAGGAAGTTACCCTTCCCGCCACGATCAAAAAAATCGGTGCCTCCGCCTTTCAAGAATGCACCGCTCTTACCACCGTCTATTTCGGGGGAACGCGTACCGAATGGAACGCCATTACGTTGGGACTTCACAACGCCCCCCTCAAAACCGCAAACGTGATCTGTAAATAAAAAAGTTGGAGCTTTCTCGCCAAAAAGCAAGAAAGCTCCGTTTTTATTTTGCGTACGCTCCTCGTCCACCAAAGCTAAAAGGTCAGTCACGGGTCCAAGCGTAGTCACTGTACGTATCTGTCAAATACGTTGCCGCAGTCAAAGCGTTGGAAAGGTCGGCGGCAGAAACCGAATAAGTCCCCCTTTTCCATCCATTACAATTTTCAAAAATCACATGTTTAAGCGCCGTGCACCCATCAAAGGCATATCTATCAATGCTTGTTACGCCCTCGGGAATCGCAATACTCGTAAGCCCCGTACAACCGTAAAACGCAGAGTCTCCAATGCTTGTTACGCTCGCAGGGATGGTAATACTCGTAAGGCCTGTGCAACCATAAAACGCAGCATAGTCAATGCTTGTTACCCCCTCGGGGATGGTAATACCCGTAAGACCTGCCGCAACGGCACCTTTATAGTCTCTTTCACTTGCCAAGCGATACGCCTCCATAAAAGGGAAGGTCTCTTCATCGGTTGCTTTAATCGACTTTAAGTATTGATAAGCGGCCGTATAATCTCCTTGATCAGCCAAAGCCTTTGCCTCCGAAACTAACA
>JAZNEQ010000067.1:0-10170 GCA_045588715.1 Eubacteriales bacterium | reverse complement strand
GGGCTTTACGCTGGATCATGAGCTTTGGGTCGACGGAAGTCACCCGCGGTGCGAGGCGACCGACGAGATGCTCTCGCTCATTGACGTGCTTGTAGACGGAAGATTCGTCAAAGCAAAAAAGGATATCTCCTTGCGCTTTCGCGGCTCCTCCAATCAGCGCGTGATCGATATGAAAAAAACGCTGGAGAGCGGAAATATCGTTCTTTGGTGTGAATAACAAACATCCCCCGAACGCAACTTGCATTCGGGGGTGCTTTTTTATATAGGGCTTAAAGCATTTCTGCTTCCTCCAGCCAAAGGGCGCTTGACGCGTCCGAGGGCATACAGAAGGCAGAACGGGGAGAAAGCGAAACCGAGCCCACCGCGGGTCCGTCGGGGAGGCAGGAGCGCTTGAATTGTTGGGAGAAGAAGCGGCGCAAAAAGGTTTTGAGCCACTTTTTTAAGGTTGCATCGTCATAAACTCCCGCAAAGGCAGCCTTGGACAAGCGGTAAAGCTTTTCAGGAGAAAAGCCGTAGCGGAGAAGATAGAACAAATAAAAATCGTGCAGCTCGTAAGGACCTACCAGATCCTCGGTTTTTTGCGCGATGTTGTCCCCCTCATCGGAGGGAAGAAGCTCCGGGGAGACAGGAGTATCAAGAATATCAAGCAGCGTGGCGGAAAGGGTCGTGCACCCCGCATCCTCAGCCTCCTTGGCACAGTAAGAAACCACGTGGCGGATCACCGTTTTGGGGACGGATGCGTTAACTCCGTACATCGACATGTGATCTCCGTTATAGGTCGCCCAGCCAAGGGCAAGCTCGGAGAGGTCGCCCGTGCCTACCACCATGCCGCCCGTTTGATTGGCAACGTCCATAAGGATCTGCGTGCGCTCGCGCGCCTGTGCGTTCTCATAGGTCACGTCACGCACGGCGGGGTCGTGTCCAATGTCTGCAAAATGCACGTTGACGGCATTTAAGATATCAATGGTGCGAAGCGTGACCCCAAGCTCTCGGCAAAGCGTCTGCGCGTTGCCCTTGGTACGCTGCGTGGTGCCAAAACAGGGCATGGTCACCGCCACGATCTCGGTTGCGGGGCGATTTAGCAGTGCAAGCGCCCGCGCGGCAACAAGAAGCGCCAGCGTGGAATCCAGACCGCCCGAAATACCAATGACAAGCGTTTTGGCATAGGCGCGCTCGATCCTTTGCGCCAGCCCCTTTGCCTGAATGTCAAGGATCTCGCGGCATCTTGCCATAGCCTCCTTTGCATCGGCAGGCATAAAGGGATGCGGGTCGATCACGCGCGTCAAGGTCGTTTCCCGTGCGGTAAGCGAGAAGGAAACGGTGCGGTAAGCGGGGGGCGTTGCGAGTGGGAGCGTGCGTTTTTGCTCCTTTTCAATGCGCTCGGTGTCGATCTCGGTGACAAGCAGGGGAAGGTCCTTGCCCGACAGGTCGCACGCCGCCAAGAGCTCTCCGCATTCCAGCGCCATGCTCTCGCCTCCAAACACAAAATCAGTGGTCGATTCTCCCGTGCCGACGGTAGCGTGAAGATAGGCACAGTTCAGCCGTTTTGAGGAAGCGGCAAATTGCGAGCGTGCCGCTTGACGCGAGGTCACGGTGCGCACGTCACAGGAGGGATGGCAGATCAAGGTTGCACCCGCAAGAGCGGCGTATGCGGCGGGTGGGAGGATCGCATCGGTATCCGTGCCGATCTCGGCGGCAATGCGAAGAGCGCGGAGTGTATCGGCACAAAACAAAAGGTCGGTGCCAAAGGGAATGCGTGCACCCTCAAATTCCACCTCCGCACCACGTATTCCGTCGCCCGACGTAAAGGTGCGGTACTCATTTTGCGGAACGGTCGTGCTTAAAAGGGTCTTGGGGACAAGCCCTAACAGCTTTCCGCTTTGACAAAACGCGGAACAGTTATAAAGACGTCCCAAATGCAAAAAGGGAAGCCCCACAACCGACAAAAGCGTCGTTCCCTTGGTTTCTTTCAAATAGACAGAAAGAGCGTCCAAGGCGCCCTTTGTCAAGGTGTCCTGCAAAAACAGATCTCCCGCCGTAAAGGAGGTAAGAGAGAGCTCGGGAAAGCACAAAAGCTGTACTCCCATGTCAGATGCCGCTTTGGTCAAGCGGATCAATTCCTGCACGTTGTACGCGGTGTCTGCAACCTTTATGGTAGGTGACGCCGCGGCGACCTTAATAAAACCGTGTTTCATAATGCTCCTTTCGCGCCTCAAAAAGAGGAAAAGCTTTCGTCAGCCTTTACGATCGTTCAAATAATTATACCATTCCAAACAAGTTTTTGTCAATAGAGGGAAAAAAATACACGACAAAAAAGATCTTAACCGCAGGGGCACGGTTAAGATCTTTTTGTTACTGTTTTACGTTTCGCTTGTTTGCAAGTGCGCGGATGCCGTAATAAAGCAAATAAACGCAAACGCAAACGCCAAATACACCCAAAACTACCGCCAAGGGCATGATCTCATCCGAAAGGAAGGGGAAGATGCTTTCGGAAACGAAAAACCAGTTTTTCTCTCCGGGATAAATGGCGTTTCCGATCCCCGCCCACAAAAGGAGAAAAATAATTCCCACAAGCTCCTTCCAAATGGATCTAAAGGAGAGGCGAACGCCGCCCAAGGTAAGGCTGAGGACACCCCACACAAACAAAACGCCGTGGTACATAAAGGTTTGGAAAATGACGTAGCTGAAGGGCGGCTCACCGCCAAGCGCGCTACCGGGGTAGCACATCCACATAAGGGAGGAGGTAATGGCAAGGCTGACTACCGTATCCTTGATCCTTGCAAATTTCGGGTTGAATTGTACAAACGGCAAAAGCACGCCCATGAAAGTGCAAATGTGAAAGGGAAGCTTATCAATGCTGATGCTGTGTCCGTAGCTGTCCGAAAGCGGCATGATAAAAAAGTCGGCGATGTAAAGACCTACGGTAAGATAGGCAAAGGTTTTGATCGCGCAGAGCTTTGCATGCTCCGAACGGTTTTGAAGCAACAAAGAAAGCAAAAGCGCGGTTCCAAAAATTACAAAGAGATACAAAAAGTGCCAAACGTCAAACAGTCCTATCGTGAGTGTTGAATTCTTTTCGCTGAATAGCCAATAGAAAAATTCTTGCATCAAACGTCACCTCAAATCAAAATGTAATTTTTTGTCGTTTTTCCACATTGTAGCATACAAAGGTGCCAAAATCAAGAGTGATGGAATAATGTTTACAATGTGAACAAATTTGTTCACAAATAAACGCGTTTGTCTTAAGTATATTTTGGAGAGGATGAAAAAATTCGTTTTTTTGATGATTGACAAAAACGGTGCAGTGTGATATAATAAAGGCGCCAAACTAACCGAATAAATAAGAAAATGGGTGCGTTATCCTTTCATAAGGATAAATATACCTTTTTTTGGGTATGCTTATTTCGTTATTGGATTTGATAAAATGCAAATTCCATTTACGGCGAAATAAGTGTATACCATTTACTCGAAAGGTTAGTTTGGCGACTATCGGAGTTTGCGTTTTTGTGCGCGGGCTTCGGTCGGCGCACTTTTTGTTTTTAGGAGGAAACAGCATGGAGGGGTTTTGGGTAAAACGAGAGGATATTTATAAATGGTTAAATGAACTCAATACAGATTATAGATTGGGACTTGACGAGGCGGCTCTTAGAGACGTTACGGAAGCAAACGGAGAAGATGATGCGATAGAGCGTATCAAAAAATACGTCGATCCGTCTCCCATTACACCTGTAGAGTTTATGGATGGAATTTTAGAGACGTTAGATTCACTTTTAGAGGACAGTCCTGTTTCCGAAGAACGGCAAACGATGATTTTTACAAAACTTTTTAATAGCTTGGGTTCCGTAATGGATCAGGAGTTTGTAGAAACAATCGCCGCATCGTATTCGCGAGGAATTCCCGATAAATTATCCTTTATGCGTGGAAAAATACATTATACGCTTGCCGCTTTAGGGATCTTATATCAAGTTGCCGAAGCAGATAATGATGATCGGTTAAAGAATTACGTCCAAGACATTCGCAAAAAGCGAGGCTTTAGCGATTAGAAGTGTTATCAGCCCGTTGCTTCAAAACAGGGAGACTCAGAACTCAAACGTGCGGTTTTGTGCGGTGGTAAATTTTTGTTTGCGGTATCGCACGTTATAGAGAATTCCTGCGGAATTCTCGGAGTTCGAGTCGTGATATTCAGCAAGGAAGAGAGAAGGCATCCAAAGGACACCTTCTCTCTTCCTTGGTGGAAACAGGGAGACTCAGAACTCAAACACGCGATATAGTGCAGTGATAGATTAAAGATAGCGATGTCGCGTGTTATAGCAAATTCCGTTGGAATTTGCGGAGCTCAAGTCTTTCGATTTATCCTTCAATAGGAATAAGGGGACCCCCACAGGTGCCCCCTTATTCCTATTGGTGGAAACAGGGAGACTCGAACTCTCGACCTCACGGATGTGAACCGTGCGCTCTAACCAACTGAGCTATGCTTCCGATATTTTTTTTACGCTTGACATTATAACACAGCTTTTTATAAAAATCAATATGTTTTTGAAAAGTTTTTAGTATTTTTTGAAAGAAAACTACTTGATTTTAGATACGCTTTCATGTATAATGAATGTAATTTCGCAATCCACAAGGCTACGCTTCTATTCTTTTTTTGTTGAGTTTTCCTTTTGCGAAAAAGCGAAATCGTATTTTAGGAGGCACACATGAAAATCTTTTTGAAATCGAACGGACATGAAAGCCATGCGTCTCTTTTGGAGAGACATATCCAAAAACGCATCCCGTTTGAGGCAGATGCCGACGGCTTTGTCATCAAGCTTGAGATCAATGCTGCGATCGGTGCTCCCGAAAGCTATGAAATTACTTCCTCTCACGGTGGATACCTTATTACCGGTACCGATGGCTTGGGGCTTTACTACGGTATTGGTAAATTTTTGCATTCCGCAAAATGGAGCGAAACCGACTTTGTCCCCGCGCCTCCCAAGGGAGTGGTAACACCTGCCTGTAGCTTCCGCGCTACCTACTTCGCCATTCACTTTTACAATTGGTATCAGCAGGCTTCCACTGAGGAATTGGAAGCGTACATGGAGGAAATGCTGCTTTGGGGATATAGCACCATCATCGCCGTTTTGCCCATTGTCAATCTGTCAACTCTTGACGATGCGCTCTTTGGAAGATCGGTCGATAAGCTCAGACGCGTGTTCTCTCTTGCAAAAAAATACGGGATGAAGGTGGGGATCATCTCTACCGTCAATCAAGGATTGAAGACGGCACCCGATTCGATCGCAGCAAGTTATGAGCTTTGGCGTTCTCCTACCAATCATCGCTATGTCTGTACCTCCAAGCCCGAGGGAATCGAGTATTTGAAGGTGGTTTGGAAAGCGGTTTTAGACGCCTTTTTGGATATCGGATTGGATTATTACATCGCTTGGCCTTATGATGAGGGCGGTTGCTCCTGCCCCGATTGCCGTCCTTGGGGCGCCAACGGATACGTGCGTACCTGTAACGAGATCAACAAGCTTGTAAAATCGATTTATCCCAACGTTCAAATGATCGTTTCTACGTGGCTGTTTGATACGGGGATCTACGGTGTGGAAGGGGAGTACGAGGGCTTTTACAAGCACCTTAAGACCGATCTTGATTGGGCAGATTATATTATGGTCGACGGGCACGGTGAAAAGCCGTATCCCGCATATCCCATCACCCACGAGGTCATAAAGCCCGTGGTAAACTTCCCCGAGATCAGCATGTTCGGTCATCATCCCTGGGGTGGGCTTGGCGCAAACCCACTTTGCAAGCACTTCCAGGAGATCTGGGATAGCTCCCGTCACGTCCTCCGGGGAGGAATGCCCTATTCGGAGGGGATTTACGAGGATTTGAACAAGGTCTTGTTTGCGGGCTATTATTGGAATCCCGAGAAGAGCTATGCCGAGATCCTTAAGGAATACCTCGCTTATGAGATGGATGCGGGCGAGTGGGTAGACGATCTGATCCGCATGATGGAGCTGATCGAGGAAAACTATCTGCTGGTAGCATTTAACAAAGAGCCTACCTTGGAGTCTGCTCTGGAAGCGAAGCGGATCGCAGATGAAGTCAATGAAAAGTTGTGCGAGCGCGGTAAGAGCGCATGGCGTTGGAGAATCCTTTATCTCCGTGCGCAGATCGACGCAAAACGGTATTCCTATTACTTTGACAACAACATGCACGGACAGAGAGATCTTGTGAAATTAAGGACCCGTTACGGTCTTTTGCTCAAGGACGACCCCGAGGTCCAGGCGATGTTTTGGGAGCTTTGCGAGCTGTTCCATTGTGTAGATTACAACGGCGAAAACCGTTGGACGCACCCGCCCGTCAACGGTGGCGATCCCTCTGATACCTTTGAAAACATGAAGGGTGTGGAAAACGGGATCTGATCTCCTTAAAATCGCACTGCGGCTTATGCTTTGAATTTTATGTATCTACGTGCGCGGCATAGCCGTTCATACAAACGATCCCCCTTGGTGAAGATCATCAAGGGGGATCAACTTATTATACATCATAGATCAAAAAATAGGATATCCTGCGTTTGTGTGCGCCTCGATCAGCTCGTTGCAAAGGGACACGATCTCGTCGGTAGAGAGCTGTGCGCCCGTAACGGGATCCATCATTGCCGCTTGATAGAGGTATTCCTTTTTGCCCGTGTGTGCCGCCTCAACGGTCAGCATTTGCGTGTAAATATTGGAGGCGTTCATTGCCGCAAGCTGGAGGGGAAGGTCGCCTACGTAGGTGGGTGTAATGCCGTTGTTATCAACGATGCAAGGCACCTCAACGCAAGCCTTGGCGGGGAGGTTGGGAATACAGCCGTTGTTGATGACGTTGCCGCCGATCTTGTAAGGGGTGTTGGTAACAATGGCTTCCATGATGTGGGAGGCATATTCCAGCGAACGGGTGTGCTGTACCTTGCCGCCGTTCATGATCTCCTCCTTTTGCTTTTGCCATTGCTCAATGTGTCTTACACAGCGGCGCGGATACTCGTCCAGGGGGATGTTGAATTTTTCAATAAGATCGTCACGCCCTTGCTTGATGAAAAAGGGATTGTATTCGGCGTTGTGCTCGCTGCTTTCGGTGCAATAGTAGCCAAGCTTTTCGATGTAATCAAAGCGCACCATGTCGTTGTGCTTTTCGCTTGCGTTTTTCTCCTTGGCGCGGCGGCGGATCTCGGGATATAGGTCGTTGCCGTCCTTGTCGTAGATCTCAAGGAGCCACGCCATGTGATTGATCCCTGCGATCTTGGTACGGCACCCCTCAAGCTTGTCCTCCATGCCAACGTTCTTAAGCAGAGCCTTGGCGCACACCTGTACGCTGTGGCAAAGCCCTACGGTCTTGACTCCCGTATAGCGTTGCATATATCCTGCCAGCATTGCCATGGGATTGGTGTAGTTCAGTAGCCACGCGTCGGGACAAACCTCCTCGATGTCGGCGGCAAAATCCTTCATCACGTGAATGGTACGCATCGCACGGAAAATGCCGCCAATGCCCAAGGTGTCGGCAATGGTCTGGCGCAGACCGTATTTTTTAGGAACCTCAAAGTCGATGACGGTGCAAGGCTCGTAAAGCCCTACCTGAATGGCATTGACCACAAAGTCGGCACCGCGGAGTGCGCTCTTTCTTTCTTCAACGCCAAGATACTTGTAAATTTTGGCACGTCCCTCGTTTACGGTTTCGTTCATCGACGAGATCATGAGATAGGATTCCTCAAGACGGTCGCCGTCGATGTCGTAAAGTGCGATTTCCACGTTGTGAAAGGTGGGAGAGAGCATGGTATCGCCAAGTACGTTTTTTGCAAATACAGAGCTTCCCGCGCCCATAAAAGTGATCTTCATAATAGAATACCTTCCTTTAAATGATTGGTTTTAAAAATATTATACCTTTTCTTTTTTTAAAATCCTATTGCATTATGTGCCGTAAATATGGTAAAATGTAACCAAATGGAAAAGGGAGGTGCTGTTTTGCAGGATCTGGCTTTGATCAATCGAAATTTTCACGACTTAAATCCCTTGATCGTGGGGGAAGAGGACTGTGCCCCGGGGCATCGATACGGTCCTGCCGTGCGTTCGTATACCTTGATCCATTTTGTCCGCTCGGGAGAGGGAACGCTTGTGCGCGGCGGAAGATCCTATACGGTGCGCGCGGGACAAGCGTTTTTGATCTGCCCCGATGAGGTCACTCTTTACTATGCGTCAAATGAGTGTCCGTGGAGCTACTGTTGGGTGGGCTTTGACGGGGCACTTTCCGCACGCTTTTCGGAGCTGCCCCCCGTCTTTTCCTGCACGCGCAACTGGGCGGAGGAAATGCTTGCGGCGTGCGAGAACGACGGCGTGAGCGAATACAGGATCGCTGCCTGCTTGCTTTTGATGTACGCAGAGCTTTTTGCCACGCAAAAGCCGCATAATCACTACGTCAGAAGGGTAAAAAACTACGTCGATACCCAATATATGCACCCGATCTACGTTGAGGAGATCGCAGATCGAATGAATCTTGACCGCCGCTATCTTTCAAGACTGTTTAAGGAAAAAACGGGTCAAACCGTTCAGGAATATCTGATTTCCGTGCGCCTGGAGGCGGCAAAGGCACAGCTTTTGCGCGGCGCCTCAGTTGCAGAGGCGGCACAGCTTTCGGGGTACGAGGACGTTTGTAATTTTTCAAAGATGTTTAAGCGTGTGCTTGGGATCAGCCCGGGAAGGTGGCGACAGGCACGCTTGGTACAAAAGAGAGGAGAGTAAGCATGGAAAAAACCAAAAAGCAGATCACCAATTGCGAGGACTGCGTGTTTTACGATTACGACGAAGACTTTGACAGCTACGTTTGTATGATGAATTTAGACGAGGATGAAATGGTGCGCTTTTTATCGGGCGAGAACCGTGCATGCCCCTATTATCGCTATTACGACGAATATAAGAGCGTACAAAAGCAGATATGATCGTTTTTTGTATATTGTTAAAAACTTAATAATATAAATGTCGAATTTTCTATTGACATTGAGAAGGGTTCATGCTATACTTGGACTGTTAATAAAACACAATTTCATACCGTTATCAAAAGATAGAGGTGCGAGGGCTATGAGTCGCGCGGCGGCCTCCCGGAAAAGGGAACGCGTAAAAGGAGTCCTTGCCGAAGCGGTACCGATTTTTTCCGTCGGTACGGGCTGGGGGATGCGGGAACACCGTATTCACTGTCACGTAAGTGGAGGGCTATCAACAATTTTGCGGCATTTTGCCGATATTGTTGCGTGGCATTCTGCCGCGCTTTTCTTTTTTTCGGAATGTGATCGTGTAAAAAAAGAAAGGAAATTTTTTATGTCAAACACAAGAAAAATCGTTTTGGCAGTTGCGGCGCTTCTCATCGTGGGGCTTATGATCTTCGTCGGTGTCAGCGGTGCCGCAATGAAGGAGGTCGACTGTATCGACTGTCACGCCAAGGGCAAACTTTCCTGTCAGGCACTTGCGTGTGAAGACTGCGCCGCAACGCTTGACGATGCCATCGCTCAGGAGATGGTGCTGGAACAGCCTGCCGACTGTGAGATTTGTGGGGAAAAGACGGCAACCATGACCTACGACTACACCGTTCCCTGCGAAAGCTGCACGGGGGACGACACCCCCGGAATGATCAGAGGAAACCTTTGGGCGCTTCTGCCTCCGCTGATCGCTATCGGCTTGGCACTTATCACCAAGGAGGTTTACAGCTCTCTCTTTATCGGTGTCCTTTCGGGTGCGCTTCTTTACACCAACTTCGATCCCATCGGCTCGATTGATTCCATGCTGAACGACGGTCTTATCGCGGCTGCTTCCGACACAGCGGGTATCTTTATCTTCTTGGTTGAGCTTGGCATCCTCGTAGCTCTTATCAACCGCGCGGGCGGCTCCGCGGCGTTTGGAAGATGGGCGCAGACCCACATTAAGAGCCGTTTGGGCGCAACTATCGCAACCTTTTTCTTGGGCGTTCTTATTTTTATCGACGACTACTTCAACTGTCTGACCGTCGGTTCCGTGATGCGCCCCGTGACCGATTCGCACAAGATCTCCCGCGCAAAGCTGGCATATCTGATCGACGCGACGGCGGCTCCCGTCTGTATGATCGCTCCCATCTCCAGCTGGGCAGCGGCAGTTTCCCAGTATGCCGAGGACGGAAAGGGACTGGAGC
>JAZNEQ010000066.1:0-24144 GCA_045588715.1 Eubacteriales bacterium | reverse complement strand
ACCAAAAACCTGAAATTCAGGTAATAGACATCAAAATGGAATCACCCTTATTGGTTGCCAGCGACAGCAAACCTTCGATGGGCAAAAACATCCCGCTAAATTAGCCGTCTGTATTTGCGATCAGAACGGTGCGCTGCATCAAGGATTTACCCGTTTTGGGATCGATCAGCACGGGGAACTCACGCAAAACGTCGGTCATTTCGTTTCCGCGCTCTCCGCAACCGATATAAACGACCAGGTCAACGTCGCTCCATTTCGCAAGCTGATGCTGCACTACCGTTTTACCCGACCCAAAGGGACCGGGAACACAGGCGGTTCCCCCCTTGGCAATTGGGAAAAGCGCGTCGATAACACGCTGACCTGTGATCATGGGATCTGCCGGCGGGAGCTTTTCGCGATAGGGACGAGACACACGCACGGGCCACTTTTGCATTAAGGTAATATTTTCGATCGTACCGTCTTCGTATTTGATCTTACCGATGCGGTCGGTGATCTTGAAGTCACCCGATCGCAATTCAACGATCGTTCCCTCTATATTGGGAGGAACCATGATCTTATGTGTAATGACCTCGTTTTCCTGCACGGTACCGTAAACGTCGCCGGGACCTACCTTATCGCCAAACTTCAAAGCGGCTTCAAAGTGCCATACCTTTTCGCGATCCAAGGCAGGCTCGTCAATACCGCGCGTGATGTTGGAGCCTACGCGAAGCCGCATGGCCTCCAAGGGGCGTTGGATACCGTCGTAAATATTTTCAAGGAGTCCGGGACCAAGCTCAACGGACAGCGGTGCACCCGTAGATACCACTCTGTCCCCTCTTCCGATTCCCGCGGTCTCCTCGTATACCTGGATCGAGGCGCGGTCTCCGTGCATTTCGATGATCTCGCCGATGAGGCGCTTGGAGCCAACGCGAACCACGTCGAACATATTCGCCTCTCTCATCCCCTCTGCAACCACCAAGGGGCCCGACACCTTTAGAATTCTTCCTTCAACCATTTTATATGAACCTCTCTTTATTCTTTAAACAGAATATCCGCTCCCACGGCACGCTCTACGGCAGAGCGAATGTTGTTCATGCCGTAACCGGTAGAGCCGCCCTGCCCCGGGACCGAGATCACCGCAGGTAATGGCATATCCTTATATCGATTCATGTCTTCTTCTATCTCCGCGGCATAATTTTCGGTAATGAAGATCACCGCATATTCCCCGCTTTTTACCATCGAATGAAGCGTTTTTGCAGCATCCGCTGCATTTGTTACGTCGTTGACCGAAAATCCAAGCGCCATAAATCCAAGCACCGTATCACGGTCGCCGATAATTCCTACCTTATACATAGCTTTCACGAATCCTTTCGCAAATGGTTTTTGCAGAAAGCCCCGCTTCCTTACCCGAAAGAACGATACGCAAATTTTTTACCTCGTATTCATGCCCGAGAAGAAAGGCGACCATGACCTCAAGTCCTACGGGGATAAACTTGGTTTCAAGGATCAAACCCATCCAATAATTGTCAGCCAAACGGTCAAACACAGAGGCACTGCCGTCACTCTCCCTGTAAAGCTCAACAAGCTTTCCGTAATCCGAGCGAGCAATCTCCGCCATGAGTGCATCTTCCTTCAAGGAATAAAGCTTCAAAAGCGCCGAGACCTCCAAGGTGCCGCCTGCAAGCAATGCCTCTTCAAGCAAGCCTCTTCCCGCCTCGCCGCTTTGCATACGAAGAATACGGAGAGTCATGGAAATATTTAAAAGATCTATCTTGGCACGCACCAAACGAAGGACAAACTCGTTTTGCGATGCGCGTGCCGCGGAAAGCATATCCGCATAGCAAGCACGGTCAAGGATCAGATCGATCTTTTGCGGGTTTTTGGTTTTGGAATACGCCGAAAGAGCCTCTTCTGCCGCACGCAAGATCATGGGAGAGAGATCTGAAAAGCTTCCCGCGGAAACCATTTCGATGATCCTTTCGATATCTACCGTTCCAAAATCAAACATCATTGAACGGGGATCGATCCCTCTGATAAAGCCTTTGATCGCCGCCTTGACGTTGTTACAGTCATAGGGATATCGCCAAAGCTTAAGACAAGCGCTGTCGGGTGCCAGCTCATTGACCGTCTCGTACGCTTTTTTTAAGATACCGAGAAGCGTTGCCTCGCGCAAAACGTTTTCGTTTTCATCGCGCAGGATCTCCACACCGAAATCTCTAAGAATTTCATATGCTTCGGAAACACTCTTCGATTCGGCAATACGCAGGATACGGTCGCGTCCGATCATTGCGTTTTCCAGGCTGCGCACGTGCGCACTGCCATATAAATAATCAGCCATCAGCCACACCGTCCCGAATCAGTTTTGCTTTTTGGGATCAAACAAAGCGTGAGCCACCTCAGCCTCCAGCTTTTCGCGAAGCTGGGCTATGAGAAGAGAAAGAGAGCAATTTGCTTCTACGTCTCCGCATTTGAGGATCACACCGCCGTCGATCGCAACCGTTTTGTCGGAAAGCGCAAGGCGCTTAAGCTTTTCGCCGTCGACCTTGGCTTCCAGCTTTTTGCAAGCGCCCTCGATCAATGCGGCACCGCATCGATCCTTATCACGTTGATTCAGCAGCACAAGGTAAGCGTCGGGCTCGCTCCACTCCTCGTCAGAGGCAAGCATTTTTGCACTTTTCTCAGCTTCAAGCTGCTCAAGAAGCGCCGCCGAAAGAAGTCCGATCAAAAGCTGGGTGTACTGATCGTTGTCCAACGCCAGCATCTGCTCAAGCGTTCCGTCGAACACCTCGTCGATAAGATCGCTCTTCGTACGCAGGATCAGATTGCGCTTATTCGTCGCGGCGGTAGACTTTGCGCGCGAGAGAAATTCCTTTCCGCGCATTTCTGCCTCCCCGTTTAATGTATCGCGGATACGATCGGCACGCGCGGCATAATCGGCAGAAATTTTTTCACACTCTGCCTGTGCTTGCGCAAGGATCTGATCCGCCTGCGCTTGTGCGTCAGAAAGGATCTTATCCGTGATCCTTTCAAGTCCATTCAAAGACATTTTGCAAGATTCTCCTTTCCGTATGGTTTGCCGAAAAGCCGAGGATCAAGCCAGGGCAACGGTCTTCATAAGGATAAGAAGAAGCGAGATAAGAAGTCCGAGAATTGCGTAAAGCTCAACGAAGGATGCAGAAATTACAGCCTTACCTACTGCATCGGGACGCTTTGCAAGAACAGAGATACCTGCTGCCGCAACCTCACCCTGTCTGATCGCAGAATAAAGTCCTCCAAAGGCGATGGGCATTGCCGCAAACAGATAATACGCACCGTCAGCAAAGGAAAGAGACGTTCCCATTACGTTTCCGAAGATCATGATCAAAAACGCGGTAACCATTCCGTAAATACCCTGTGTCATGGGGAGTGCCTGGAGAAGCATGGATTTACCGTACTTGTTGGGATCCTCGCTGATAAGACCCGCGGTCGCGCGCGCAACAAGGTTTACCCCTCTTGCCGAACCGATGCCGGGCAGAATAACGGCAAGCGCCGCACCGATGATTGCCAGAGTGTTACCGTTAAAGATCTTTGAAAAATACTCGATAAAAGTTGTCATTGTTTCAGTCTCCTTTTGATTTTTATTGATAATTAAAATTAGTTGAGCGTTTCTTTACAATTCTCGGAGTAATTTTCCGAAGGAGCTTCGGGGGCAAATATCTCTCCGCCGTCCTCGTAAAATTTTCCAAAAAATTCGATATATTGCAATCTTGCCGCGTGAACGAAGGTTCCCAAAAGGTTGATGGCAAGATTGAGCAGGTGTCCCGCGATCATAACGATGATCATAAAGACAAATCCGATAGGTCCCGTTGCGCCAAGGCCTGTAAGCATATTGATGACCGACGCGATAACGTTGGCAACCAATCCAAGCGCCAGAATTCGGGAGTAGGACAAAAGGTCCGAGGCGAAGCTGATCAGGGCATAAAGACCGCCAAGTCCCTTGACAAGCCACCCTGAAAAGCTCTTCTCTCCAATCCCCTTAAGGAGCAGGATCATTGCAAAGCCTGCGATCGCAACGTATCCGCCGACAGAGGAAAGCTGTGAAAGAGTCAAAGCCAAATCTTCGGGAACGCCGTCGCTCATCAGCATCCCCACAACCGCCGCGGGAACCATCAGATCCAGTCCTGCAAAAAGGACCCAATAAGGAACGTTTGAACAAAGAGCCACCAGAGGACTTCCACGTCTCCAGGTTTCGATCATATTGATGACCATACCCGCGATCAGATGAATTTCACCCATTGCAAGAGCAATGATCAAAAATCCGGTGGAGGATTCAACGGGATTGAGGATCAAACCGTAATAGAAAAATCTTCCGATAGGAGTTTGTTCTGCTTGTCCTCCGAATTCGGGAAAAAAGCTGTTCATGATCGCTGTTGGCAGATCGCCAAACCAACCGCCGAACAAAACGCCCATCAGCATACAGGAAATGCCGCAGTAGCCAAACATCAACAGCATTCGCTTCATGGTAGGCCGCGGATTGAGCAGTTTTACGCCGCCAAAGCAAGCGATCACCATCAAAAGCCCGTAGCCAACGTCCGCAAACATCATACCGAAGATCAGGAAATAAAAGATACTCATGATGAGTGTGGGATCAAACGTTCCGTACTTCGGGTAGGAGTACATTCCGATCACCCACTCAAAGGTAGAGGAGAAAAATCCGTTGCGAAGAAGCACGGGAGGCTCCTCTCCCTCCTCGGGTACGGCAAGCTCGCACGCACAGTCGAATGCGGAAAGGACCGAAAGAACGTCGCTCTCGCGCGCCTCGGGAACCCATCCCGTAAGCACCGTACAGTTTTTGGTACGGAGAAGCTTTTGCTTTTGAAGCAAGACGTTGAGATTGGTCATCTCAATATCGTAAAGGATCTCGATATCATCCAAAAAGTCGGCAAGACCTACCAAGCGATCCTGCGTATTCAGATATTCCTCCTCGAGATGGATCACACGGCTGTCGGCAAGGTCGTATGCTGCCTGTGCGGGAAGCGTTACCCCCTCAAACTCCGCCTTTACAAATCCTACAGAGGAAAGTGCCGCTAAAACGGCATCCTCATTTTGCTTGTGATAAGTGACGGCGAAATAGCGGTCATCGCCCTCCTCGTATACGTTTTCAACGTAAGCCCCAGCCTCCTCAAGCAAGCCCTGCGGAGAGAGCTTTGAAGAGCAGCTTCCAAGCTGTATTACGGTCTTTCTAGTTCCCGCTTCGCAAAGAGGTGCGTCGTATTCAAGCCATGGAACAAGGGATCGGAGAAGTGTGCTATTGCGTGTTTTCTCCTCATTGATCCTCGTAAGCTCGCGCTG
Organism: Eubacteriales bacterium; assembly: GCA_045588715.1. GTDB lineage: Bacteria > Bacillota > Clostridia > Oscillospirales > CAG-272 > UMGS1865. The sequence goes on along the minus strand of JAZNEQ010000066.1, from coordinate 18,834 downwards.
CACCGTTTCGGTATGCTCTACGGTCTCCCATGCTCTTTTTGCGCGTCCGTCCTTGACAAATCGCTCACGGTCTACACGGTGCACCCTTCTTCCAATGGTTCCCTTTCTTCTTGAAAACGGAGCCAAGACAGGAATTGCAGCGCTGATCCTGGAGATTCGATCCTCAATGGTCGCACGTCCCCCGTCTTGGTCTGCTCTTTCAAGGGCATATTCATCCGCACCCGGCAGATCCTTGCGGATCTGCACACATTTGAGATCCATTAGCTTGCGTACAATGGCATCCGTGTCACTGCGATAGGCGAGCACCGTCAGCTTTTTCATTGTACTTATCGACACTTGGACATCAACCCCCTGATCACGATTTTTTCGGCACTGCGACGGCGCAGAAACGCTTCTTTGCGCATTTCTTCCACTTCATCATGCGCATCGTTGTTTACACGCTCCATTGTCTCCGCCGTGCGCTCACGAAGCATTGTCATAGCAAGGTCCGCCTCCTTGGTAGCAGCTTCTTCTGCTGCAACACACATTGCGCGCCCTTTCTTTTCGGCTTCCTCGATCATAGCGTTTGCGCGAATTTTTGCATCCTCGACAATGCGCTCGGCCTTTGCCTCGGCATCCTTTACTCTTAAAATAGATTCTCTTGACATAAAACCTCCGTGGTTCCTCGTCTTGATTTTGCGAAAGTTAATTATGCGTTTTTACCAAAAAATTCCGCAATTCATGCTTATTATATCACATAGTATTGGCAAATGCAAGTTCTTTTTGCCGCATTATTGAAATATTCTCGCCTATCACTTCTTTCCGTTTTTTCCGATTTTCCGCCTTACTTCCAAAAAATCGTTGTTTTTTCCGGGGTTTTTAAAAAAGACAAGCATTTCGTTTTCGGGATAGATGCCGTCGGGATGAAATTTAACAGTTTTCAGTTGACTCCCGGCACAAAACATTCTAACGATCTGCTCCGGCGGAAGCATACACTCCTCCTCCACGTTCCAAACGTGGGAAACCCTACGATAGGCGCGCGAAGAATCGTCATCTCCCTTCAAAATCGATTCGCAAACAATGGCAGTATACGGAGGATCCTCCCACGGGCACTGCATACGAAGCTGATATCGCCTTGCTTGAAAATGCGCTTTTTCGGTCACGTTTTCCAAAGACAGAAAGTCTTCTCGTAATTTTTCCCCCCGTACCTCGGTTGCCCATGTCATGCATTTTTCGGAAAGCGAAAGATAAAACTGTTCTATTTGGCTTTTTTCCGGCGTCAAAAGAAGCTCAGCTTCCGCACGCATTAAGACGGTATAGCCCTCAATGACGGCACCGCGTAATATCTTTTTTTCAAGCTTCATCTCATCAACTCCTTTTTATTTTTGTATTCCAAAAACGAAAAGGATATGACACAAGAGTAAAAATGCCCAAACTTTCTTTTTTAGAATCGGAGACAAAACCGCACCTTGTGCATAAGATGCTACAGAACCGCCATTTTTTAAAGGAGGAGTACACATATGAACCAACAAAACGATCCCCCTATCCCACAGCGTCCTCCGTCCTTCGATCCACCCTCTGCCACAGAAGGGCGCTTGATCGTCCACGTGACCACTGCGCGCGGCGCGATTCCGATTGAAGGTGCTCTTGTTAGCGTTAGCAACTACGCCCCGGAATTTACGGAAGGAAGAGGCGACGTGATCTTTACAGCCGTTTCGGGAAGAGACGGAAACACCGAGCCCGCAACGCTTCCCGCTCCTTCCGTAGAAGGCTCCCTTTCTCCAGGCACCAAACAACCCTTTTCCCTTTACAATCTCGACGTACAGCTTGAAGGATATCGCGGACAAAGCTATATCGCACTTCCCATTTTTGGGGGGATCACTGCGATCCAGCCCGTGGATATGATACCACTTTCGGAAAACGGTCAACTTACCGTGCGACAACCGGAAAAAGACCGCTTTTACGAAACAGAACCGCAAAATCTTTAAAAAGAGAAAGGACCTTTGCGTATGCCACAGCTCCCATTCATTCCACAAACCATTACCGTCCATTTAGGTCCACCCGACGCACCTGCGGATAATATAACGCTACCGTTTTCCGACTATATTGCCAACGTCGCCTCCAGTGAAATTTATCCTACCTGGCCCGAAAGCGCGATCCGCGCCAACGTCTACGCTCAGATCTCTTTTGCCCTTAACCGTATATATACGGAATACTACCGCACGCGCGGCTATGACTTTGATATTACAAACTCTACCGCCACCGACCAATCCTTTGTCAACGGCCGTGTGATCTTTGAAAACATCGAAGAGATCACGGGAGATCTCTTTAACAACTATATCCGCCGTGTGGGGAGTGTCGAACCCCTCTTTGCTCAATATTGCAACGGAACGACAGTCACCTGCCCCGGACTCTCCCAATGGGGAACGGTGGCACTTGCCGAGGAGGGGTACACCCCGTTTGAGATCTTGACGTATTATTACGGCAATGATATTGAGCTTGTCAACAACGTCCCCGTAGAAAGCGACACCATCAGCGCTCCTACCTTTCCTTTGCGGCTGGGTTCAACGGGAGATCAGGTACGCGTCGCACAGATCCGACTGAATCGAATCTCCTCAAACTTCCCGTCCATTCCAAAAATTCTTGAGACCGACGGTATTTTTGCCGAGGATACCGAGGCCGCGGTACGGCGTTTTCAAGAGGTGTTCAATCTGACACCCGACGGGATCATTGGGAACGGCACCTGGTATAAGATCCAAAACGTTTATATTGGCGTAAAACGGCTCAATGACCTTAACTCGGAGGGGATCAGACTTGAGGAGGTAACACGACAATATCCGGGATCCTTACAGGAAGGGAGCGTTGGGGAGGGTGTTGAAAATCTTCAATACTATCTCTCCTATCTCTCACAGTTTTACGATACCATTCCCCCTACCCCGATCGACGGCAGCTTTGGGCAATCTACAAGAGCTTCGGTAGAGGCTGCGCAAAGGACCTTTGGACTGGACGCTGACGGAGTGGTAGGAGAAGCCACCTGGTACGCACTGAGCAATGCTTACATCGGTATTGTCAGCACCATTCCCGTAGAATACGTAGAAGGGGTCGCCGTTCCCTACCGTGGGATCCCCTTACGACGAGGCTCGGAATCTGACACCGTGCGTCTTTTGCAGGAATATCTGAACTATATTTCCCAAAGCTTCCCCGAAATTCCATCGGTAGACACAACGGGATATTTCGGTCCGAGAACCGAGGAAGCTGTCCTTGCCTTTCAGTCTCTTGCCGGAATCCGCCAAACGGGCGTTGTTGCAGCTGTGACCTGGAATGCTATTTTAGAGCTTTACGAATCACTTTACCAAGGAACGCGCCTGGGAGAGGGGCAATATCCCGGCTTTGATATCGGATCAAACGAATAAGGAGGAGTTATGCCACAACATCAAAACGAATCCGAGGCGATCAGAAATCTTCAGCGTTATCTGCGCCAGCTTTCCTATCATGAGCCTCTTATCCTTGCCCCTCCCATCGACGGCATTTTCGAGTCCGATACGCGCCGCTCTCTTCAAAATTTTCAAAGCCTCTACGGGCTCCCCGAAACGGGAGTGGCAGATCGGGAAACGTGGGATGTTCTGTATGCCGCGTATCGGACGTCGATCACAGAAAATACACCGCCGCGCGCAATCTCCGTTTTCCCCTTTCTTTCACCCGAGGACACACGATTGACGCTTGGCAGCAATGCCTTTTCCGTAACCGTCCTTCAGCATATGCTACGTGAATTAAGCGTTCTTTACTCTCCGCTTTTAAAGGTAGAGATCACGGGGATCTACGATGACCCCACCTATGCGGCAGTTAAGTTGTTCCAAGAAAAAAAACGGCTCCCCTCCAACGGAACAACAGACGTCTCCACCTGGAATGCGATCGCCGATCAGTACAATCTTTTATTTGCAGCAGAACCCTACCTATAATATCTTGATATACGTTTAGCGGCGTTCCCATCCCCTGACATTAACAGATGGTAGGAACGCCGCTTTTTGGATGATATTAAATAAGTCCCACAAGAAACGCCGCGGCACACGCCGCAAGGGACACCACAATGAGCGAGCAATTGCAAAAAGAAAGCACAACTGCGATCAAAAGTCCCGCAAGTGCCGAAAAAATACCTTGTGTGGAATAAAAGATCGCCGGAATCGTCATCGCCGCCAGTACGGCATAGGGGATGTAGTAAAAAAAGCTTTTTGCAAAACGGGATCTTATTTTTTTACGAAACAAGGTCATGGGAAGCATTCGAACAAAATAGGTGGTCAACGCCATAACGAGCATGTAGATCAATACGTCAATCCTCAAGGGTACCCACCTCGCTTTCCGCACTTTCACGCTCTTCATCCTCCACAGGACAGAAGATCGCCATCAGTATTGCCGCAAGGCACGCCGAAATAATGATCGCAAACCCGGAAGAAATTTTGGAGAGGAACGGAAGATAATACATACAGCAGCTAAAGGAAGAGGCAAGAAGGACCGCAAAAAGAACCCCTCTTTTTTTCTTCATAGGCGGCAAAATGATTGCCACGAACATTGCGTAGATCATAATTCCCATTGCCTGTCTTATTTCATTCGGCAAAATATTACCCGCCCATGCACCAAGCAGGGTTCCAAGCGTCCACCCGATATACGGCGCTGTCATCAATCCGTAAAAATAACGCGGCCCCACGGGGTAAGGCTTTGAGGATGCCACAGCAAAGATCTCATCGGTAAGACCAAAAGACATCAAAAGCCGCTGCGGTGTAGTACAACGCTGATCAAGGCGCTGTGTCAACGAAATGCCCATCAACGAATAGCGAAGATTGATCACAAGCTGTGTCAGAATCATCTCGATAAGACTGCCAAGGGCAACGATCACCTTTACCCCTGCCAATTGTCCCGCCGATGTCAGATTGGTCATTGAAATCAAAACAGCTTCCAAAAGCCAAAGCCCTTCGTTGACTGCCGTAATTCCAAAGCCAAAGGAAACGGACAGATAGCCCAGTCCTATCGGAATTCCGTCGCAAAATCCGTTTTTGTATCCATATGGAGATATCTCACAACGCATTCCATCGCCTCCCGTCACTCTATCCCGGAGATTATATCATGAAACAAAAATGTGTGTTTGCACAAACATTTTTGTGAAGCCATCAAATTAGGCAGGCGCACGATAGTGCGCATAGGGCGAAGCCCAAAGACTTGCGTGGCAAGGCTTTCTGCGTGTATTATACCATGAAGCAAAAATGTGTGCTTGCACAAACATTTTTGCGAAGCCGTCAAGGGCGCAGGCGCACGGCTGTGCGCGTAGCACGAAGTGCCAAGCCTTGCACAGCAAGGCTTTCTGCGTGTATTATATCATACCCCCCACGTTTTGTCAAGATTGCAACTAAGGAAAAAGGGAGACCTGTTCAAACCTCTTCAAAGGCTTAAACAGGTCTCTTTCCTTATCTTACCGTCTTGAAATCAATTTTGCATATACCTTTTAAAGTATCCCTGCGGATGCAAGCAAGTGGGACAAACACTTGGGGGCTCCTTTCCCTCCACAACGTAACCGCAATTGATGCAGATCCATTTCACGCTTTCCGCCGAGCGGAAGCATTCTCCCTTTTTTAACTGATCCAATGACTTTTTATAATTCTCCTCATGCTGCTTTTCGATCGATGCCACACGCGAAAAAAGCTCGGCGATCACCGTAAAGCCTTCTTTTTTGGCGGTTTCGGCGAATTCCTTATACATCGTTGACCATTCAAAAAGCTCCCCTTTTTCTGCAACCTCAAGATTTTTCTCGGTAGACGACCAACCGCCAAGATACTTAAACCAGATCTCTGCATGCTCCATTTCATTGGCGGCAGTATCGCGGAAAAGCTCTGAAATCTCAACGTAACCGTCGTTTTTTGCCTTCTTTTCAAACCATTTGTAACGCAGATATGCCTGCGACTCACCGCTGAGTGCCGTATGAAGATTTTTTTCCGTTTCTGTTCCCGCCAGTTTTTCGACCGACATGCCGTTGTTTTCAGATGGTACCATGTAAACCTCCAAAAAATAAAAATCGGGACATCCCGTATCCCGATTTTTAACCGTTTTAAAAGGCTTTATTCATTTTTTCAATTCTTTCCATTCTTTATATAAAACCGAGCAGACACCAACGTTTACGTAATTCCCCTTTACAAGCATTCCTTCTCTCAAAACCCCCTCAAAGGTCATTCCCACCTTTTCCATGACGCGCCTTGACTGATCGTTCCCCTCAATAAAGCGTGCCTCAATGCGGTGTAACCCAAGTGTTTCAAAACCGAATTCGAGAATTTTTTCCAATGCCTCTGCGGCGATCCCGCGCCCCCAGTATTCGGGATTGAGAACGTACCCGACCTCAGCAGAATCCGAGGAACAGTTAAACGAGGTAAATCCACAGCTTCCCACCATTTTACAATCGGGCTCATAAACGACCGCCCAATCGTAAAACATACCCGCGGCATAGCGGTTTCCGAGATATTCGAGGTATTCGCGCGTATAATTTCGGTCGGGATGCGGATTCCAGGTCAGATAACGTGTCACGTCGGGGCGAGAGGCATATTCATACATGTCCGAGGCATCCGCAACCATCATTCTCCGCAAAGTCAAGCGCGGTGTGGCAAGCTCGGGAAGATGCGAAAACACCCTGTAAATTTTTTCTTTTTTCATTTTCCTTCATATCCTTTGATTGATCCTCTTCATTATAGCCGAAATATACGCAAAAAGCAATAGAATTCTCCAAAAAAACGTAATATATTTTTTTCTTTCAACCACAATATCTTGACATGAATGAAAGTTTAGTGTATAATTGTAGTGTGTACGACATTTTTATATTGTTTTTCACTCTAAAGAAGGAGGACTATGATACATGCACGAAAATTGGAACGGTTTTAAGGAAGGGATCTGGCAAAAAGAGATCAACGTCAGAGATTTTATACAGACCAACTACAGACCCTACACGGGAGATTCGGAATTTCTCTCCGGACCCACAGAGCGCACGCGCGCTTTGATGGATAAAGTTCAAAAGCTTTTTAAGGAGGAACGTAAAAAAGGCGGCGTTCTTGACGTGGATACAAATACGGTATCCTCGCTGACAAGCTATGCCCCCGGATACGTAGACCGCGAAAACGAGCTGATCGTGGGTCTTCAGACCGATGCCCCCTTGAAAAGAGGCGTTAATCCCTTTGGCGGCATCCGTATGGTACGCAATGCTTGCACCGCGTACGGTTATCAGCTCAGCGATAAGATCGAGCAGGAATTCCGCTTTCGCACTACCCACAACGACGGTGTTTTCCGCGCCTATACCGACGAAATGCGCTTGGCTCGTAAAACCCACGTCATTACGGGATTGCCCGACGCATACGGCAGAGGTCGCATCATCGGTGACTACCGCCGCGTAGCACTCTACGGCGTAGACCGTTTGATTGAGGAAAAGAAAAAGGACAAGCATGCCCTTTCCGACAACAACTTTAATACCGAAGATATCCGACTGACAGAGGAGCTTTACCAGCAGATCTCTTTCCTTGGCTATCTTAAGGAAATGGCATTTATGTACGGATATGACATCAGTCGTCCCGCAGCCAACACCCGTGAAGCGATCCAATGGACCTATTTTGCTTATCTTGCTGCGATCAAGGAGCAAAACGGCGCCGCAATGTCTCTTGGCAGAGTCAGCACCTTCTTTGATATCTACGTCGAAAGAGATATCGAAAACGGAGTTTTGACCGAAGCGGAAGCACAGGAGCTGATCGACGATTTTGTGATCAAGCTTCGCCTGGCTCGTCATTTGCGCACCCCCGAATACAACGATCTTTTCGGCGGAGACCCGATGTGGATCACCGAAAGCGTAGGCGGCATGGGCGAGGACGGAAGAACGCTTGTTACAAAAAGCTCCTTCCGTATTCTCAACACTCTGTATACCCTCGGTTCTTCTCCCGAACCGAACTTGACCGTTCTTTGGTCCAATTCTCTCCCCGAGGGCTTTAAGCGCTTTTGCGCCAAGGTTTCGGTGGATACCGATTCTATTCAGTACGAAAACGATGACGTCATGCGCCCCTCTTACGGCGACGACTATGCGATCGCATGCTGTGTCTCCGCAATGAAGATCGGAAAACAGATGCAGTGCTGCGGCGCACGTTGCAACCTTGCAAAGCTTCTTCTGATTGCTATCAACGGCGGCTACGACACCACAAGTGCTACCAAGATTGGTCCTCAAATGCCTCCTCTTGACGGCGACATTCTCGATTTTGATGCCGTTATGGAGCGGTTTGATATCTATCTGAAATGGCTGGCACGCCTCTACGTCAACACCATGAACGTTATCCACTATATGCATGACAAATATGCCTATGAAAAGATCCAGATGGCATTGCACGACACTACGGTAGATCGCTTTATGGCGTTTGGCATTGCAGGTCTTTCGGTAGTTACCGACTCCTTTAGCGCGATCAAGCATGCGCAGGTACGCCCCGTAAAAGACGAAAACGGTTATATTACGGATTTTGTTACCGTCGGCACCTTCCCCAAATACGGCAATGATGACGACCGTGTAGACCTCATCGCAAGAGAGCTGACCTACAAAACCATTACCGAGCTTAGAAAAACGCCGACCTACCGCAACGCGATCCATACCCTTTCCGTTCTTACGATCACCTCCAACGTAATGTATGGAAAGCACACCGGTGCAACCCCCGACGGAAGAGGAGCCGGAGAAGCGTTTGCCCCCGGTGCCAATCCTATGCACAATCGCGAGGAGAACGGTGCATTGGCGTCACTCAACTCTGTGGCAAAGCTTCGCTACGAGGATTGCCGCGACGGAATATCCAACACGTTCTCCATTACTCCCGATACACTGGGAAGAAACGATGATGAACGTGTGGACAACCTTGTCTCTATTCTTGACGGATACTTCTCCAAGCGGGCTCATCACATCAACGTCAACGTACTCAACCGTGAAACGTTGATGCGCGCATACGAAGATCCCGAGGCTTTCCCAAACCTCACCATTCGTGTTTCGGGTTACGCGGTAAACTTCCATAAGCTTTCCAAGGAACAACAGCGCGAGGTTATCAGCCGTACCTTCCACGAGGTTCTTTGATATGAAGAAAAACCCTATTTTAGGGCGTGTTCATTCCATCCAAACGCTCGGCACCCTTGATGGGCCGGGCGTTCGGTTTGTTATTTTCACACAGGGATGCCCCCTGCGTTGCGCCTGCTGTCACAATCCCGACACGTGGGATGCCAATGGGGGGAATGAGATTTCTCCCCACGAGCTGATCGATCGGGCGCTTCACTACCGTGAATACTTTGGAACGAGAGGCGGCGTTACTCTCTCGGGCGGCGAACCTCTTTTGCAGGCGCGCTTTGCCAAGGAGATCTTTCGTGAATGTCATATCCACGGTCTTAACACCTGTCTTGACACATCGGGATGTATCCAAAACGTCGAGGTGCAAGAATTGCTTCGTTACACCGACAGAGTTCTCCTTGACGTTAAATATCACACCGATGCCGAGTACCGAGAATACGTGGGATGTCCGATAGAACGTCCTCTTTCCTTTTTGAAGCTTCTTGATGAGTTGAAGATCCCCACCACCATCCGCCAGGTGCTCATTCCTACCAAAAACGATACCGAGGAAAACTTTGCATTTCTTGCCTCGCTTGTCAATACATATTCCTGTGTAGATAAGGTAGAATTGCTTCCCTTCAAAAAGCTTTGTACTATGAAATACGAGCGAATGGGGATCCCCTTTCCCTTTGCAAACGTAAGGGAGGCAACGAAAAACGACGTCGCCTTATGTGAGCAATTGCTCTGTGCCGCACTTTCAAAAAAATAAACCCAAAGAAAGGAGCCAATATGGATTATATTGTGAAGGATACGCTGTCGGGTGAATTGATCCCCGTCCTTCTCGGTCTTTCCACCGAGGTTCACGAGACCGCACACCGTATGTACCGTGAATACGGCGTGGTATCTCACGTGTTTTGCGAAAAGATCCCTTTTCCGATGCGGCTCTCTCTTTGTATGAAATTTCATTTGATCAAGCACACAAAAAACGAACGGTTGATGATCGATGCACTGGCAGACTTTGCAAACCAGCTTGGGAATGCCGACGTGATCCTTTACCTCATCCCGTGCACAGAAGAGTACGCCAATTTGATATGGGAAAAGCACGAGGAGCTTGAGGGAAAATACGTAATCGCCTCACGCGAAGAAATGTACCGAGTATGGTTTGGCGAGGATGCGCCGACACCGCAACCAAAGGAGGATCAACATGACGGATAAAGCCCCCCTTCTTGGAATTCTCGGCGGTCTTGGTCCTATGTCGACCATTTATTTTTGCGAGCTTTTAAACCGCCACACACTTGCCTCATGCGATGCTGACCATATTGATATGATCATTTCCAGCAGAGCAACGACCCCCGACAGGACCGCCTATATTTTAGGGCGTTCAACGCAGGACCCTCTCCCCGTAATGATCGAGGAAGCACATCGACTGGAAGGCGCGGGCGCTGATCTGATCGTGATCCCCTGCAATACCGCACATTATTTTTACGACGGGCTTACGAAGGAATGCCACGTTCCCGTCCTCAATATTATAACCAAGACCATAGAGCATCTCAAAACCATGGGGATCGAACGCTTCGGGCTTCTTGCCACTGAAGGTACTGTATCCTCGGGCGCCTATCACCGTTTGTGTACGCCACTGGGCTTGCAGTGCATCTCCCCTTCACAAGAGGATCAAAAGATCATTTCCTCAATCATTTACGATTCCATCAAGCAAAACAAGCCCGTAGATATGTCCGCATTCCTTGAGGTTGCCGAGCGTCTTCTCTTGAGGGGATGCCAAAGGTTGGTTTTGGGGTGCACCGAGCTCTCACTTTTAAAAGAAAAGCTCCCCTCTACGCTTCCCATTACCGACTCGCTTGAGGTGTTGGCTTATCACACTGTCAAGGCATGCAACAAAACTCCTACCGCCTTTTCGCCCTCTTTTTTTGGAGGTGACGCATGAAGCTAAATAAGCTTTTGGCATCCATTACATCAGCCTCATTTCCCGACGTTGAGATCCTGTCGGTGACCGACGATACGGGACGCGCGAATGCATGCTCTCTTTTCGTTTGCATTCGCGGTGCCCGCTTCGACGGACATGCACTTGCAATTACTGCCTACGAAAACGGTTGCCGCTTTTTTGTTGCGGAGCAATCTCTGCCACTTCCCGATGATGCCGTTGTAATTTTAACTCCAAGCACAAGGCGCGCCTTGGCACTTCTTGCCGATACCTTTTACTCTCATCCTTCGCAAAAAATGCGTGTGATCGGCATCACCGGGACCAAAGGAAAAACCACCACTGCTCAGTTGATCCGCGGGATCCTCGAAGCCAACGGGATCGCTGCGGGATATATCGGAACCAACGGAATTTTATACGGTGACGTAAAGCTTCCAACCAACAATACAACCCCTCATCCGCTTGTCCTTCAAAAAACGCTTTTGGACATGTACGAGCACGGAATGCAAGCCGCTATCATTGAGGTTTCCTCGCAGGCACTGTTACAAGATCGCGTAGAGGGGGTCTGCTTTGAGGGGGCGGTCTTTACCAATCTTTCCCTTGATCACGTGGGTCCCAATGAGCATACTACCTTTGAGGACTACAAGGAATGTAAGCGCCGCCTGTTTACCGATTTTGGAATCAAGACCGTAGTTTGGAATGCTGACGACCCGTTCACCGGGGAAATGAGAACGGGCACTTCGGCAAAAAAAGAAATCTTTTATACAACTGCTCAAAAGGACGCCGATTACCGTGCGTCCCACGTCTCCCCTTATCAAAAAGAGGATTCACTGGGGATCGCATTTTCCGTTTCAGACGGAAATGAGAGCGTTTCTTGCGCACTCCCCTTAGTGGGCGACTGTAACGTTTCAAATACACTTTCTGCCATCGCGGTTGCTACAAAAATTTTTGACGTTCCCTTCCAAAAAGCAGCACAGACACTTTCCACCTTGCGTATAGACGGGAGAAGTGAATGCTATCCCCTCCTCTCGGGTGCTATGGCGGTGATCGACTATGCACACAACGAGGAAAGCCTGCGTCGCATTTTAAGTGCACTACGCGAATACAAGCCACAGCGATTGATCTGCCTGTTTGGCTCTGTGGGCGAGCGCTCACAGCTTCGTAGAAAAGCACTTGGAAAGGTCGCAGCAGAGCTTGCGGATCTTTCCATCATCACCTCTGACAACCCCGGAAACGAGCCCCCCGAGAAGATCATTGACGAAATCGCCTCCGCGTTTCCTCACAAAGCGGAATATGAAAAAATCGTCGATCGCCGTGATGCCATCGCCCGTGCATTGCGCATTGCCAAAAAAGGAGATATTCTTCTCCTTGCGGGAAAGGGACACGAAACCTATCAATTGATTGGAAAAGAAAAGCGCCCGTTTGACGAAAGAAAAATTTTATCCGAGCTTTCCGCTCTGCAAAAAACCACAACCTATTAAAAAGAATTTATCAAGGAAAGGAGCGCGTCATGCCCTCGCGTTTGATTTTTCACGTAGACGTTAACAGCGCGTTTCTTTCATGGGAAGCGGCGCGCCGTGTCAAAAACGGTGAAGACGATCTTCGTTTGATTCCCTCCGCAATCGGCGGTGACCGTGAAAGTCGCCGCGGTGTGATCTTGGCAAAATCGATCCCTGCCAAAAAATATGGGGTAAAAACAGGCGAGCCCATTGCCGCTGCGTTGCGCAAATGCCCTGAGCTTTACCTTGCAAAGCCCGATTTTTCTCTTTATACTGCCGCCTCGGAGGCGTTTGTTGCCATTTGCAAAAAATACGCTCCCGTTGTGGAACAGTTTTCGATCGACGAATGCTTTTTGGACATGAGCGGAACCTCGCGACTCTATCCCGATCCCATTGCCACGGCGCATAAGATCAAGGACGAGATCCGTGACACCCTTGGATTTACCGTAAATATCGGGATCGCCTCAAATAAGCTTCTTGCAAAAATGGCAAGCGATTTTGAAAAGCCGGACCGTGTTCACACCCTCTTTGGACATGAACTGGAGGAAAAGTTTTTTCCTCTTCCCGTCCGCGAACTCTTTACGGTGGGACAAGCAACCGCCGAAAAGCTGAACGCCGCAGGGATCACAACCATTGGAAAACTGGCCAATACCGACCGCGCGCGCCTTTACTCCATGTTTGGAAATAAACTGTCGGAGCATTTATGGAATTATGCAAATGCGCTGGACGATTCCCCCGTGTTAAGCGAATCGGAGGATGCCAAGGGATACAGCAACTCCACAACGCTTGCACAAGATATCGTAACGCTGGAAGAGGCAAATCGCGTGCTATTGTCTCTTTGCGACAGCGTAGCCTCACGAATGCGCCGTGACGGTTGCCGCGCCTTTTGCGTTTCTGTAACCATTCGCGGCAATGATTTTAAGGACCGTTCACATCAAAAAAAGCTATCGGTATGCACCGATATCACCTCTGAAATTTTTGAGTGCGCAAAGAGGCTGTTTTCCGAACTTTGGGATCGGCGAACACCTCTGCGCCTTTTGGGAGTTGCGCTTTCCGATCTTTCCATAGAGGAAAACACGCAAATTTCTATATTTGACGAGGATAAAAACGAGCGTGAAAAAGAGCTTGACCGATTGATCGACGATATTCGCAACCGCTTTGGTTCAGACACCATCCTGCGCGGCTCTACTATGTCTTATTCGGATTCGGTCGCAAAAAAGCATAAAGCGGCACATGACAGAAAGAAAAACGAAAAATGACCTTGCAAAAAGCAGGGTCATTTTTTCTTTTTTTGCTAAATTTCTTCCTTCAATCCATCGTAAGCAATTGCGTAATCGTAAGAATAGGAAGCTACCAGTGCTTCCATTGCCGGACGGTCATTGAGGATCTCTCTTCCGTGATGATGGAATCTAAGTCTTTTAATTCCCTTTTGAGCGGCATATTTACACACGTCGTTTACTTTATGATGACCTGTCTCCATAATCAACAAATCGCATCCCTCCTCAAGAAAGGGATCAATCTCCGAAATTTCACCAACGTCACCCGAATGAACTACGCGGCGACCGTCGGCAGTCTCGATTAAAAAAGAATACGCATGCCAACCGCGACTTCCGTTTTCGCTAAGATGTGTGTTATGAAGCGCGGTAACGCGAAGATTTTCATCCTCGTAGACCACACCGTCAAAGGTACGGATCTCATTGGTAAGAAACTTAAGCGAGGTATGGTCGGTCAAATGATTACAAGCGATACTTTTAATGGCATGCAAGATATCAAGATCGGGCGCTATGATATCAACTGTGTTGTTCTTGATCACCTCTTCGTTTTTTATCCATCTCATCTTTTGAATACAAAAGAAAAGATCGGCAAGCCCACCCGTATGATCGATGTGCATGTGCGAAAGAAAGATCGCCCGCGTTTTAAGAACGTCCACGCCGGAAAGAAAAGCACGGTAAGAGCAATTTTCGCCCGCGTCAAACCAATAATTCATGCCTCCCGCCTCGATGATCAAGGAAGCGTGATGCATTCCCTCCATTGGCTCGGTTCCAGAGCAGGTTCCCAAAAAATGAACGTATGACATTCTTCCCCTCCTTTTTTCCAATGGAATTTTATCTTATTATACTTAAAAATCAAAGGAACGTCAATCGTAGAAAATATTTTACTTCTTTGGAACGATTGGAATTTCGGGAAAATCGCAAATTTCATCAAGACAGTATTTTCCCTTAACGACAGGCTCGCGACGCATCCACTTTCCGCGTGTAAAATCAGGAAACTCTACGGGAGCACCGCCTTTTGCAATCGAAGCCTCGGACAATGGGGCAACTGCCATCCAAGCAGCGGTATCGTACGCATCGATGGGAGTGTCGGTTCCTGCCTTTACACTTTCAATAAATGCGCGGCAAACCAACCAATCGATACCGCCGTGTCCGCCAAGTGCTTCCAATTTGGAATACTCTACGTAAAGCGGATGATCGTGATTCTCGTAAAATTCCTCCTCGTTATTTGAGGTGGGTTCCTCCATCCCCTCAAGGAAGAACGTACCGAATCCCCCCTCCTCAACACAGCATCCCTTAGTACCGCGCACTGTAAAGCTGCGGCTGTAATAAGGGCGCGGCGCTGTCGTATCCAAGGTCAATCGTATGGTCTCTCCATTGGCACAGGTGATGATGGTGGTCACAACGTCGCCTTGCTTAAATTCCACCTTTTGAATTGGATGCGAAGGATCTACGTACTCACTGACAAATTCCTTGAGCGCACGGCTTTTGCTTGCAAAGGAAGAAAGCGTCATCATTCGGTTTCCACGGTTGATCCCCAGCACCTTGGAGATTGGTCCCAGCTCGTGTGTAGGATATTGCTCGCAATTGCGATTGATATATTCCTCAATACGGTAATGGCGCGGAAGCATTTTTCCATCCTCTCCAACAAACAGCTCTCCTCGGTTGAGATAGTGCATATACCCACCGTCACAATGCAAAATTTCTCCAAAAAGCCCTTTTTTAACCATATTGAGCGCCATCATTTCCCGTCTGCCGTAACAACAGTTTTCCAGCATCATAACGGGAATTCCCGTTTCTTCATATGCGTCAACCAAAGCGTAACAATCGGAAATATCATAAGCACACCCAACCTCAACCGCGGCATATTTCCCGGCGCGCATCGCGTCAACTGTGATCTTTGTGTGCATGTCCCATCCCGTCATGTTGATTACAGCATCCACTTCCGCATCGGCAAGAATATCTCTGTAATCGGTAGTTGTTTTCGGTACGGGACGATCTTCCCCTTCCAAGAGGTGAACTGCCTTTTCAATTTTTTTTGCATCCAGATCACATCCCCAAATGATTTCAACGTCGCTCATTTTTGCAAAGCAACGTTCCAACATATTAAACCCACGCGTTCCAAGACCGATGTAACCAACCTTTACCTTGTCTTTCTTTTCTCTTTGTATCATTTTATTTCCTTTCAAATCAGCAAATACTTTTCATTTGTTTGGGATATTATGATTATACAACATTTTTTTGATACTGTAAACCCAAAATAAGATATATTTCTTTCAAAATTAGACAAACATGTAAAAACGATGAATAGAAAAAGAGCCCAATAGCATTTAAGTATCGCAGAGGAGAAAAAACAAATACCGATCGTCCATAAAGCGTCTTTATATAAATATTTCAAGTTTCTCTTTCATACAATAAAATAATCGAACAGACCGAGATCGTTGGATTCCCGGTCTGTTCGGCTATGAAAAGATAGGAGCGAACCTGCAAAGCAATGAAATCACACGCAAAGCAACTATTCTGGAATGCGCTTTTATTAAGCTCCGCTTCTCTTTTGATCCGCACGGTGGGCGTTACCTTTCAAGTATACGTCTCCAACCGAGCGGGTGCTGAGGCTATGGGACTTTTTTCTCTTATGTCGGGCGTTTACGGCTTTGCATTGACCTTAGCCACCTCGGGGATCCACTTGGGAGTTACCCGCTTGGTCGTAGATTCGATCGGTGAAAAAAAGAGCGAGCGTGTGTGTCCCGCAATGAAGCGAGCGACTATTTACGCACTTTTATTTGGATGCTTGTCTGCTATGCTTTTGATGGGCGGCGCTGACATGATCGGAACCCTTTGGTTAAAGGACGCCCGTACCGTCCCCTCCTTACGGCTTCTCGGCATTACACTCCCCCTCATTTCCCTCTCCTCCGCCTGGGGCGGATATTTTACAGCGGTAAGACGCCCCTATAAAAATGCGATCGTTCAGGTATTAGAGCAAGCAATTAAAATTTTTGCAACCATGCAGCTGCTTTCCTGGCTTCTCCCATTCGGCGTGGAGCTTACCTGTTGCGCGCTGGTGCTTGGCGGAGTGGTGGCGGAATCACTTTCCTTTTTAATTGAGTTCTTTTTATATTTGGCAGACAGAAAAAAGCACTTTCAAAAAAACGACCGCGACAGCGGAAAAAGCGAAGGAAAAAAGCTTATTTCCATTACCTTACCAATTGCTTTTACTACCTATATCCGTTCGGGATTGATCACACTTCAACATATTTTAATTCCCGAAGGACTTCGTAACAGCGGCGCATCCCATGCCGCGGCGCTGATCGCTTACGGCAGCATTCACAGCATGGCAATGCCCATCATTCTTTATCCCGCGGCATTGATCTCCTCCTTTTCGGGACTTCTGGTTCCCGAGCTTGCAGAATCCAGCATTCAAAAAAGCGACCGTCGCATTCGATACATGATCTCTCGCGTTTGGTCACTCTCTCTCATATTTTCCATTGGCGTCGCCGGGATCCTGATCTGCTTTTCAAAAGAGCTTGGCGAAGCCCTGTATCCGGGAACTGCGGCGGCAAAATACATTCGTATTCTGGCACCTCTGATCCCGATCATGTACGTTGACACCGCGACCGATGCCATGATGAAGGGACTTGGTGAGCAAGTCTATTCCATGAAGATCAATATCGCCGATGCATTGATCTCTGTGATCTTGGTTTGGGTTCTTATTCCCAAATACGGTATCAACGGATATATATTTGCCATTTATTTTTCGGAATTCTTCAACACCGTTTGCAGCATCACACATTTGCTTACGGTCAGTCAAACACCCGTAAGGCTTTTAAAATGGATCTATAAGCCACTGGTCTCGATCGTAGTCTCTACGTCGGTATTGCGCGCAGTTTGGAGCATTTCAAGCCTTTATATCCCAAGCAAGGTCCTTTCGATCGTGCTACACTTCACAAGCACCGTGATCGTTTATCTGCTTCTTTTAATTTTTACAAAGGGGCTTGACCGCGAAGATCTTGTGTGGATAAGGCAGCTTTTTTCCAAAAAGAAGGTTTAAGAACGCAAAAACATACGGCGAAGATGAAAAAACATCTTCGCCGTATATGTTATCAGGAAATTAGTCGGCGTATACGCTGACCTTTTTCTGAGTCTTGGTCTTGTGCTCAAACTTCACCTTACCATCGATCAAAGCGTAAAGAGTGTAGTCCTTGCCTACGCCAACGTTTTCGCCGGCGCAAACAGCGCTTCCTCTCTGTCTTACGATGATGTTGCCGGCAACAACGGGCTGACCGTCAGCCTTCTTCACGCCAAGGCGCTTGGACTCACTGTCACGACCGTTCTTGGTAGAACCGACACCTTTCTTATGAGCAAAGAACTGTAAACTGAGCTTTAACATCATTCTTGTCCTCCTAATTTTTTTGGTCCTTTCGGATCCTCGGATTGTGCGGTTTTATTTCTCGTACGGTTTATCAATGACCGAAACGTCAAGATAATCCGCATACTCTTCAAGCATATCACTCAACTGACAATAATATCCCATCATGATTCCCGATACCGCATAACGCTTGTAATCGTCCGACTCAAATTCGGGGAGCGCCGCCTTGGCACATACGCGAATTCGTGTGTCATCATCCTCGATCGTATAATCTACGGAGGATGCATACGCGACCTCGATGGTGTTGATAAGGAACATTGTCATGGAGGAAATGGCAGCGCACAAAATGTCGTCTCCCGCTTCTCCATAGCCCGTGTGACCCTGCTCTTCAAAGCCGTAAAAAACTCCACCGCTTCTGAAAAACACGATTTTGGTCATGTCCTTACTGATTTTTCAATCAGCCTTCGATCTTCACGATCTGAACCTTTGTGAAAGGCTGTCTGTGACCGATCTTCTTCTTCTCGTTCTTCTTCGGCTTGTACTTCATAACGTAGATCTTCTTGTTCTTACCGTTTTTAAGAACCTTGGCAGTAACCTTTGCACCGTCTACGTTGGGAGCACCAACCTTAAAGCCGTTGTCATTGGACAATGCCTTAACGCTGTCGAAAACGATTTCGTCTCCTTCGTTAACGTCGAGC
>JAZNEQ010000065.1:0-6562 GCA_045588715.1 Eubacteriales bacterium | reverse complement strand
CCTCCGACTTGGTCTTTCCCACCGCGGCGGCAAGAAAAAGAAGTCGATGTCCTTCTTCACGGCTCTCTCGCTTTCGCTCAACAATCTTCTTACCAAAAAAACGCGCACGGTCCTGACCTCGGTGGCAGGTTCAATCGGTATCATCGGTATCGCTTTGATCTTAGCGCTCTCCAACGGTATTCAAAACTATATTGACCGCGTGCAGGAGGATGCGCTTTCGACCTATCCCCTCACGCTCCAACAAACCACGACCGACTACAGCGCGATGCTGGGGGCAATGACCGAGGTCAACTCCAAGGCGCCCGACGTCATTGACGACTCAAAGATCTACGTGGACGACTCGATGGGCTCGATGATATCGGCACTGACCGCAACCGTTGAAAACGACCTGACCTCCTTTAAGAAGTATCTTGAGGAAAATTACGACAAAATCAAGGATTCGCTCAGCGACGTACAGTACACCTACGATTTTGATCTTCAGGTCTTCTCAAGCGATGGAAAAACACAGGTCAACCCCACCACCATTTTTGACAGTATGGGGGATATGTTCTCGGGGCTTGACGATATGATGTCGCTTGGCGCATCGGGCGGCATGGGCGGCATGAGCATTATGTCCGAGATGATCGACAACAAGGCGCTTCTCGAGCAGCAGTACGAGCTGGTTGGCGAGGGCAGCGAATGGGCAGACGAAAAGGACGAGGTCATGCTTGTCATCGGCAAAAACAACCAGATCAGCAAAATGACGCTTTATATGCTGGGCGTGCTTGATCAGAGCGAGATCGAGGACGTTCTGCAAAATCTGTTGCAAAACGGCGAATACGAATCCTCCCACATGGAGGAATACAAGCTTTCCGACTTTCTCGGCATGAAGTTCCGTCTGCTCAACACCTCCGATTACTATGAGAAGACGGGTAAATACTACAGCGTAGACGGCAAGGATCATCCCCTTTGGTACGATCTGCGCGAGACCGAATTTAACGGCGAAGGACAGGAAGCCTTCGTTAAGAACAACGGCATTGAGCTTCGCGTGGCGGGCATCATCCGCCCCCGTGCCGACGCGACCGCCGCTTCGATCTCGGGCGCGATCGGATACACCAAGGCACTGACCAACTATATTCTTGAGGAAAACACCAAGAGCGAAATTATCAATCAACAAAAAGAGACCCCCAAGAACAGCGTTCTCAGCGGCGGCACCTTTGAGCGTGTTCCCTACACCAAGGACAATATCGACGCATTGATCGACCGTGTGGGCAGCACCAATATGCAAAGCTTTTATTCCGTTATGACCGCGATGATCCTCAACAACGAGGAATATAAGGAGCTTTTGACCATTAAAGACTCCACCGTTGCCATGTTTATCTCTACCATGGAGGATGACGTACAGGCAGAAAAGATCGCAATGCTTTTGGAAATGGCATTAAAGGAAAAGGCAACGCCCCAAGTTCCCATGCTGACCGAAGCTGCAACGCCCTCCAACCCCACGCTCCCGGGTCTTGGCGGCGCGACGGGCGGCGGCTCTATGCCCCCCATGCAGCTCACCCCCGAAATGATGGTCAATATGTATCTTGCAAGCCTTACCTCCGAAGAGATGCAGAAAAATGATCCGAACGGTCTTTACTCCGTTACCCTTACCACAAAAAACGTCGTTGATCTCCTCCCCCTCATGTCCGAGACCCAAATTATGATGCTGGTGGGCGGCATGGAGATCCCCGTGACCGATCCCGAGGGAAAGCCTGTGCTTGATCCCGAAACGGAAAAGCCTCAGACCTACGCGGTTCCGGGACTTCTCAGCTTTTGCTCTGAGGAGGACAAAACGGCATTTTTCGCCGACATGACCAAGGAGATGGAAACGTGGTCCATCAACGAAAAGAGCATGCACCTGTTGCTTGAGCAAATGGACGACGAAATGTTTAAAACCTTTGAGGAAACGCTTTACAATCGCGTTCCCGACAAGGACGAGACCTACGATTCAATCCTCAAAAAGCTGGGTGACGCTGAAAAGGCATCCCCTGCTTCTATCAACTTCTATGCCAAGGATTTTGAATCCAAGGATCGGATCGAAGCGTTTATCAAGGAATACAACGACGGTCTTGAGGACGAAAGCGACAAGATCGAGTACACCGACCTTGTCGGCGTACTGATGTCCTCGGTATCCACCATCATCGACGTGATCTCCTACGTGCTCATCGCCTTTGTTTCGATCTCGCTGGTCGTTTCCTCCATCATGATCGGTATCATCACCTATATCTCGGTGTTGGAGAGAACCAAGGAGATCGGTATCTTGCGTGCGGTGGGCGCCTCCAAGCGCGACGTTTCCCGCGTGTTCAATGCCGAGACACTGCTCATCGGATTTGCCTCCGGCGCGTTTGGAATATTGTTTACCGTGCTTCTTTGCATTCCCATCAACGCGATCATTCATGCGGTTGCGGGAATCAGTACGGTCAGCGCGGTCCTGCCTCCCGTGGCAGGCGTGATCCTGGTTTTGATCAGTATGTTCTTAACCTTTATTGCAGGTCTTGTCCCCGCTTCTCTCGCGGCAAAGAAGAACCCTGTCGAAGCCTTGCGCAGTGAATAACCAATAAATAACGAGCGCCCCCAAGCAAAACCATGCTTGGGGGCGCTCATTATTTTATTGTATTTCGAACGTCGACGACGATTATGACTTCAAAAGCGTTTGATAGTGCGCATCCTCATATACCGAGGGGTTGATCATTAAGATCACGACGTCGTATTTTCCTTCTTCAATATAATCCTCTACCCGCTCGCCGCGGAGATATCTCGGATCAATGACGTCAAGCCTTGAAAGCGCTACAGAAAGAAACGCCTGCACGGGAATGGAAAAGCTATCCTTGATCAAAAGGACCGAAAGGTCGTTTTTGGCAAGCCCGTTTCGGTGCACCACCAAAGGATAATCACCGCCGATATAACAAACGTAAGGGTTTTCAGCAAAATAATCGGGAGAATCCAGATATTCCTTTCTTAAAACCGTTTCTTCAAAGTCCCCCTCAAACACCGCGCCGTGGAGTGGGATCTCCATTTGCATTTTCGTAGGATAGCGCGGGGTATACACAAAAAGGTCGTCCACGCCGCCAAAAAAGCGCCCTACCCGTTTCCCGTGGCTTCCCAAAAACCAATTTTGGTATACCTCCCTATGCCACTCCGCGCGATCTAACGCAGAGAGGTCCACCTCACGCTTAAGCGTTTTAGAAAGGTGCTCCAGAATGCTTTGCGCCGCCAAAAAAGCGCCGTCGGTATTCCAGTGGTGGTCGGTGCGGTAAAAATATCGTTCCACCGCCGCCGCATCCCTTGCCAGCTTGGGGCGCAGATCCAACGTATCTACCCCCTCTTTTTCGATTTGAGCGACCAGGGCGGCGGCATTTTCTACACCGTAATGCACTTGATACGCCCCTACCAGCGTTTTTTCACTGTCGGTCTTACAAGGCACCGACACAAAGAGAAAGGGCGTTTGCATTTGAGCAAGGCGGTCACGCAGCGCTACGATCTCCCCACCCAACGCCGCGGTATCTGTTTCTTCAAGAGCATCATAGTCAAGCATTCCGTTATCTAACACAGACACACCGTGATAGGAGCGGCGACCGATCAGGCGCGCAAAGGCACCGCCGAGATCCACCAATGCCGTCTTCCCAAAAAGGTGCGCACCGTACGCCTCCTTGATCTGTGCCGTAAAGCGGGAAAAACCGAGCTCTCCCCGGATAAGACCTTTGACGGGAGGGACGGCAAGCGGCGCATGAAGCAACCATCCAAAAAGTAAAAGGAGTGCTATAAAAAGGCAAAACAGGCGCTTTGCCATTTTGTTTTTCCTTTGCATGATATCACTCCCTTAAAAATTAAAATAAATAAAAGGATTGTGCGCGTCGGTCGCCACCATAGATAGGCTTACAAAAAAGGCGCAAAGCTGCCATAGGATGGAAAGCACGGAAAGGATCGCGCTTTTATAAGGCGCGCCCTCCCCCAACGCATGCTTCCATTTTGAGATGGCGGGGACACTGCAAAGAAAACAAAGAGCGAAAATAACAAAAAATTCAGATGCGTAAAACAAAAAATCCGCTCCCAAAAAAGGATTTTGAAACAGCCCCAGCATTGCTCCCACGTACCGCCCCGCCCCGAGGAGCCCCGACGACCGAAACAAGACCCAACCAAGCAGCACCAACAAAAGCGTTCCCACACGGCACACCCCACCAAAAAGACGACTGTTTTCTGCCCGTTTGGGAAGAGAAAATACCTTTTCTGCAAAAATGACCGTGCCGTAAAGAAGCCCCCACAAAAGAAAGGTAAGATCGGCGCCGTGCCAAAGCCCCGTAGCGCTCCATACCAAAAAGAGATTGATGGCAAGGCGCCCTTTTGAAGAGACGCGCGACCCGCCCAAGGGAAAGTAAAGATAATCGCGAAACCATCCCCCAAGCGTCATATGCCAACGCCGCCAAAATTCGGTAACCGTTTTCGAAACGTAGGGAAAATCAAAGTTTTCGGGAAAGTGAAATCCAAAAAGTCTCCCAAGCCCGATCGCCATATCCGAATATCCCGAAAAATCAAAAAAGATCTGAAACGCATAGGAAAGCGCCCCAAGCCAAGCAAACAAAATACTTGGGGAGGATGCCGAAAAGGCAGCATCCGCCACCGCCCCCATGGCGTTTGCCAAGATCATTTTTTTATTAAAGCCGCGCAAAAAGCGCTCAAAACCGCGATACACGTCCTCAAAGCCGACGTGCCGCTTACAAAGCTCGCGCTCCACGTCGGTATAGCGCACGATGGGTCCTGCGATCAATTGCGGAAAAAGAGAAATATAAAGCGCCAGCGAGACGGGATTTTTTTGCACCCGCACGCCTCTGTAAACGTCGATGACGTAGCTCATTGCCTGAAAGGTGAAAAAGGAGATCCCGATGGGAAGCGCAAAATGCGTAACGTAAACCGACGGAAGGATACGGTGCAAAAGCGAGGTCGTAAGGTTGGCATACTTAAACACAAACAAAAGGGATAAATTTCCCACCACCGAAAAAGCAAGGCAAAGGCGCCGCAAAGAAACGGATCTCGAAAGCCCTATGGGAAGCGCGATGAGGTAATTAAAAAGAATGGAGGCAATCATTACGTAAAGAAAGGACGGCTCCCCCCACGCATAAAAAAAGAGGCTTGCAAGCAGCAAAAAAACGTTTTTGGCTTTGACGGGCAGCATAAGATTTATAAAAAAGACTGCCGGGAAAAAGAGGAATAAAAATTCAAGGCTTGTAAACAGCATACACGACCTCCGAGAGTATATACAGTATGCCACCCAAGCTCTTTTTACATACACAAAGCAGCTCCAAGCGCAAACTTGGAGCTGCTTTTATATAAGTATTTTATTTTTCTTGTGAAAGCTCTTTCTTATTTACAAAGAACTTAATGGCAAGCAATACGGCAACGGTCAAGACGATACCGATGGGAAGACAGATAAGTGCGTTTTGCACAAAGCCTGCAATAACGAACATCACGAAGGAGATCGCCGCCACGGTGATGGCATAAGGTATTTGTGTGGAAACGTGATTGAGGTGATCGCACTGTGCGCCCGCGGAGGACATGATGGTCGTATCCGAAATGGGAGAGCAGTGGTCGCCGCAAACGGCACCTGCCAAGCATGCCGACATACTGATCACAAGAATGGGATCGGCTGCATCAAACATGTAAGTAACGATGGGAATAAGGATCCCAAAGGTTCCCCAGGACGTGCCCGTTGCAAAGGCAAGGACGCAAGCCACAAGGAAGATGATCGCGGGCAGGAAATAGCTAAGTCCCGCAGCCGCACTGTTCATGAGGTCCGCCACAAAGTACTTCGCTCCCAAGAGAGAGGTCATGTTCTTCAGTGCCGTTGCAAAGGTCAAAATCAAGATCGCGGGAACCATGGCAATAAAGCCTGAGGGGATCGCGTTCATCATTTCCTTCATGGTCATGGATCTGCGAAGTGCAAAATAGATCATGGAGATGACAAGCGTGATCAGTCCGCCCCAAGGAAGCGCCACGGTCGCATCGGTGTTACCGAAGGCATCAACAAAGCTTTCGCCGTTAAGAATACCGCCGTTGTAAACGAGGGCAAATACGCAAACGGGGATCAGCACGAGGATCGGGAACACAAGATCGATCACTCTGCCCTTTTCATTTAGAACCTCTTCATTGGTATCTACACGCTCACCCGAGGTGTAAAGATCGCCGTTGTTTTGCGCGTTGAACTCGTGAATCCGCATAGAGCCGTAGTCAACGCCGATGATCGCCATTGCAATGATAAATACCAAGGTCAGGAGCGAATAGAAGTTAAAGGGAATGGCGGTAATAAAGAGCTCCAGTCCCTTTCCGTCCTCGGCATACTGGGAAACTGCCGCTGCCCAGCTGGAGATGGGAGCGATCATACAGACAGGAGCTGCCGTCGCGTCGATCAGATATGCCAGCTTTGCGCGGGAGATCTTGTGCGAATCGGTCACGGGACGCATCACGGAACCGACGGTCAGACAGTTGAAGTAGTCGTCGATAAAAATAAGAACGCCCAAGAAAAAGGTTGCGATAGTTGCGCCCAAAC
>JAZNEQ010000064.1:0-9001 GCA_045588715.1 Eubacteriales bacterium | reverse complement strand
TCTGCGTTGACCGTGTTGTAAACTGCCTCTGCTTTGGTTGCGGCGGGAACGGTGCAGATCATCACCTTTGCGGCGGTCAGAGAGGGGATGGTCAGAGTAAATGCATGGGTGGGAACGTCATCGATGGTGGGGAAGCAACCGTCGTGTACCTGCTGGTTGCGGCAGGTTTCGTCAAGCGGCACCAGTTTTACCTTTTTGGGATCGTTAAAGTCGGCAACCCAGGGGTCGTTAAACGCGATGTGCGCATTCTCTCCAATGCCGAGAAATACAATATCGGTAGGATACTTGGTCAGCAGCTCGCCGTATCTTTCGCACTCTGCCTCGGGATCGGGATTGGCACCGCCTACGTAATGTACCTCGCCAAAGGGAAGCTTACCGAATACGTGCTCGTAAAGATAGTGACCGAAGCTCTCCTCTTTTTCCTTGGGGAAGCCTACGTATTCGTCCATGTGGAAGGCGCGGCAACGGGTCCAGTCAATGCCCTCTTCCTCAAAAAGAGCTGCCAAGGTGTCGTTTTGGGAGGGAGCGGCGGCAAAGATAATGTTGACCCATTCCTGCTTTGCAAGAAGTGCGCGGATCGCGTTGGCACCGTCGCGTGCGGCATCCTTGCCGGCAAGCGCGCGGGTCTCGTAAATTTTTACGGACAATTTGTCCTTGATGATCTCTTTTAACATAACGTGTATCCTTTCAATGGTGATGTGATGATTCAAAGTTCGCACAGACCGCGCGGAGCGCGATCTGTGCGCAAGAAATTAAAATTATACGGGGGTAACGATTACCTTTTCGCTCTTGCCGGACTGCATCGAAGCTACCAATGCGTCAAGAATGAATACGGGGCGGATGAATTCGTCATAGGTTCCCTTCATGGGAGCGCCCGTAAGAAGGGCGTACATATCGTCCAACTCACATTCAGAGGGGTAAGGGGTAAAGGCAAATTTATCCGACTTGCATCCCTTGGAGCCGTATACCGTTGCATAATAGCACCATCCCTCGGAGGTATAAGAGCCTGTGATGGGATAATCCTTATATTTTGCAACGAATGCTACGTCCGCGCCGCAAGAGATGGCACAAACCTCCTCAATATCATCGCCGTAGATGGTCGTCATCATTTGGACGAGGTGCTGAGAATAGAAGTAAAAGCCGCCGTGGATGGAATCGATAGACAGAGGGGCTGAAACGTTTCCACCGTGGACCGTGCCGTATACACCTGCCTTGATCTCTCTGGCAAGGGTGGTCACACCGGGGAGATACTTGCAGGAGGAGCCGCCGCAAAGACGAACGCCGTACTTCTTGGCCTCTCTCATGAATTCCACTGCCTCGGCACCGTTGCAGGTAATGGGCTTGTCGATAAACATCGGGATCCCCGAGGGGAGGTAGGGCTTTGCATACTTATAGTGGTTGTCGCCGTGACGAGCAGTAACCATAATGCCGTCGACCTGACCTACAAACTCATCGTAGGACTTCATAACGTAAACGCCAAACTCATCGTGAAGCTTTTTGCAAGGCTCCTCCTCGCCCGAGTAAACGCCAACCACCGTTACATCGGGGTATCTTCCGTTTTTCAGCTGGTTCAAAAAGCTGTTTGCGTGAGAGTTCTCACATCCGAGAATTGCAATTTTAAACATAATCGAGTCTCCTTTTTTAATATTTCAGAGGAAGGGGATTTTCTGCGTGTACCGCTTCAATGATCTCAATGACCTTTGCGGCTTTTTCCGCAGTAATGTAGAGGGGGGCACCGTTCATGATCGTTTCGTACAGCTTTTTGTAGTAAACGTCACTTGCAGAGCCGAAAAGATCGGTGCTTGTATCAAAGGACTCCTCGTGAATGGGGAGGGTCTCCGAGCAATATGCGGGGCGACCGTTTTCGGGATTGGTAAGGGGCTGATCGGTTACAGGGCGAGGCTCAAGCTCCTCGTCCACAATATATTTGATCTCAACTGCACCCGCAGTGCCGCAGACCATAGTTCCACGGTCACCCATGATTTTAAAGTTTTTGCTGCGATATGCATCCGCAGAGTTAACTTCAATATCAACAAAGGGCTTGCCGGGAGCGGTGATAATGATCTTTGCCATATCATTGGCGTCGCCGCAGGTCAGTGCCGTGTCGAGGTGGGAGAAGGCAACTCTTGCATCGGGATCCCAATCCAAAAGATCCATGGCAATTCCAATGGGGTGAGGTGCGGTGTTGTACACGCCGCCCGCACAGTGATTTTGCAGGGTCTGCCAGTCCCAACGTCTGCCAAAGCCGCTGTAGCGCATATTGATCTGCTTGATCTTACCAAGCTTTCCGGAGGCAATGATCTCCTTCATCTTGAAGATCGTGGGACCGTACAGCGATTGATGGAAGGCGGTGATGAGCACACCGTTTTTCTCGGCGGTCTTGATCAGGTCCATGGCCTCGTAATAGGTCTTTGCAAAGGGCTTCTCATTGAGCACGTTGTAGCCGTGCTCAAGACAATCCTTGGCAATTGCGTAATGTTGATGGGAGAAGGATGCGTTTACGATCAGATCAATGTCACGTCTTGTGAAAAGCTCCTTGTAATCTGCATATACGTCGCAGCCGAAATCCTTCTTTGCTTTCTCGCGGCGCTCCTCGATGGCGTCAACGATGGCAACGACCTCAACGATCGTATTCTGCTCGGACAGGAAGTAATCACCGTGAATACTGCGTCCGCTGCGTCCTTGGCCGATAATGGCAACTCTCATTTTTTTCATAATTTAAAACTCCTTATCGTTGTTTTTTTGATTTGCTCGTTGAAACAAATTTTAAATCAGTACTTTACAGAGAGGGGATTCTGTGCATGAATCGCCTCAATAACCTCAATGACCTTTGCCGCCTTTTCCGCCGTAACGTAAAGAGGCGCACCGTTTGCAAGGGTGTCGTAAAGCTTCTTGTAGTACATATCCGAAGCTGTGGAGAACCGATCTCCCGTAACGGTGACGGTCTCCTCGTGGAAGGGAAGCTTTTCGGAGCAGTAGATCGGGTATCCCGTTTCGGGGTGGCGGAGAGGCTCTGCGGTCACGGGACGGGGCTCAAGCTCGTCCTCGACGATATACTTGATCACGATCTCGCCGCTTTCGTTGCTCTGCAGGGAGCCACGGTCGCCGAGGACCTTAAAGTTTCTTGAGGGAAAAGCATCGGCGGAGTTGACCTCAATATCGACGATGGGCTTGCCGGGCGCGGTGAGAATGATCTTTGCCATGTCGTTGGCGTCTCCGCTGGTCAGCGCTCTGTCAAGATGGGAGTAAACCACTTTTGTCTCGGGATCCCAACCCAAAAAGTCCAACGCCATGCCGATCGGGTGAGGCGCGGTATTGTATACGCCGCCCGCGCAGTGGCTTTGAAGTGTCTGCCAGTCCCAACGGCGGGAAAACGCGCTCCAGCAAAGGTTGATCTGCTTGATGTTTCCAAGCTTTCCCGTGGGGAGAAGCTCCCTGATCACGTTGACGGCAGGGCTGTAAAGCGACTGATGGAAGGCGGTGACAAGCACGCCGTTCTTTTTGGCGGTGTTGATCAGATCCATCGCCTCGTAATAGGTTTTTGCAAAGGGTTTTTCGTTAAGCACGTTATAGCCGTGCTCCAGGCAGTCCTTGGCAATGGCGTAGTGCTGATGAGAAAAGGAGGCGTTGACGATAAGGTCAATGTCGTGCCTGCCAAACAGCTCTCTGTAATCTTCGTATACGTCACAGCCGAAATCTGCCCGTGCGCGCTCGCGGCGGTCCGCGATGGCATCAACTGCGGCAACGACCTCATAGCGGTCGTTTTCGGGAGAGAGGAAATATGCGCCGTGAATGTTACGGCCGCTGCGACCTTGACCGATGATAGCAACTCTCAGCTTTTTCATAACCGTAGATCTCCTTATTCTGTTCTGAAACCTGATTTTTGAAAATCAGTATTTGAGCGGCAGAGGATTTTGTGCGTGTACCGCCTCAATGATCTCAATGACCTTGGTCGCCTTTTCGGGGGTGACGTCAAGGGGCTTGCCGAGCATGATGGAATCGTAGAGCATGTGGTAGAAGATGGAGGAGCCGGTGCTGAATACGTCACCCTCCGCCTCGATCTCCTCCTCATGGAATTTCAACTGCTCGGAGCAGTATGCGGGATAGCCGTTTTCGGGCTTGCGGAGCGCACCGATAACAACGGGACGCGCTTCAAGCTCTTCGGGAACGATGTACTTGACCTTTACGGATTTTGAGAAGGGACCGGTTGCGATGGTACCCTTGGTACCGAAGATCTTAAAGGGCTCGCCCTTGAAACCGTCGTTGTTGTTACACTCAATGTCGATCAGAGGCTTACCGGGAGCTGTGATGAGGATCTTTGCAAAGTCGTTTGCGTCGCCGCTGTTAAACTCGGTCATTCCGAGGTAGCTGTACTGCACCTTTGCGGCGGGATCCCAACCGATGAGATCAAGTCCTACGCCGATTGCGTGAGGGGTGGTGTTGTACACACCGCCTGCGCAGAAGGACTGAAGTGTCTGCCAGTCCCAACGGCGGCTAAAGCCGGAGTAGTTCATGTTGATCTGAAGAATGTCACCGATCTTGCCGGTGGCAAGGACTTCCTTAAGCTTGAGCACGGGAGGTGCGTAAAGAGACTGATGGAAAGCAGTGATGATAACGCCGTTCTTCTTTGCGGTCTTGATCAGATCCATTGCCTCGTACGTGGTTTTTGCAAAGGGCTTTTCGTTGAGTACGTTATAGCCGTGCTCCAGGCAGTCCTTGGCAATTGCGTAGTGCATGTGAGAGAAGGATGCATTGACGATGAGGTCGATATCGTGTCTCTGAAAAAGTTCTCTGTAATCGGCATAGCCGTCACAGCCAAACTCCTTCATTCCTCTTTCTCTGCGGTCCGCAAGCTCGTCTACAATAGCGACGACCTCGCAATTGTCGTTGTTTTCAGAGAGAAAGTGATTTCCGTGGATGTCACGTCCGCTGCGGCCCTGACCGATGATGGCAACTCTCATTTTTTTCATAATGGAAGATCCTCCTTGTTTATTTTCACAAAAAAATGATTAAAAATCGGTGTGCAGTTTTACACAGTTTTAGTATAACATATTAAAATAAAAAAAGAAATAGCATTTTTAACTTTTTATATTGCAATTTTTATCTTTTTGTGGTAGAATGTGATAGATGACAGCATGGAAAGCGACGGTTTTGTGAAGAGGAAGTGATATTTTGTTTGAAATAAAAGGGAATAGTCCTATTTTTGAGATTTCTCACAAATACGTAGAGGATCCAAGTGCCCGTTCCTATGCTCGCCACATGCATAACTATTGTGAGATTCTTTTGTTTGTCAGGGGGGATGCAAATTACAATATCGACGGTCTTTTGTATCACCCGAAGCCCTACGATCTATTGTTGATCCCACGTGCGACCTACCATTACTTTATCCCCGTGTCTCCCATGCCGTACGAAAATTACGTGTTGGATTTTGACAGCCGTCTTGTAAGTGCCGAGCACCGCGAAAAGTTGTTTTCAACCCCCGTGATCCTCAACGTTGCGGAGGATAAGGAGTTTTGTCGCTTTTTCAAACGGTTGGATCTATATTACGAGACCTATTCCAAAGAGGATTTTGCGGTTTGTGCCAAGGCACTTGCCAAAGAGCTTTTGGTGTATTGCAGCTACCGTATGGAGGACGTTATGGTAAAAGATCAGGAGCGTCCGCCCTTGGTGGATACCATCATCCGCTTGATCTCCGATAATTTGGAGCGCCCTTTGGATGCGGAGTTTTTAGCAAAGGAACTAATGCTTTCCAAGTCCTATCTGCAAAATACCTTTTCCAGATCCATGCATATAGGTCTTAAGCAATACATCATGCAAAAAAAGATCTTTGCGGCGCACAACGATCTTTCGGAGGGAATGTCCTCCGGCGACGTATGTGCAAAATACTGCTTTAGCGACTATTCCGTGTTTTTCAGACTCTACAAAAAGACCATGGGATATTCGCCCAAACAAACGGTGCTTTATACGTCTTGAATTCGACGCTTTGAGATCGACTTTTACCGGAGGAGGAATTTTATATGTCGTTTTTTGGCATCTTGCTTGACTTTTTTAATCTTTCTATGCCAACACCCACGATGTACGGGTGGTTTCACATTTTGTTTTTGATCCTTTCAGTGGGCGCCGGCGTTCTTCTTTGTCGGCTTCAAAAAAATGCGGGTCCCGACCGTGTCAGACACGTGGTGTTTATCACGGCGATCATCGTCATTGTTCTTGAGGTCTATAAGTTTATCAACTTCTCCTTTACCCATTCCGAGGGGCAGATCACCTTTGATTTTTATTGGAGCAGCTTCCCGTGGCAATTCTGCTCGATGCCAATGTACGTTGGATTTTTGGCAGGCTTGATCAAGCGGGGAAGGGTACACGATTCGCTTTGCGCGTTTCTTGCTACTTATGCGGTCTTTGCGGGCGTTGCCGTCATGCTTTACCCAAGCTCTGTTTTTATCCCTACTATAGGAATCAATATTCAAACCATGATCTGCCACGGCTCGATGATCTCTATCGGTATCTACCTTTACGGCTCGGGCTACGTCAAAGCTGAGCATAAGACCATTCTGCGTGCACTTCCCGTATTTGCTGCGGCTTTGGTCGGGGCGATCATTCTCAATGAGGTCGGCTTCGTTTCCGGACTTTGCGAGGACTATTTCTTTAATATGTTCTACGTAAGTCCCCATGAGGATCCGCATCTTCCCGTGTACTCTTTGGTGCAACAGGTCGTGCCTTATCCCTTCTGCCTGTTTATTTATATTGCCGGCTTTACCCTGGCGGCGTATCTCATGCTTTTGATCGCAATGGGGATTAAGGCACTACTACGTCGTTTTTCGCGTAAGGCGATTGAAAAATAATTTTTAGGCAACCGGATCATAAAAAATCAACCGGCTCCAAAGCGGAGTCGGTTGATTTTTCTTTGCGATGTATTTGAATTTTACTTTTGCAGAAGTTTTGCAAGCTCGTCGGCAATGTCGCACTTTTCCCACGGGATATCAAGGTCCTCGCGGCCCATGTGACCGTATGCCGCGATCTGGCAATAAATCGGGCGACGCAGATCAAATCTCTTGATGATCGCCGCGGATCTCAGATCTACCAATTCCAAAACCTTTTCCTCGATCAGCTTTTCGTCAACACGGGCGCTTCCAAAGGTGTCGATCATGACCGATACGGGCTTTGCCACGCCAATGGCGTATGCGACCTGTACTTCACACTTGTCGGCAAGTCCCGCTTTGACAATATTCTTAGCAACGTATCTTGCTGCGTAGCAGGCAGAGCGGTCTACCTTGGTCGGATCCTTGCCCGAAAACGCACCGCCGCCATGGCGCGCGTATCCGCCGTAGGTATCTACGATGATCTTGCGCCCCGTAAGTCCCGTATCTCCCGCAGGACCGCCGATGACGAATCTTCCCGTGGGGTTGATGTAGATCTTGGTCTCTTTGTCCATCATGCTCGAGGGGACGATGGGATCGATGACCTCTTTGATGAGATCTTCTCTGATCTGCTCGGTAGAAACGGAGGCGCTGTGCTGGGAAGAGATGACTACGGTATCCACGCGTGTGGGCTTTCCGCCTTCGTCATATTCTACGGTGACCTGTGTTTTACCGTCGGGACGGAGATAGGAAAGTGTGCCGTTTTTGCGAACCTCGGTCAATCGCTTGGCAAGGCGGTGAGAAAGAGAAATAGGGAGGGGCATCAGCTCGGGGGTTTCGTTACAAGCATAACCGAACATAAGTCCCTGGTCACCGGCGCCGATATCAAATTCGTCGCTCTCACCCTTCTTTGCTTCCAAGGATTTATCAACTCCCATCGCAATGTCGGGAGATTGTGCATGCAAAGAGGTGATGACGGCACAGCTGTCACAGTCAAAGCCGTACTTTGCGCGGTCATATCCGATCTCGCGAACCGTTTCACGAACGATCTTCTGGATGTCCACCTGTGCCGTGGTTGTGACCTCTCCCATCACGCAAACAAGTCCCGTGGTACAAAAGGTCTCGCAGGCGACGCGGGACATGGGATCCTGACGGAGCATTTCGTCAAGGATCGCATCGGAGATCTTGTCGGAGATCTTGTCGGGATGTCCTTCGGTAACGGATTCGCTGGTAAATAATTTTTTGTTCATGTTCGTACTCCTGTATGATAGTGTGTCAAAGTATATCTTTTTTGGCAACAAAAAAACTCCGCAAAGACGGAGCGGTGGGCTCTCATCTGTCAGGATTTAGCACCTTACGATTGCAGGTTGCTGTAACATCATCGTGCCTGTCACTACGTTACTCTTGATAAGATATATTTGATTTTCTACAGTATATCACACTTCTCGCGCTTTTGCAAGTGGTTTGCCGTATTTTTGCGGAAACATATAAAAAATCTTTAAAGTTTTTTTCAAAAAGTATTGATTTTTTCAAATTCATATGCTATAATAATTCCCGTCATACGCCGGTGTGATGGAATTGGCAGACGTGCTGGACTCAAAATCCAGTGGTAGCGATACCGTATCGGTTCGACCCCGATCACCGGCACCATAAAAAGCACACGCTTGTTGTCATGCAAGTGTGTGCTTTTTCTCTTGACTTTGCTTGCTTTATGGTATATACTGATAGTATATTTGAGAAAGGAGTGCCGATATGGAGCGCGATGAACGTTTTATGCAAGAGCCGATCGATGACGTTGGTGTGATCAAGCTTTCGGGCAGTATCGAGCACGTCATTTTTTCAAATGAGGAAAACGGCTTTTCAATTTGCGACATGGGAACCGAAAACGATGAATTGATCACCATCACGGGCACGCTTCCCTACGTTGGAGAGGGCGATGTGGTGACGGTTTACGGAAAATGGGTGCATAACCCGAAGTACGGGCGTCAATTTAAGGTCGAGCAGTTTGAAAAGCAGCTTCCCGCCGACCGTGCTTCGATCTTACGTTATCTTTCCTCGGGAACGGTGCGCGGGATCGGTCCCAAGACCGCACAGCGCATTGTAGACAAATTTGGGGACGAAAGCTTTGACGTGATCGAGAATCA
>JAZNEQ010000063.1:0-8278 GCA_045588715.1 Eubacteriales bacterium | reverse complement strand
GCACCTCTCGGTGAATCAATTTTTGATGAATTTTTGTGGGGCGAGGCGCAGGGAAGTGTGGACTTTTGGGTCCGAGCCACGCAAAAAGGCGCGGAAATTGATCGTCGAGAGGCTCGTTGGTTCGAGTCCCGTTTGGTTATCCGAATACACTTTTCTTAACGGATTTTGGAATCCAAAAGCGGCGAGAACAAGCCACGCCGCCGTAGGTTATTTGGTTAAGGTTTCGATGGCAATTTGCATACCGAGCTTGAAAGCATACCCAAATATGGCTGCCTCCGCCAAGCTCATATATTCGCTCCAACAATCGTTGGATTTTTCAAAGGTTTCCTTCTGTTCATCTCGGCACCCCCTTTGAGCGTATCAGAAGCCTTTAATTCTTCGTCTATGCCGCGTTTTGTCGCGCGTCCGTTGGAAGGAGAAAAAAGCTAAAGCGCCGAAGATTTTTTCATGATTTTCGATTTTATGTTGCAAAAATTTTATTTTTATGTTATAATGACCTTGCCGAAAAAAATCGGAAACGCACGTTTATTTGTTTGCCTTGGAAGGAGAAAACGATGTATACGATCAATAAAATAACTGCCGATCACGTAATAGATTTTGCAGCCGAAGAGCTAAAAAAGTATATGCGTATGATGATGCCGCGTTGCGGTGAAATCAAAATCGTCTATGCACCGGAAGCAACGGATGGCTTTAGGCTTGGTGTTATGTCCGATTTTGGACTTGACACCTCCGAAGCAGATGACGTCACCCTTGACGATATCCTGCACGTCGACACCGATCTTTTTGGCGGAATTATCGCAGGAAGCAACCCGAGAAGCGTTTTGCTTGCGGTATACAGGTACCTCACCATCAATGGATGCCGTTGGCTCTTCCCGGGAATCGACGGTGAATTTATCCCGATCAAAGACATTGAGCCCACAAAATATCATAAAATGGCAGATTGCCGCTATCGCGGACAATGTAACGAAGGTGCCGAGGCACAGCATCTTATGATGGAGGCAATTGATTTTACACCAAAGATCGGGCTCAACATCTTTATGCTCGAATTTGATATTCCCTCCGTTTACTACAACCGATACTACAACAGCCATTTGTATAACGAGGAAAACCGAGAGGCAGAGCCCGTTACACTTGACACTGTTCTTCAATGGAAGCGTCAGTGTGAAGCGGAAATATCAAAGCGCGGACTTCAATTCCACGATATGGGGCACGGCTGGACGGTAGATCCCTTTGGTATCAGCTCTGCCGGTGGATTTTCTGCAAAGGGAAAGGTTAAAATTCCCGAGCAATCGCGTCCATACGTTGCGATGATCAATGGCAAGAGGGAGCTGTTTATGGATATTGCAAGCGCAACGAACTTCTGTATGTCCAATCCGGATGCCAGAGGGATCGTGCGCGACAGCATTGTAAGCTATGCGGAAAAAGCAACGAACGTTGATTACCTGCACGTATGGCTTGCCGATTCTCATAACAACCACTGCGAATGTGAAGCCTGTCAAAAAATGATCCCCTCCGATTGGTACGTCACACTTATGAACGAGGTAGACGAGGAGCTGACGCGAAGAAATATTGATACGAAAATCGTGATGATCTGCTACGTCGATTCTACCTGGGCACCCCAAAAGACGGTTCTGAAAAATCCCGATCGCTTCTCTCTTCTCGTTGCGGCGATCTCCCGCGATTATTCCATTCCCGTAACGCCCGATCTCGACACCTCAAGGGTTCAGCTTGCGGAATACAAACGCAACAATCTCATGCTTCCCGCCACGGTCGACGAATATATCTCACATGCAAAAAAATGGCAGAGTACCTGCAACCTCCAATCCATGGTATATGAATACCATTATTGGTGGCCTCAATACCGTGATCTCGGACTTTTTGAAGCGGTTAAGCTGATCCACAATGACGTGCTTGGCTACAAGTCCAACGGATGTAACGGAGTCATTGAAGACGGATCGCAAAGAAGCTATTTCCCCAACGGTTATTCCTTTAACGTTTACGCCAATACGCTTTACGACACCGGATCGGATCTTGAGCTTTTGAAAGAGGATTACTTTAAGCATGCCTACGGAGAAGATTACAAGCAAGTGATCGCATTCTTTGAAAAGCTCGAAAGCGTGCTTCCGTATAGCTATTTTGTGCAAAAGTATCCGTCGCTTGGCGATTTCTACCGTCCCGAGCTTGTAAAGGATCTTGAAAAAATAAAGGAGATCGTTGACGAGTTTGCCCCCTTCGTACAGGCACACAAAAATATGCCCTATCGCGCGCAAACCGTCTCTTACAGAATCCTTGACAAATATCTCGAATACTGCAAGGGCATTTCCGTTGCGTTGGCAAAAAAAGCGAACGGGGAAGAACAGGCAGCGCTGGATGCGTATAACGAGCTCAGGATCTCCTTTGGAAAGCACGAGATCGAAATGGAACGCTGGTACGACCAACAAATGTGCTTTGCTTCTCTCGGCAGAATATTCACGGAATTTGTCGATCCCAAGAAGAAAGCGGAATTTGCAATTATGCAATGAAATTAAAAAATGCGGGAGGAACCTTTTGCAAAAAGTTCCTCCCGCGAATTTCTTATCTATTCACTTTTGTCATTCCTTTTCGGGAACGAGGAGACCGTAGCCGCCGTCTTGGCGCTTGTAAACGACGCAGGTGGAATTGGTGGCATCGTCGTTAAACACGAAGAATTGGTGTCCCAAAAGGTTCATTTGAAGGATCGCTTCTTCTGCGGACATGGGCTTTGGGGAAAAGGTTTTGGTGCGGATGATCTCTTCCTCGTCAGCTTCAATATCGTCGTAGCTTTCGTCGGGGTAGGGATTAAAGACACCCTCGCGCAAGCGCTTGGCAAGGCGCGTTTTGTTTTTGCGGATCTGGCGCTCGATGTTGGCGGTGGCGGAATCGAGAGCGTCACGGAAGCTTTCGGCGCGTACCTCACTGCGGAAAAGAGTGCCTGAGGCGTTGATGGTAATTTCGATATTTCTTTCGTTATGTTTAGAGCTGAGCGTGACGGTGGCGTCGGGCTCGCTCGGGAAAAATTTGTCGAATTTAGCAAGCTTTTTTTCGATGAGCAGCTTCATTTCATCATAAACGTTCATCTGTCTTCCAACAACGGTAATCTTCATACACTTTCCTGACCTTTCTATGAGTTTGAAGAGTGTGTTCTTCTCTTCGGTTTTAGTATAGCATACTTTGTTTTATTTGTAAAGATAGTACAAAAAATGTTTACATTTTCAAAAATAAATTGTCGAAAATATTGATAATTGAGGCAAAAAAATAAGAAAAAAGATTGACAAAGCGTAAGAAAATTGGTATAATAAAAAAGATGAGCGCTTAAAATATAAGCGATTTGGCAAAAAACGGAGGAAAAACGTAAAATGCCCAATATTCAAGAGAGGATCGAAAAGCTCCGTGGGGAGCTTTTGTATCATGCAAAGCGGTATTACGTGGAGGATGATCCCGAAATTTCGGATTATGAATACGACATGATGTACGCCGAGCTTTTGCGGCTTGAATCGGAGCATCCGGAGTTTTTTGATCCTGCATCTCCTACGCAGCGCGTTGGCGGTAAGCCCCTTGACAAGTTTGAAAAGGTGGTTCACTCGGTGCGGATGGATTCGCTTTCCGACGTGTTTTCGTTTGATGAATTGCGCGACTTTTTAAACCGTGTTCGGCAAAGCGTTCCCTCTCCCGTCTACTCGGTAGAACCGAAGATCGACGGACTTTCCGTTTCCCTGCGTTACGAAAACGGCGTGTTCGTTCAAGGGGCGACACGAGGCGACGGCGAGGTGGGGGAGGATGTTACGCAAAATTTGCGCACAGTCTTTTCCATCCCTATGAAGCTTCCGGAACCCTTGGATCTGACGGTGCGCGGCGAGGTGTATATGCCGCGCTTGGTCTTTGAAAAGCTGAATCTGGCAAGGGAGCAGGCGGGCGACGCGCTTCTCGCCAATCCCCGAAACGCGGCAGCAGGCTCTTTGCGTCAGCTTGACCCCAAGATCGTCGCAGAACGAAAGCTGGATATTTTTGTGTTTAACTTCCAGGAGGGAAGCCTTTGGACGGACGGCAGAGCTCCCACGTCACATACCGAAACGTTGGAGCGCCTTTCCGAGCTTGGCTTCCATACCTTGGAAAACCGCATCGTGGCAAAGAGCGAGGAGGAGATCCTTGCCCATATTTCCGCCGTTGGCGATATGCGCGACGATTTGGCATATGATATCGACGGTATGGTGATCAAGATCGACGATCTTGCAACGCGCGCCCTGCTTGGCGAGGGAACCAAAACCCCCAAGTGGGCTGTGGCGTATAAATTTCCGCCCGAGCAAAAGCAAACGCGGCTTGAGGATATTACGGTCGCGGTGGGAAGAACGGGCGTTTTGACTCCCACGGCGGTTCTCTCTCCCGTAAGATTGGCAGGGACTACGGTCTCGCGTGCTACGCTTCACAATTTGGAATTCATTCGCGAAAAGGATATTCGCATTGGCGATATTGTCACCGTTCAAAAGGCGGGGGACATCATTCCCGCGGTGGTCTTGTCGCATAAGGAGCTTCGCGACGAAAACGTTCGCGTATTTTATATGCCCGAGCGTTGCCCCTCGTGCGGTGAGCCTGTATTTTACGATGCCGAGGAGGGCGCGGCAACAAG
Source organism: Eubacteriales bacterium (assembly GCA_045588715.1). Classification (GTDB taxonomy): domain Bacteria; phylum Bacillota; class Clostridia; order Oscillospirales; family CAG-272; genus UMGS1865. Next base: position 3,636 of record JAZNEQ010000063.1, on the reverse strand, counting down.
ATGTACCAATCATCGCTGTCCCGCACAGCTTTCGCGCTCCATCGAGCATTTTGCCTCTAAGGGTGCTATGAATATTGAAGGCTTGGGCCCTCAGATCGTGGAGGCGCTTTTGCAAAACGGCTTGATACAGGATGCCGCTGACCTCTATACGCTTGGCGTAGAGGAGATCGCGAAAATTGATCGCATGGGCGAGAGATCTGCGAAAAATCTGATAGATGCCATCGAAGCCTCCAAGGGCGCGGGGCTGGAAAGACTCATCTACGCTCTTGGAATTCGCAACGTTGGCGAGGTTGCGGGGGCTGCTCTTGCCGCCTATTTCGGTTCTTTGGAGGCGTTGCAGTCGGCAACGGTCGAGGAGCTTTGTACGATCCCCGATTTTGGGGAGATCACAGCGGCGTGTGTGGTCAATTTCTTCTCGCATGCGCCAAACGTGGAGCTTTGTAGACGCTTGACAGAGGCAGGACTTGTGACCGTTGCAACGGCAAAGCCGACCGAGGATTTCTTCTCGGGACTTACCTTTGTTCTGACAGGCACGCTCCCCACCATGACACGCGACGAGGCGGAAGCGCTGATCCGTGCGGCGGGAGGAAAGACGTCGGGAAGCGTTTCCAAAAAGACATCCTTTGTTGTGGCGGGCGAGGCGGCAGGCTCCAAGCTTACCAAGGCGCAGTCCCTGGGCGTGCCCGTGATCGACGAGGCAACGCTTCTTGATATGATCGAGAAAAAAAGTGCTGTGATCTAAAATGTGAATACGTGAATCATGAATTGAATCGCCCCGGTTTTCATGCTGAAGGCAATTCATAGGAGCCGCCTCCGATGCGTTTCGCATCGAAGGCGGCTCCTTGCTTATACCTATACTTGTACACTTCATTCTTGGGAACGCCACCGCCTTTGGCGGTAAATATGGCGTTCGCAAGCTTATCAAAGAAGATCACAAACATTTATTATTTTCTTTTTTCTGCGCTTTGCCACTTGAAGCGATTTGTATGCACCGCCGTAGTTGTGATCTACATATACTATGATGATATCGGCATTTTTCATCATCCATTCGTTTCTCCTTGAGATTGCAAATCTTGGTGGTGAATTTTCGATAGGTGGGTATATTGACGTATCATATAAGCCACAACGTTGCATCTCTTTGATTTTAGCTTGCTCTGACAAGCTAATGTAGGGGGTAACGTAAACAAGTTCAATATTGGCAGATTCTTGTTTTAGTTCTCGGCACGCGCGGGCGCAAAGTTCGTCAAAATCACCGTATCCGCCAAGATAGCAAGTAACATACTTGGCATTGGTCATATAATTTCGTATTTGCTCCTTTATGATTTCTTTTACTTTGTCTCTTGAAGAAATGCAGGAGTGACCTGCAAAGCTGATTTTCATATTGCACCTCTCGTTTTCGCGGAATTCCACGATTTGATGGGTGTATTATACACTAAAACAAAAATATTGTCAATATCGTGGAACTCCACGAGATAAAAATACTGCATTTTTCTATAATAATTGTGGAATTCCACAAAATTATGGGTAGGATGTAGTTATGAAATTAAATGATGCTATTATCAAAAGAATAGAGGAAGTTTGCAAAGAACGCGGTAGCAATATATGTGATATCGCCTTGAATGGTGGAATGTCTCCCTCTGCTATTTACGATCTCATCAAGGGAAGAACAAAATGCTCAAAGGTTATTACCGTAAAGCGCTTTTGCGATGGTGCGGGAATAACCTTGTCTGAATTTTTTGACAAGGATTATTTTAATGATTCCGAGGAAGATGAATAGTGAATATAAAAAACATTGAGGAGCCTCAATGGAAAAGAATGTTGAATTGCAAAAAAGTGGCTGTTTCAAATACAAAACGCATTTGAGACAGCCACTTTTTTATACCATGTACTTATACACTTCATTTTTGGGAACGCCGCGATCACGGGCGGCTTGCTTGATGGCATCCATTTTAGAAAGCCCCGTATCGATATAGTGCTGTACGTGCTCGGGGATCTCCATATCCTCCCAAAACGCGCGCGCGGACGTCGTCTCGCGGCAGCCCTCCACCACCAGGACGTATTCGCCGCGCGGCGCATTTTCCTCGTAATAAGCGACTGCCTCGAAAAGGGAAAGGCGCAGAATTTCCTCGTGCGCCTTGGTCAGCTCGCGGCAGATCGCAATGCGGCGGTCGGGACCGAACGTTGTAAGCAGATCGTCAAGTGTGGCGCGGAGCTTGTGGGGGGCTTCGTGAAAGAGCATTGTGCGCATTTCATCCTTGAGTAGGGAGAGGTGTGTGCGTCGCTCGGATTTATTGACCGACAAAAAGCCCTCAAAGGTAAATCTTCCCGTGGGGAGGCCCGACAGAGTGAGCGCCGTGATCGAAGCTACGGGTCCCGGTACCGAGGTCACGGGGATGCCGCGCTCGGCGCAAAGCGCAACCATGTCCTCGCCCGGGTCGCTGATGGCGGGGGTGCCGGCATCGGTGATGAGGGCACAGGATTCGCCCGCCTCAAGCCGTGCTGCGATCTGCTCGCCGCGCTCGCGCTTATTGTGCTCAAAATAAGAGACCATGGGCTTTGAAATAGAGAGATGGGAGAGAAGGCGCAGAGAATTGCGGGTGTCCTCCGCGGCGATAAAATCTACCGTGGCGAGCACCTTGATCGCGCGTTCGGAAAGGTCGCCAAGGTTACCGATCGGGGTGGCGACAAGGTAAAGCGTTCCCGCCTCTACGCGGTTTTTTTCTTTTTCTGCGGTATCGATTTTTTTAGCGGAGCTCATAGCGCCTCCTTTATTACTTCCAAAACAAAGTTTTATCTTATTTTAACACGCTTTTCCTTTTTTTGCAAGCGAAAAGCGCATTTTTGTGTCACTCACATATACTGGAAATGAGAAAATTTGTGGCAGGAGGAGTTTATGGCAACGAAAATATACGTCGATCAAGGGCACAACCCCGAAAACCCAAACGCGGGGGCGGTGGGAAACGGGCTTCGCGAGCAGGATATCACCTACCGTGTGGGAATTGCCCTTGCGGAGCTGTTGCGTGCGAATCCCGACTTTGAGGTGCGCCTTTCAAGACCCACGCCCACGACCTCCCTTGGAAGCAGCAACAGCACGAGTTTGCGTGCCCGCGTGGAGGATGCCAACGCATGGGGGGCGGATTATTTTATCAGCATTCATACCAATGCCGCGGAAAATCCAAGCGTGAGCGGAACCGAGGCGTTTGCCTATTCACGCCCGTCAAGAGCTTTTTCCCTTGGCGAGGATATCATAGAGGGGATCACGTCGGTCACGGGATTGCGCGATCGCGGAATGAAGGTGCGCCCGGGGCTTTACGTGCTCAAGCGCACCGCAATGCCCGCGGTCCTTGTGGAGCTTGGCTTTATCACCAACCCGGGAGATGCCGCCCTGATGAACGAAAACCCCGGGCTGTTTGCCCGGGGGATCTACAACGGGATCTTAGAGTACGTAACCAACTAAAAAACACTTTCAAGCCTTTTGAAGAGGGTGGGGCTGAGTCATTCAGATGCAGAAGACGTGATCCCACCATCGTCGCCGTACAAAAGTACGGCAGAGGGCGGGAGCGCGGCTAAAAAACACACATAAAAATTGAAATCCGTATGGATTTCTACCTTAAAAACCGCTTTCTCTATCGTTTT
>JAZNEQ010000062.1:0-2983 GCA_045588715.1 Eubacteriales bacterium | reverse complement strand
AGGCTTTTTGACGCAGTTAACACAATCGTTTGCCGCTCAAAACCTTATGGGCTCGGGTCCTTGATGGCTACTGACGTACCTTTGTACGCCTATCGCCCCAAATTCGACGCTTCTCGCCTAAATCTGCCGAGCCCCAGGGGGGGGGGACTCAAATTTTCAATTTGAGTCCCCCCCTGCGCTTATAAAACGTAAGCGTTCTTCCCTTCCGTTTTTTACACACCCTTGCGATGCAAGACGAAAGAATAGACAAAGGGAATGAGCACCATTGGCAAAATCGCCACAAAGGTCAACCAAAAGAGTCCAAAGAAGCCCACAACCATCATAAGAGCGCCGCCGGCGACCCAGACGAAGCCCGCTACGCGGTGGGTCTTGTTCCAGTTTTCCTCGCTGTGAAGCGTCCACGGGAGCTTGATGCCAATGGTGTAATTTTGTTGGCACTTGGGCAAATAATTGCCAATGGCGATAAACAATACGCCCACGAGCACGGGGACGAGCACCTCCATGCGCACGTCTTGCCCCAGTGCGGAAAAATACGTGAGTGCCGAGAGCACGATCCCAAGAAGCGGAATGATCCAAAAAACGAAGTGCAGTATTTTGCCCGAATGATTTTTCTTTTTAGGATCGGTAAACGTTGCGAGCACCCCCACCCATTGAAGCGCCAAGAGCAAAAGCGGCATAGCAAATACCGCCAAGGGCTTGGGCATCCAGCCGTCGATCTCCCCTCTCGAATCCCAGTGGGCGGGAATTTGCTCGGGCATTTGATTCCACAAAATAAGCCCCGCCACAATCGGCAAAAGAATGATCACGGACGTTACAATGAGAAGCTTTAAATTTTTCTTAATCATGTTTTTCTCCCTTCAGGCAACTCAGCCATAACATTACTTCCTCTAAAACGGAAGTGTTTAATTCGTAATAAATGTACTTCCCCTCTCGCGCATCCCGTATCAGATCGGCATCCCGAAGGATGGAAAGATGCTTGGAAATTGCCGCAGAGGTCACCGAAAATTTGCTTGCGATCTCTCCCGCGGGAAGTCGCTTTTCCTTCAAAAGCTCCAGGATCTCTCTGCGAATGGGATCGGAGAGTGCCTTCATCGTGCTCTGGATCCCCACGCTTTCGCCCCCTTTCATTTAACCAATTAGTTAAATATAGTATACCACAGGAGAATCGCTTTGTCAATACCTCATTTAACCTTTTGGTAAAATATTTTTAAGCCTCTCAAAGTATGCAAAGGGGACTTGAAAAAGCTTCCCCTCTGTGGTATAATAGAAGGAGTGTTGCAAAAAACGATTTTGGGAGGTGAAGATCTTATGAAAACAAAAGCCGAGGTCATGTATGCTACGATGCATCCGTGGAAGCTTTTTTTCGTGGTTGCGCTTCCCGGAATGGTGAGTATGTTCGCCATGTCGATCTACAGCATCATCGAGGGCATTTTTATCGGGCAAACGCTCGGTGAGGGCGCTTTTGCCGCCATCAACATTGCCATGCCGCTGGTCATGATCAATTTTTCGCTTGCCGACCTCATAGGCGTGGGCGCCTCGGTCCCGATCTCCATCGCCCTTGGTAAAAAGGATCACGATACTGCCAACAACGTTTTTTCCTGCTCGGTGGTCATGATCTTTTTGGCATCGGTTTTGATGGGCTCCGTTATGTTTTTTGCGGCAGAGCCGCTTGCCGGAATGATGGGAGCCAACGACGAGCTGCTTGACACCTCGGTCAGATATCTTCGCACCTGCGCCCTTTGCAGTCCGCTTGCCAGTATCTTTTTTGCGATGGATAACTATCTGCGCATCAGCGGCTTTGTAAAAACAAGCATGGTCATCAATATCTCGTGCAATCTTTTGACCGTTCTGCTGCTTTCGTTCTTTCTTTTGGTTTTGGAGATGGACGTGGTCGGCTCCGCGCTTGCAACCTCTCTTGCGATGTCTGCCAGCGCCTTTGTAGCCCTCCTCCCCTTTCTCTTTAAAAAGACGCTGTTGCGCTTTAAAAAGCCAAAATTCAAATTGCGCATGTTTCGGCAGATCGCGGCATGCGGCTCCCCTGTTTTTTTAAACAACGTATCCGGGCGTGTGACCTCTATCTTAATGAATATCTCGCTGATGTCCTTGGGAGTGTTGACCTTTGGGGAAAACGGAGGCACCACGGCGGTTGCCGTATACGCCGTTTTGATGTATTCGAGCGATCTTTGCTGGCCGCTTTTGTACGGAGTGAGCGATTCGCTCGCCCCCGCCCTTGGCTTTAACTGGGGAGCGGAGGACTACCGCCGCGTAAAAAAGATCGCCAAATGCGCCTTTACGGGAACGGCTCTCATCGGTCTTGTTTCCACCTCCTTCCTCTTTTTCTTCCCCGACGTGATCGCCGCACTCTTTGTCAGCGCCGAGGATACCATGCTGCTCGAGGTCTCCACCCGTGCGATCAAGCTGTTTTGCCCCGCGTACCTCTTCCGTTGGATCACGGTAACCTCGCAAAGCTTCCTCAGCGCCATTGAAAAGCCTTTCTGGGCAACCATGGTGGCAATTTCCACAGCGCTTGTCTTCCCCGTTCTTTTGCTTGGCGCGCTTTGGAGCTTTGGGCTTGACGGAATATGGTTCAATTTTGTAGGCGTTAACGCGCTTGCCTCGATCCTTGCGGCATTTTTACTCCGCAGCGTATGGAAGGAAATGAAACGTAAGGAAGCCAAAAAAGCACTTACCCCGCCAAATAAAGCGCCGCTTTCCTAAATCAAACAAAAGATCTGCCCCGTTGCAAATGCAACGGAGCAGATCTTTTGTTTATCTTATTACAAACTCGGCAAGCTCGATCTTGGCGGTCTCGTAGGGCTTATCCGTATAGGGATTGGTTGCGGTGCCCGCGATCCTGTCGACGTGCCCGATACCGTCGATCACGTAACCAAAGGCGGCGTACTGTCCGTCAAGGCTTTGAGAGTTATTGGCGCTGGTCTGGTGCACGATAAAGAACTGCGAGGAGGCGGAATCGTAGCTGTCG
>JAZNEQ010000061.1:0-4974 GCA_045588715.1 Eubacteriales bacterium | reverse complement strand
GGCGCGCGATCGACATGGGGGTCAAGGATGCCTCCAACATGGGGGCGGCAATGGCGCCCGCGGCGTGCGATACCCTTAAGAGATTTTTTCGGGAGACGGGGGAGCATCCCTCGCACTACGACCTGATCGCAACGGGAGACCTTGGCTTTGAGGGGGCGGAGATCCTTTGCGATCTTTTGCGCGCCGAGGGCTATCCTTTGGGGGAGGAGTACACCGATTGCGGATGCCTTATCTACGATCGCCGCACCCAGGACGTGCACTGCGGCGGTTCGGGCTGCGGCTGCTCTGCCACGGTGCTCGCGTCCTATCTTTTGCCGCGCCTTGCGTCGGGGGAGCTGGGGCGCATCCTGTTCCTTGGAACGGGGGCGATGATGAGCCCCGACAGCTTAAAGCAAGGGAAGGGAATTGCCGGCGTGGCGCATCTTTTGGAGATCACCTCGCCAAAGAAGAGGGAGGAAGAACAATGAACGGATTTATGCCATATCTGTGGGCGTTTGCGGTGGGCGGCGCGCTTTGCGTGATCGCCCAGATCCTCATCGATCGCACGAGGCTTACCCCGGCGCGCATCCTTGTCGTTTACGTGGTGTCGGGCGTGGTGCTTGGCGCACTTGGGCTTTACGAGAGCTTGGTCGATCTTGCGGGCGCGGGCGCGACGGTGCCGCTGTCGGGCTTTGGATATCTCATCTCCCGCGGCGTGCGCGAGGCGGTGGAGACGGAGGGGCTTTTGGGGGCACTTACGGGAGCGCTTAAAAGCAGTGCCGCGGGCATTGCCGCGGCACTGGTATTTTCTTTTGTCGCTTGCCTTTTTACAAGGGGAAAGCCGAAGAAATGAGCTTTGCGACCCATAGGATCACGCCGTAAACAAAGCCCGAAAGCACCCCGTAAAGAATGACGGGACCCGACACCGAAAAGATCTTTGCCCCCACGCCGAGCACCAGTCCCTCCGCATGGCTGTCGATGGTGGGGGAGGCAACGGCGTTGGCAAAGCCCGTAATGGGGACCAGCGTCCCCGCGCCCGCGCGCTTGGCGATCTCATCGTAGCACCCAAGGGCGGTCAAAAGCACCGACAAAAAGATCAGAGACACCGAGGTAAGCGTGCCCGCCGTTTCTTTTTCCATGCCAAGGGGACCCGAAAAGAGGGAGGTCAGTGCTTGCCCGAGGGTGCAGACGGTGCCGCCCACCAAAAAGGCAAAAATGCAATTTTTTAAGGTGGGGGAGTGAGGTGCGTGCGCGTCGGCAAAGCGTGCGTAGGTTTTTTTATCCATAAAAAGCGCTCCTTTTTTTGTTTTTGTTGAAAGTATTCCCGCAAAAAATGATCTTATACGGTTGACAAGAAATCAAAAAAGGGATATACTAAATACGTAATACGGTGCGCTTTCTGCGCGGAAAGGACATTTTTTATGGATTGGAACGAAGTATACGGCGGCGTGAAGAAGCTGGCAAGCCGCACGGCAAAAAAATTAAATCAGACGGCGGATATGGCATCGCTTCAGGTAAAGCTTTCCATCGCGCAAAACAAGCTTGAGGAGGCGTATACGCTCCTGGGGCGTACCTCTTATCTGCATTTTACGGGTGAGGAGGATCTGTCGAAAAAGGTCTCCCTTGCCATCGATAACGTCGAGGCGGCAAAGAGCGAGGTGCGCGATATCAAGCTTCAGATCGCCCTGGAGAAGCAAAAGGCTGCCGAGGAGCGCGCGCGCCGCGCGGCAATGGATGCCGAGACCGACCCCGTGACCGAGGAAAAGACCGAGGAAAAGACCGAGGAATAAGCCGACGGGGAGAAAACGCAATCGTGGCGCGAAAAATCTCGCGGGGCGTATTGTTCGCCAATGAAAAAAATAAAACCTTCAGTCAAGGCTTTTGAAGAGGGTGTGGGAGAAACTTTTTGCCCAAAAAGCTTCTCCCACATATTTCTTTTTTTACTCTCCCTTTCTTCGGCTTTGCTTCCACTCCTTGGGCGTCATTCCCGTGTGGCTTTTGAAAAAGCGCGTAAAATAATGGATGGATTCAAAATGAAGCTCCCTTGAAATTTCGGTAAAGGTGGCGTCGCCGTCAAGGATGCGTTCCTTGGCAAGTGCAAGCTTTTTTTCGTTGACGTAGGAAAGGATCGTCATGCCCGTTTCGCGCTTGAAATCGCGGCAGAGTGTGACGCGGTTGGTCTTGAACAAAAAGGCAAGCTCCGCTATGGTGATGCGCTCCAAAAAGTTTGCGTCCACGTAGGAGATGACCTCGCTCACGGCAGGGGATCTTTTACGCGGCAGAGTGTCGCCCGTTTCAAAACCCGAGCGGTATTCGCACACCAAAAGGATCAGCAGCTCCTCAAGGAGAAGTCGCAGCATCTGCTCGGCGCCGAAGGGGGCGTTTTTTCTTTTTTTCATATTATAGGTGGGCTTGTCGTAGGGAGGGGCAAAGACCTGACGCGCCACCTTTACGATCTCCGCCAAAAGGCGCACGGTCCGCTCCCCCAAGGAAATGGGGGACTGTGAAAGGGGATCGAGGTCGGGACATGCCGCCTCAAAGCCGAGAAGGATGACCGTAGGGGAGTCGCTTGCCTTGCAGGAAAGCGAGTGCCCCTCTCCCGCACGGTGCAGGATCATTTCGTTTTTTGAAAGCTTTCCCGTGTAATCCTCGGAGCGTACCTCCAATTCGCCGCGACTTACGAACACAAGCTCACAAAACGGGTGACGGTCGTTTTCGGTGTAAAAGTCCTTTTCAAATTCAAAAAAGTGTACGTTCGCGATGCGGGAGACCGTGATCGCGTTTTTTAGTTCTTTTAATACGTATTCCATAGGCTTATTATAATTCCCAACGCCACGTTTGTCAATGCAATTGTGAAATTTATTTACGATCGTGCAAAAATAGTTTACGATTTTCTAAAGACAAAGGCGTATAGATATAGTAAAATGAAGGTAAGACGGTGGCACCCTTGAAGCCATCGAAAACAAAAATTACAAAACAAAGGAGAATCATCATGAGTAGAGTTTGTATCCCCGATTATGAATATGCGGAAAGAATTAAGAGAGCGGCAGCACTTGTCCGCGCAAGAGGGCTTGACGCAATGCTGGTCTGCTCCACCGAGAGCGACTATGCAAACGCAAGATATTTTTCGGGCTTTTGGCCGTTGTTTGAAAGAGCGGGCGTTGTGATCAGTGCCGAGGGAGAGGCTGCGCTTCTTGTCGGACCCGAGTCTGCCGTATTCGGCAAGGACCGCTCGAAGATCGACCGCGTGTTCGTGCTTCGTGAGTTCCGCGAATCCGCCGACCCCTCCTATCCCGAGCTCAAGGCAGACACCTTCCGCGACGTATTCCGCGCGCTGGGCATTACGGGTGAGTGCCTCAAGATCGGTCTTGGCAGCTACGTAGAGTGCACCCTTCCCATTTTTGAGGGATTGAAGGATTCCTACCCCAAGGCAGAGATCGTAAAGTGCAACGATATTATGGTGACTCTTCGTCAGATCAAGAGCGAAAACGAGTTTGCTTGTATCCGCGAGGGCTTCCGCATCATCGAGCTTGCAACCGACGAGGTCATTAAAAACCTCCGTCCCGGCGTGAACGAATTGCAGATGGTCGGTGTGGCACAGAGAGTGATCTATGAAAACGGCGCGGAGTACGAGGGGCTTCCCATGTACGTCTTCTCCGAGGAGAGCACCCGCCACGCGATCAGCCGTTCCTGCTACCGCGAGATCAAAAAGGGCGATATCGTACAGTTGAATCTTTCCGCAAAGATCGACGGTTATTCTCCCAGCATTGGTCTTCCCGTAATCATGGGTAAGTTGGAGGGCGAAAGACGTGAGCTGGTTGAGTTCTGCCGTCAGATGCACGAGTGGACGGGCGAACAGATGAAAGCGGGCGTTATGGCAAGCGATATCGCAAAGGGCTTCTATCAAAAGTACTGCGACGCAGGCTATAAGGATAACTACGTATACGGTCCCTGCCACGGTACGGGTATGATCGAGGTTGAGGCACCCTGGATGGAAACCAGCACCGATTACCTGTTGCAGGAGAACATGACCTTCCAAATCGATACCTTTATCTCCGGTCCCACCTTTGGTTGCCGCTGGGAGAAGGGCGTTGCCGTAAAGAAGGATGGCATCGAAACCTATACCGATTACCTGAAGAAGGGTATCATCGAGCTGCCGTTCTGAAATTGAGAGGTTGAAGCATGGAAGCAATTGGAAAAAAGAGATGGATCATCCCCGACTGTGAGCTGCCGCGTGAGGGCGAAGGGGAATTGAAGGGACACGAATCCGTCATCATTGTAAACGACAACGAGGAGGACGTACGCATCAAGGTGACCTTGTTCTTTACCGATGATCCCGCATACGAGGGCATTGAGTGGACGGTTAAGGCAAAGAGCGTGCGTTGCTTCCGCATGAACAATACCACCGATATGTGCGGCTATACCGTTCCGCTGGAAACGCAGTATGCCATGAAGCTGGAAAGCTCCGGCAACATCGTTTTGCAATACGGCAGATTGGATAACCGTCAGGTCAACCTCGCGTACTATACCACGCTGGGTTATAGTGAATAAAAGGAGAGAAAAAAGATGTTTCTTTTGGAACGCAGCTTCCCCAGAGAAGTCGAGTACATTCAAAAAAACAATCTTCCGCTGGTCATTGCGGGCGGAACCGTTGAGTATCACGGCCCGCAGTGCTCCTACGGTTGTGATACGCTGATCGCCGAAGGGCTTCTTCGCCGCCTTGGTGAGGGAGGGAAGGAGATGATGTTGGCGCCGTCCATTCATTACAGCCCCTCCAGTTATGCCGTCGGTGACGAAAAGAGCGGAACCGTTCATGTGCCGGAGCGCGCATTTGAGGATTACGTTTACTACGTGTTCAAGAGCCTTTTGAGCGCAGGCTTCCGCAATATTTACGTTGTGATTCACCATCAGTTCGAGCAGGAAAGCGAAATGCCCATGACGCTTTGCTACCGTCTTGCCGCCAAGCGCGCAACGATGGACTATCTGGAAAAGACC
>JAZNEQ010000060.1:0-9727 GCA_045588715.1 Eubacteriales bacterium | reverse complement strand
ATTTCCGATATTCCGTGGAACGGCCCCATCGGCGGCGTGTTCGTAGGAATGACTGAGGAAGAGGGCTTCATCATCAACCCCACTCTGGAGCAGAGAGAGCGCTCCATCCTTGAGCTGACCGTTGCCGCTTCCGAGAAGAAGGTCGTTATGATCGAAGCAGGTGCTAACGAGGTTGACGACGACACCATGTACGAGGCGATCATGAAGGCACACGAGGAGATCAAGGATCTTCTTGGCTTTATCAATGGCATCATCGACGAGATTGGTAAGAAAAAGTTTGATTACCCCTCTTGCGAGCTTGATCACGATATGTTTGACGAGATCTTCGACTTCTGCGAAAAGGACGTCATGGAGGCTCTTGACACCGACGACAAGAACGTAAGAGACGCAAAGATGGTTCCGATCAAGGATGCGATCCTTGAAAAGTTTACCGAAAAGTACCCCGACCTTCCCACACAGATGGAGGAATTGATCTACAAGATCCAGAAGAAGATCGTTCGCCGTTGGCTTCTCGTTGACAAAAAGCGTGTTGACGGCCGCAGCATGGATCAGATCCGTCCTCTCGGCAGCGAGGTTGGCGTTCTTCCCCGTACCCACGGCTCGGGTCTCTTTACCAGAGGTCAGACCCAGGTACTGACCGTTGCGACCGTCGGTACTCTTTCCGAGGCACAAATGCTTGATGGCATCGACAGCGAGACCTCCAAGAGATATATGCATCACTACAACATGCCCGGCTTCTCCACCGGTGAAGCAAAGCCCGTAAGAAGCCCCGGACGCCGCGAGATCGGTCACGGCGCGCTTGCAGAGCGTTCTCTTGTTCCCGTTCTTCCCTCCGAGGAGGAATTCCCCTATGCGATCCGCCTGGTTTCCGACGTTGTTTCCTCGAACGGTTCTACCTCCCAGGGCTCCGTTTGCGGCTCTACTCTTGCACTTATGGATGCGGGTGTTCCGATCAAGGCTCCCGTTGCGGGTATCTCCTGCGGCTTGATCACCGCGGAGGACGCCTCTTGGGATACCATGATCGACATTCAGGGTCTTGAGGACTTCTACGGCGACATGGACTTTAAGGTAGCAGGTACTCACAAGGGTATCACCTCCATTCAGATGGACCTTAAGATCGACGGCCTTACCCCCGAGATCATTAAGAGAGCGTTCGAAATGACCCACGCCGGCCGTGATTATATCATTGACGAGGTCATTCTTAAGGCGATCCCCGCGCCCCGCGCAGAGGTTTCCAAGTATGCTCCCAAAATGACCACCATGAAGATCGACCCCGACAAGATCCGTGAGGTCATTGGTAAGGGCGGCTCTGTGATCCAGAAGATCGTTGCCGACACGGGTGCCAAGATCGACATTGACGATGACGGTACCATCCGCATTGCAGCAATCAATGCAGAGCAGGCAGACGCCGCGAAGGCTTGCATCGACGCAATCGTTTTCGAGCCTGAGGTAGGCGCCGTTTACACGGGTACCGTAACGGGCATTAAGGAATTCGGCTGCTTCGTTGAATATGCCCCCGGCAAGGAAGGCATGGTTCACATTTCCAAAATCGCACCTCGCAGAATCGACAAGGTTGAGGACGTCCTTAAGCTTGGCGACGTTGTTAAGGTAAAATATATCGGACTTGATAAGAAGGGCCGCATGGACTTCTCTATCAAGGACGCGATCGAAGGCTGATTTCGCCTCTGCCCCTATGAAAGGAGACACGCAGTATGGGAAAACGAGCAACTCCTCCGCGCAGCTTTAACACCATTCGGCAAAGCCAATGCGACAAACGCGCAAAGCGGGCAACGCAAAAACGCTTTGTCCTCCTCGCCATCTGCGCGGCAGCAATTCTGATCGTTCTTGCAGCCCTTGTGCTTTTGATCTGCTCCATTGTCGACACGATCGCATCCAATGCACCCGGCAATCACAATCCCGCAAACGTGACCTATCAGGCATACACGCAAACCGAGGATGACCTTGAGCGCGGAGAATTGATCTTGATCAACAGCGAGAACGCTTACTCCTTCCCCAAAAACGCCACCTCCGCTCTTGCGGATATGCGCGAAGAGCTCGAATCCGTTACAGAGGAAGCTCTGTACGGATTCCGCTCCGCGACGGACAAGTATCTCTTCAATGCCAAAGCGCTTGCAGCCTTTAACAGCATGATGGAGAAATACTATGAGGTCACCGAGGACGATACGCTGGTCATTCAAACCGCATACCGCTCCAAGGAACAGCAGCCCTCGGGCAGCTCGATCAAACCGGGACATTCCGATCATCACTCGGGCTATTGCATCGCCTTTACCGATGCGTTTACCAAAAACGAGACGGCAACCTGGATCACTGAAAACTGCCACAAATACGGATTTGTCGTGCGTTATCCCGAAAAGAAGGCTGACATCACGGGAATTGAGTACAACTACGAGGAGTGCTTCCGCTACGTAGGCATCGCGCATGCGACCTACATGATGGAAAACGAGCTTTGCCTTGAAGAGTACGTTAAGCTTCTTGCAAATGATCACAATTACGACGGTGATCATTTACAGGTCACGGGTGCTGACGGTAACAACTATTCGATCTACTACGTCCCGCTCTCAAGCGATCCCGTAACGACCCTGAGCGTCCCCAAAAACTTCTCTTACACGGTTTCGGGTGACAACGATGGCGGTTTTATCGTAACGGTCAATTTGAGCGACCCGATTGAATAAGACTCCCCTGTTTGGCATATTCTATCTATAATATAAAAACGGAGGAAACAAGCATGGAAAACGAAAACGTAAGCTTTACCGACGCGTTTGATAACGGTGTGGCAGAGGACAACTGCCAATGCTTTGAATCTGAGTGCGACGTGTGCGAGGAAACGGCAGAGCCCACAGAAACGAAAAAGGAAAAGTTGCTTCGCAAATGCAACGAAGTAAAGGCTTGCTGCTGCGGCACCGCAGGGCGCATTGCAAACGATCTTAAGGATTGCAATTACAATCCCTATTTCAGAGAAACGCGCTCCTATCGCCTTGAGGTATACCGCAACGCCAACGACGAGGAACCGATCGATGAATTTGAGATCTCCGACAACAAGGCATTCTCCGCGCGTTCCCTGGCAATTGCGGGCGGTGTGATCCTTACCCTTGCCGTTGCCGCAAAGATCTTTGCAGGCAAGCTCACAAACTGATAAAAAGCATACAAGGGGGTGTCTCAAATGCGTTTTGCATTTGGTCGACACCCCCGTGGTTTTTGCTTTGCGGCTCGACACCGCAATTTTCGCCCGTTATTTGATCGTGTTTTTTAGGATTTGCGAGCGAAAACCGCAAATTCCCCGGCACGAAAAAGCCTACCGTCGGCTTTTTCGTGCGAGGGGCTGTCTCAAATTGCAAATTTGAGACAGCCCCTTTGTATTCAAATAGATTCAAGGAAATGCATAAGACAATCGGCAAGGACACGTTGTCCCGCATCGTTAAAATGAAGGCCGTCCGAGGTGTATTTATTGCGCGCCTCTTCGTCAAGGGGATCGATGGGAAGCGTATGGTACAGATCCAAAACGCGGATCCCAAATTCAGAAGCGGTTTTTTGAATGACCTCGACGTAGGACAAAAGCGGCATTGCGTTCCCTTTTTTGTAGGAATGCCCCGAAGGCTGTGTATATACAATGCTCCCATAGACGCAACGCGCCGGGGTCAGGAATACGATGGGCTTTCCCGGATACTTCTCGCAAAGCAAATTCATCAAAAACCAAACGCCGCCGCAAAAGGTAGCGGGCGTTTTGTCACCCATCTGACCAAACGGCGCATCTCCGTGAATGTAGTCGTTCACACCTCCGTACACCACCACAACGTCGGCTGAGGGGGTCATATCGTAGGCTCTGCCGCAAAAGCAAAGGTCATGCCTTGGGTTTTCGCTGGCAGTGCTTTGGTGGGCAAGACGGGTCCCGCTGACACCGTAATTGTAGGTCGCCCCAAGCTTGCATTCACGGAGTAAAATATTGTCGTAGCGGTTATTCTTTCGGTTTGCAACGCCAACGCCCTCGGTAATGCTATCCCCCAAAAAGGCAATGGTTTTTCCTTCCAGCTTCATAAAAGATTCGCCTCACTTTCTTAATATACGTGCACCACGTCACCGTCGTGTGCCATGCTGATTGGGAATGAAAAGCCGCCGCACTGCATCAATTGCTGAATATCGCGCTCTTTGCGAAGCTGATAATGATGAAAGATCAAGTGCTTTGTACGGCACTGCTTCAGGTAA
Organism: Eubacteriales bacterium; assembly: GCA_045588715.1. Classification (GTDB taxonomy): domain Bacteria; phylum Bacillota; class Clostridia; order Oscillospirales; family CAG-272; genus UMGS1865. The sequence goes on along the minus strand of JAZNEQ010000060.1, from coordinate 5,506 downwards.
GGCGTAATATGCTCCGCACCGAAATGCGCCATTTCGCACACGATAAGATTCATCTCCTCCTCAAAGGCAACCCGAGGGAAATCATCCCGTCCAAAGAACTGCGAAAGATCCCCTGTAAACAGCACCTTCACCCCATTCGCCTCGACCAAAAACGCATAGCTCGGCTTGGGATCGCAATGATGAGTGCGAATTGCCCTTACCTTGATATTTTCATCCTCATAAAAGTCACCCTCCGCAAAAACGCGAAGGCGCAAGCGCTCTTCGGGAAAGGATACCGGCGACATGCATTCCACGCAATTTTTAAAGGCATCGGCAATTTTTTGCTCGGTCATAAAAACGTCGTAGGACGTTGAAGTATATGCCCAACGAGAAAGATCCAACAATTCAAGCAAGCCGTCGAGATGGTCGCCGTGACCGTGCGTGTTAAAAATCGCCTTGATCCGATCCGGCTGCTTGCCCATCTTCAAAAGAAGATCGATGACAGGAGCTCCCACGTCGATCAGATAAATCGCATCGTTAACCTCAATCATGGTTGAAGTGCAAAAATGACCCGGGCGCGGTACACCGTCAGAAGTTCCCAAAAAAGTGACCTTCATGTCAATTCCTCCGTGGGTATTAAAATTCTTCTTCCTTATTTTACCATACGCTCCATTGCTTTGTCAACAAAAAAATCCTTTTGTCACAAATATTTCCTCTCCCCTTTACAATTTAAAAAAAATATGATAGAATAGTATTTGATATCAAATTGTCCAAAGGAGCACAAAGCATGAAGATCCTCATCGCATACGCATCCAAACGAGGGACGACCGAGGACTGTGTCCACCGCTTGGCACGGGCGCTTGGCGGGCTTGACGTCACGGTGGTAAATTTGGAAAAGGAGATGCCAAACGCCGCAGAATTTGATCTTGTGATCACGGGCTCTTCGGTACGCTTTGCAAGACTTCTCCCCCCCATGCGTCGTTTTTTAAAAGAGCAAAAGGCGGTGCTGATACAAAAACAGCTTATCCTCTTTCTTGTGTGCGGCATTGCTCACGAATACGAATATTATCGCGACGTGCTCTTTCCAAAGGACGTGCGCGACAGTGCCTCCTACGTCGTTTATTTTGGCGGCACACTTCGCCTTGAGGGGCACGGCTTTTGGGAGCGCCGTATGCTCCGCGCCATTCGTTCCCAAATTATGCAAAGTGAGATCGACGATGGAGAATACACCCCTTCCCTCCCCGGCATTCTTCCCGAGAATATCGACCGCACGGCAACCTACGTGCGTGAGGAGCTAAAAAAAGCAAAATAAAAAGTCACACCTGCGACGGTTACCTTCGGTCTCCTCGCAGGTGTGTTTTTGATTTACAAATCATTGTGTAAAGTCTGCATCAATAGGGAGCCTTACGTGAAAGGTGTGCGAGCGGTTGGGATAGTCCTCTTCCTTCATGCAAGCGCACAAAAGCGCCCTCGGTTTTCCGTTTTCCAGATAAATTTGCGGTCTTTCCATGTAGGCAAGCTCGATTCGTTCTCCGCTTGCAAACGTTACACCGCGCAAAAAGCCGATTGGATGCCGGGAAAGCTGCCAATCAAATCCATTCGCCGATTCAAAGAGTGCTACGTGCCTTTCTCCGGCTTTCGTAAAATACCCCTGAAAATCCTTTGCAAGAGAATAAAACCGACCGTTTTCATGCCATATAAACGCGTCCTCAACCGACCATTCGTTTTCGGGATTTACCATAATAGGAGCATTGGCTTTCTTAAAAGGACCCAGGGGGGAACAAGCGGTGGCAATCCCACAAACAACGCTGCCCCCCTTGGGAAGCTTTCCGTTGTTTTCGACCGCCTTGTAGATCATATAAAATTTTCCCTCGGGGGTTACTGCAACCGACGGATTGGAAACCATCAGCGAATCGTGACCCGTGGGACTGACGTCGATAACAGGTGCCTCCGAGCGTTTCCAAGGTCCTGCAGGATCGGTTGCCACCGCAACGCCCACTCTTTGGTGATTTCTGTGATCCCAATATTCACCGTTTCCGTAGTTTCCCATATAGTACATATAGTATTTTCCGTCAAATTTGATCACGGAGGGATTGTGAATGCAATCTCTATCCCAAGAGCCGTCCTTTCCGCTCCCCGCAAGGGCGATCCCCCGATACTCAAATTTCCCAAACGGGTCGTCTCCTGTCGCATATCCTACCCTTGAGTGTGTCACCCAGGCATCAAACCCCAAGCGTTTTTCCCAAAAGGAGAAATACAAATAATAAGTTCCGTCATCCGCGCGCGTCATTGTGCCGCACCAAACGAAATACCCATCCATTTCAAAAATTGCGTGGGGATGAAGCTTGCCTATTCTTTTTGAAAAATCCATAGTTCTACCTCACGTCGAGAGTGAAAATTTTAATTTCTTCGCACCCGTAGCTTGAAGTGGGAATTATTTTGACAGCGCGGGTCGTTCGGTTTACGGGAAGATAAACGACCCGCCTCTTAATGTCACAAAGGGTATAAGCTCTTTCCCATGTTCCATCCTCACAAAGAACGTCCACTTCGATATCTCGCACAAGTGTTTGCGGCAAATGGACAAAAGGCATATTTCGCGAAACGTTGCAAACGGTCGCCTTAGGTTCTAAGTATCCATCCGCTCCAATCGTTTTTCGGTTGAGATCGGAGTCAAGGGTCAGTCGGATCTCGTGAATCTCTTGTGGAGAATCAAAGCTCACTTCGATAAAATCGCCCACTCTGCCCTGCCATGCGTTTTCTTCCTCTCCAATCGGCCGCGCATGACCGTTTACAAGCTTTTCGGCATACTTTCCGTTTGACGTAATTTTCGCCCGTAAAGTAAGCGCGGACGGCTTGATCTTGTTTCGCGGAAGATAGCAGTCGTCCTCCATAAGCACGTCCTTTAATTCCTCCAGCCGCTCCACGTAAACACCGCGCGGACTAAGACCATACTTCGTCGCGATCGCTGCCGCAGTTCCAACCGCCTGCCCAAGAAGCGCGCAGGTCGCCATTACTCTGGTAGAACTCATCGCCGCATGCGTTGTGCTGATATTTCTTCCCGCCATGAAAAGATTTTCTACGTTTTTGGAATACAAGCTTCGGTATGGAATACCGTATTGCAAAGGCGCGGAATGAAAGATGGTGGGCGCCTCCTTTGTCGCAATCCCGGCAGGGTTATGGTCATCCATAGGCCAACCGCCAAAGGCGACCGTGTCCTCAAACATCCCCTCGTCTCTTACCTCGTTTTGTGTCAGGATATGGTCTCCTATATATCTGCGGCTTTCCCTTTTGCCCGGAAGAAATCCTACAAAATCAAGCGACCAATGATCGGCATCATGCTCCCCACTGTTTTTTATATAATCCCAAATTCCAAAAGCGACCCGTAACAATTTATCCCGAAGGATCTCGGTATCCGCGATCGAATCATCCTCACCACCAAGCTCCATATACCAATAATTTTCCAAGGGATCCTTCATATCGGGTATTCGGTAGGGTGCCAGATCCTCACGGGTATACTTATTTGCCCAAAGAGGCGGAACGAATTTGATCTTTTTATCACTTTCCCGCGCCGAAATAACACAGGTAAGACCCATGGTTTTTTGATCCGCTACGAGGGGGGCAATGCTTTCTCCAAATTCCGCTCGCCCTTCTCTTCCTATTCTGAATTCGGCACCGCTTAAGGGGGCAAGAATGCTATCCCCCGAACAATCCGCAAAATATTTCGCGCGTACCGTGTGAAAGGATTGTGTGGTGGTCTGCCAGCCGACGATTTCACAAATCTTGTTTTCCTCTACTTTGGCATCAAGACACGAGCAATTGAGAATTGGGGTTATATTTTTTTCGTTCATAACGAACTCGTAAAGAATACTGTCCCAGATAGGATAGCTTCTTTCAGGATTTCGGTAAAGATTTTCAAGCATGATCTCCTCGATGATCCCCGTCTCGCGGCAGTTTTCTCCTCTGGCGCCGCAAACCCACATTCTGATCTCACTCGAAGCGTTTCCTCCAAACATGGGTCTGTCCTGCATGATAACGACACGGGCACCGTGCCTTGCCGCCGCAATCGCTGCACACATGCCGGAGAGCCCACCGCCGACAATGCAAAGATCACACTCGTGGTTATGACGTTCAAGCATCAAATTCATACCGTTTTCTCCTTATTTTAAAAGCTCTTGTTTTTTTTGCAATTTTATTATATAATATTAAAAGCACAAAAACCTTTAAAATACGGTACAATTACTTAAGAATAATGCACGGAGCTAAGAAATGAAGGACGCAATTAAAAATTACATCGATTATCTTTCCAAAAATCACGAATTCCAAATAAGTCTTCACGGCAGTGGTTTATTACCGCGGCTGGATTTTCTCGCCCCCTACAACTCTCACGAATGCGTATACTGTATGCTTGTAAAAACAAGTGAGGAGTGTTGGGAAAGATGTAAAACGGGACAGGAAAAGGTGATGGAAAAGCTATCCCGAGAGGGCGGTTTTTTTGGAAGCTGCTACGCGGGGGTTGGAGAATTTGTATTTCCCGTACACGCGTTTGGAAAGCAAGTGGGAATGATCAGCGTTGGCGGATTTTTAGGTTCCCCAGAAAAAAGAGCCGCGTTTGCCTCCAAATACGGCTTTGGCGAAAAAATACTCTCCTCCACAGCAAGCGATGCACTCAAAAAAGAGATTCCACCCATGGAATTTGTAAAAACGCTCATCACCCCTCTTTGTGCGATGATTACTATTGCAATTGAAAAAAACGGCTCGCAAATGATAGAAACCGAAAATTTATACGGCAAAATTCTTTCTATCCTACATACTCGTTATACAAAAAAGATCACCGTTTGCGAAATTGCAAACGAGTGTCACTACAGCCCCTCCTTTATCAGTCGGTATTTTAAGAAAAAAAGTGGGGTCACCGTAAATGAGTATCTCAAAAAAATAAGAATGGAAAAGGCAGAGCATCTTCTCCTCAATACCGAAATGAGAATTGAAGACGTCGCCGCCTCGGTCGGTTTTAGTGACACCAATTACTTTATTTCTTTTTTCTCTGCTCATTACGGCAAACCGCCAAAGCAATACCGAAATGAAAAGAGGAAGTAGAGAAAACGGAAGTGAGCAAGCTCATACGTGCGCTATCATGCTCTGCGATGCGTTCGTCAGCTTTGCCGCACGTTTTAGCAATCCTCGCGGAATTTGCGGAGTTTGGCTATTGCTCTTTTATATCGGAGAGTCTGAACTCATACGTGCGCTATCATGCTCTGCGATACGTTCGTCAGCTTTGCCGCACGTTTTAGCAATCCTCGCGGAATTTGCAGAGGAACGCAAAAACCAAAGCTCGGAGAGTCTGAACTCATACGTGCGCTATCATGCTCTGCGATGCGTTCGTCAGCTTTGCCGCACGTTTTAGCAAATTCCTGCGGAATTTGCGGAGGAACGCAAAAACCAAAGCTCGGAGAGTCTGAACTCATACGTGCGCTATCATGCTCTGCGATGCGTTCGTCAGCTTTGCCGCACGTTTTAGCAAATTCCTGCG
>JAZNEQ010000059.1:0-11466 GCA_045588715.1 Eubacteriales bacterium | reverse complement strand
AAGAAGCTGGCTGACAAGGCAGGTGAGATCTATGATGAGCTGTCCAAGTACTTCATGGTCGATTACGATGACGCCGGCTCGATCGGCAAGAGATATCGCCGCGAGGACGAGATCGGTACGCCTCTTTGCATCACCGTTGACTTTGAAACGGTGGGAGATGGTGAAAAGGTAGCCGACAACTGCGTTACCGTTCGTGACAGAGACACGATGGAGCAGGTCCGCATCCCGATCGCCGAGCTGAAGTCCTATATCGAAAACAAGATCGCGTTTTAAGCTGATCTCTCCTTGATCCGCTTTCTTTCAAAACCGCTTTTGCTGTCAAAAAATGATGGCAAAAGCGGTTTTTTACTTGACTTTTCGGTGTTTTTCATGTATAATAATAAGATGAGATATTGTTGTTTTAACAGAGGTGAATTTTATGAAAAAAAGCAATATTCTGCCCCCCGAGGAGCTTGAACGGCAGCGGGCGTATATTGCGCGGATGAAGGCGGAAAACGACCTTTTTGCAAAGAAAGAAGGGTATCGCCGCCGCGCCTTCGTTTTGACCTTTGGGTGCCAACAAAACGAGGCGGATAGCGAAAAGCTTTCGGGACTTTCCCTTGCCATGGGGTACGAATTGACAAATGCCCCCGAGGAGGCGGATCTGATCGTAGTCAACACCTGTGCCATTCGCGAGCATGCCGAGCAAAAGGCGCTTTCCATCATCGGGCAATACAAGCACCTCAAGGCGCAAAAGCCCTCCCTTGTCATTTGTGTGGCAGGATGCATGGTGGCGCAGGAGCATCGCCAAAACGATATCAAATTCCGCTATCCTTACGTTGACTTTATTTTTGGAACGGCATCGCTTTTCCGCTTTCCCGAGCTGCTTTGTGAAAAGCTGGAAAAGGGAAAACGGCTTTATTGCCCTGAGGAAAAGGAATATCTTGTTGCCGAGGAACAGCCCATTCACCGTGAAAGCAATTATCGCGCGTGGGTATCGGTGATGTACGGGTGCAACAATTTTTGCTCTTACTGTATCGTGCCTTACGTGCGCGGACGTGAGCGCAGTCGAAAAAAGGAAGAGATCGTTAAGGAGGTACGGGCACTCGTCAAGGACGGCTACCGCGATATTACGCTGCTTGGACAAAACGTCAATTCCTACGGTAAGGATCTGGAGCTTGGTTACGACTTTGCCGATCTGCTTTACGAGCTGGATGCCATCGAAGGCGATTTTCTCCTTCGCTTTATGACCAGCCATCCAAAGGATGCGTCGCGCAAGCTCATCGACGTCATGGCGGCATCGCGGCATATCGCGCATCAGTTCCACCTTCCCATGCAATCGGGCAGCGACAGGATCCTTTCTCTGATGAACCGCCATTACGATATGGAGCGCTATCTTTCCATTGTGGACTATATGAGAGAGAAGATGCCCGACGTCACGCTGACCTCGGATATCATCGTGGGCTTCCCCGGGGAGAGCGAGGAGGATTTTGAAGCGACGCTTTCGGCGCTTTCTCGCATTCGGTTTGATATGCTCTATTCCTTTATTTATTCGCCCAGAAAGGGCACTCCCGCCGCCGCGCTTGAGCAGATCCCTCATGAAGTTAAGGGCGCGCGGTTTGATCGGTTGCTCTCACTCCAAAACGCGATCGGGCTTGAAAAGAACGAAGCGCTGTTGGAAAAGCCCCTGCGCGTGCTTTGTGACGGAGCGAGCAAAAAGGATCCGTCGCTTTATTCGGGAAGAACCGAGGGGAACAAGATCGCCTTTTTTGAGGGCACCGAAGACGACGTTGGAACGTTTGTAAATTTTCGGGCGCAAAGAGCAGATGCGTTTGCGCTTTACGGCAAAAAACAATAAAAATACAATGAAAAAAGAGGAATTTTAACATGGAAATTTTTGAACTTGCAAGCGAGCTTGGAAAAAAACTGAAGGATGACGCGCGTCTTGTGGCTCTTGAGGCTGCAAAGAATGCATACGAGGAAAGCACCGAGCTTAAGACCTATCTGACCGAATACGACGTACAGCAAAGAGCCATGCAAAAGGCTGTTACGCAAGAAGAGCAGGATCTGCAGCTGATCGAAAGCATCCAGCACCGCATTGATGAGCTTTATCATCTGATCGCCGAGCATCCCTTGTTTGTGGACCTTAACCGCGCACAGGAGGAGGTCAACGAATTGATGAACAAGGTCAATCAGACCATTATGACACAGATCACAGGCGAGGAGCCCTCCGGTTGTACCCACAACTGCAGCACCTGCGGCGGCTGTCACTGACATTTGACAAAATCAAAAAAGGAGCGTACCGATCATGACTCCGATGATGGAGCAATATTTCCAAATTAAAAATCAATACAAGGATTATCTCCTCTTTTACCGCCTGGGCGATTTTTACGAAATGTTCTTTGACGATGCGATCCTGGCATCGCGTGAATTGGAGCTGACGCTGACGGGAAGAGATTGCGGAGAGGCGGAGCGCGCGCCGATGTGCGGCGTCCCCTTTCACTCATCGGAGGGCTATATCGGCAGGTTGATCGAAAAGGGCTACAAGGTTGCGATTTGTGAGCAGGTAGAGGATCCTTCTCTTGCCAAAGGGCTTGTCAAGCGCGAGGTCATTCGCGTGGTCACACCCGGAACCTTGATCGAGTCCGATCTTTTGTCCGAGCAGATGAACAACTTCCTTTGTGCCCTTTACATGGGGGAGAAGACGGGAGCGATCTGCTTTGCGGATGCTTCGACGGGAGAGGTGTACGCAACGCTTCTTTCGGGAGAGAACGTGGCATCGCGCATCAAAACCGAAATCGGCACGTACGCCCCGCGCGAGATCATTTGCAATTTGAACCGCGAAAACATGGGTGAGATCGGCGAATACCTCATGGTAAACAAGCGCATTCTCGTTACCGACGGTGAGAGCGCGCGCTTTGATGCCGACGAGGGAAAGCGCCGCGTGACGGCTCAATTTGGCGAGAGTGTGAGAGACGATCAGCTTTCGCAAACGCCTCTCGTTGCGGCGGTGGGCGCGATCCTTTCCTATATTGAGGACACGCAAAAACGGGATATTTCGTATATCCGCTCGTTGAATATTTACGCAGACGGGCAGTATCTTGACATGGATCTGAATACGCGCCGTAATCTTGAACTCACCGAATCCATGCGCTCCAAGGACAAGCGCGGAACGCTTCTTTGGGTGCTGGACAAGACCAAGACCGCCGCGGGAGCGAGAATGCTTCGCAAGTGGGTGGAGCATCCGCTTTTGAATCAAGGCATGATCGTGCGCCGCCAGGGTGCCGTGGAGGAGCTGTTTGGTGATTTTATGCTTCGCGAGGAGCTGACCGAGGCGCTCTCTCACGTGCTTGACCTGGAGCGCTTGACCACCCGTATCGTATACGGCAGTGCCAACGGAAAGGATCTGCGTGCCGTTGCCGCAACCGCCGCGGTGCTCCCCGATATCAAAAGGTTGCTTGCCAAGTGCCAAAGTGCGCGGCTTGTACGCATTTGTCACGAGCTTGACGACCTTGGGGATCTTTGCAGCTTGATCACAAGCGCGATCCGCGAGGACCCGCCGTTTACTCTGCGTGAGGGTGGGATCATTGCCGACGGATACAACGAGGACGTGGATCGGCTGCGTTCCGTTATGAAGGACGGAAAGGGCTGGCTTGATCAGGTTGCAGAGGAGGAGCGCGCTAAAACAGGGATTCGCACCCTCCACATTGGCTACAACAAGGTGTTTGGCTATTACATCGAGGTTTCCAAATCCTTTATGGATCAAGTGCCCGCACACTATATCCGCAAGCAAACGCTGGCAAACGGCGAGCGCTACATCACCGAACAGCTCAAAGAGATGGAATCGGTGATCTTGGGGGCTTCCGACCGTATTTGCGCCTTGGAATACGAGCTTTTCCAGGACGTGCGCAACCGCGTTTCCGCGCAAAGCATCCGTATTCAGAATACGGCAGCGCTCCTTGCCGAGCTTGACGTATATCTTTCTTTGGCGCAGGTCGCATCCAAAAACAAATACGTTCGCCCCGAGGTGACGCAAAGCGACGTCATCGACATTAAGGACGGGCGTCACCCTGTGGTAGAGCAGTTCGTCAAGGACACCTATTTTGTTCCCAACGATACCTATCTTGATATTGATAAAAACCGCCTGATGCTGATCACGGGACCCAACATGGCAGGTAAATCCACCTACATGCGCCAGGTCGCTCTGATCTCCGTCATGGCGCAGATCGGCTCCTTTGTTCCCGCAAGGGAGGCGACGGTGGGGCTTGTCGATCACGTCTTTACCCGTGTCGGCGCCTCCGACGATCTTGCCTCGGGACAATCCACCTTTATGTTGGAAATGAATGAGGTCGCCTACATCTTAAAAAATGCAACGCGCAAGAGCCTGATCATTTACGACGAGGTGGGCAGAGGGACCTCTACCTTTGACGGCATGAGCATTGCCCGTGCGATCGTCGAGTACACGAACAGCAAAAAAATAGGAGCCAAAACGCTGTTTGCCACCCATTACCACGAGCTTACGGTGATGGAGGAGGAATTCGACGGCATTGTCAACTACAACGTTGCCGCAAAAAAACGCGGGGACAGCGTTACCTTCCTTCGCAAGATTGTGCGTGGCTCTACCGACGACAGCTACGGCATTGAGGTCGCCAAGCTTGCAGGCCTTCCCGGCGAGGTCATCAAGCGCGCCAAGGAGATCCTTGCATCCGTCGAGGAGACCTCCCGCGCTGTCGCAAACAGCGACACGGGCGCCAAGGGGAAGAAAAAGGAGGAGCGTGACGACTCGCTCATCTCCTTTGACGACTGTATTGAGGACGGCATTATTGCCGAATTGCGCGCGGTGGATCTGAATACGCTGTCGCCCTTTGAATGTATGTCGTTTTTGTTTGATCTTAAGAAAAGACTTTAAAGAGAGGAGAAAATGCTTTCATGGGAAGAATCAACGTGCTTCCGTTTGCCGTTGCCAACCTGATCGCGGCGGGCGAGGTGGTAGACCGCCCCGCATCGGTCATTAAGGAGCTGATGGAAAATGCCATCGACGCGGGTGCTGACCGCATTACGGTAGAAATACAAAACGGCGGCGTTACCTTTATGCGCGTGACCGACAATGGGTGCGGTATGACCCCCGAGGATCTTCCCGTGGCGATCAGACGGCACGCGACCAGCAAGATCAAGGATGCTGCGGATCTTGACGGTATCATGACCCTTGGCTTTCGCGGCGAAGCACTTGCCGCCATTGCCTCCGTGTCCGATCTGCGCATCATCTCCAAAACCGCTGATGCCGGCTTTGGTGCCGTTCTTGAGGCGCATGGCGGCGAGATCGCAGAGGTTCGTGAACAGGGCTGCTCTACGGGGACCTCTGTCATTATCGAAAATTTGTTTGCGAACGTTCCCGCACGCCGCAAGTTCCTCAAAAAGGACGTGACCGAGGCGATGGCAGTCAGCGCCAACGTGGAAAAGGTAGCACTTTCTCACCCCGAGATCGCCTTTCGTCTGATCATCGACGGAAACGTAAAGCTGGAAACGGCAGGGGACGGAAATCTCCGTAATACCGTGTACGCGATCTTTGGGCGTGAGTTTGCGTCTCGTCTGATCGAGGTCAATTCCGACAACGACGGTATCGCTGTTTCGGGATTTATCGGGCGAAGCGATAATTTTAAAGCCAATCGGAATTACCAAAACTTCTTTATTAACGGACGCTTTGTAAAAAGCAAGACCGCAATGGCGGCATTGGAGCAGGCATATACCTCGTATATGCCGCCCGAAAAGTTTCCCGTTTGCGTGCTTTACGTCCGTATCAACCCCTCGCGCGTGGACGTAAACGTACATCCCGCCAAGCTGGAAGTAAAATTTTCCAACGAAAAGGCTGTGTTTGAATCCATCTATTATACGGTGCGCACCGCTCTGGAGAGCAACTCTACAAGACCGAACGTAGAGTTGAATTTTAAAGGAGGGAAGGGGACGCCCTCTTTTGCAGGGCGTGTCAGCGACAGTGCCGTTCCCGTGCGCGAGCGTGCCTTCTGTGGAGCGGAGCAACAGAAAATTTCTTATGCACCGTCCGTAAAGAGCGGCGCGGAGACCATCAAGGAAACGCACATGAGTGCCGAGGAATACCGTGCGCTGTGCGGGCTTTCGCCGCGCCAAGCTCCGAGTGCCGTGCACGCAACGCCGCCTGCGCTTTCCGGTCAAAACGGGGCGGTGGAAAAGGACAAGACATCTCCCGCCATCCCAACACAAGAGGCGTGTGTGCCGCCCGCATTCGCACCGTCAAAAGAGATGCCCGATCATTCAACGTCTCCCGATACTCCTACCCCGATTGCACAGACCAAGCCCACAGAGGAATTGCCGCCCGAGGAGGAAACGGTTGCTCCCACAGAGCCCGTCGCACGTGAATATCGGATCGTAGGCGAGGTGTTTCATTCCTATGTGATCGTTGAGTACGATGATAAAATGCTTCTTGTCGACAAGCATGCCGCACACGAAAGGATCATCTTTGAGGGGCTGAAAGCGGGCTTGAAGGCGGCAACGCCGGTATCTCAAATGCTGATGCTTCCCATCGACGTGATGATGACCAGCGGTGAGGTGGAGGCGCTTCGCGAGTACGAGTCGGAGCTTTCGGATATCGGCTTTTCGGTAAGCTTTCAAAGAAACACCGTTTCGGTCAGCGCGATTCCCGAGGGGGTAGAGACCGATGCCGTTTCCGATATGCTGGGAACGATGGCAGGGCGGATCCTGACCGCAACGGGAAGTGTAAAGCTGACCCGGGACATTATTTTTGAAAAAGCACTTTATCAAGCCGCCTGCAAGGCGGCGATCAAGGCGGGAAGGGCGTATGCCGACGAGCATATCCAGTGGATCGTTGCCAAGCTGATGGAGCTTCCCGATATTACCTTCTGTCCGCACGGACGTCCCGTTGCCTTGGAAATGTCGCATCATTCCTTGGATCGGCAATTTGACAGGACGGGATTCTAAGAGCTGTATTACATTTTGCAAGCTGTTCTCTTGCAAACGGAAAGGATATTTGATCATGTCAAAAAAATTTGAGGTACTTACCACCGACGGTCGTGCCCGTCGCGGTGTATTGCATACCGTGCACGGCGACATCCAGACCCCCGTGTTTATGAACGTGGGAACCTGCGGCGCCATCAAGGGCGGTATCAATACCATGGCCTTGCGAAAGATCGACTGTCAGGTCGAGCTCTCCAACACCTACCATTTGCACCTGCGTCCCGGAGACGGGCTGATCTATCAGCTCGGCGGTCTTCGTAAGTTTATGAACTGGGACGGTCCCGTTCTTACAGACAGCGGCGGATTTCAGGTCTTTTCTCTTGCCAAGCTCCGTAAGATCACGGAGGAGGGGGTCCGCTTTCGCTCGCATCTGGACGGCAGCGCCGTTTTTATGGGACCCGAGGAAAGCATGCAGATCCAATCTCATCTTGCCTCTACCATTGCCATGGCATTTGATGAGTGCGTGGAGAATCCCGCACCGCACGAATATTGCAAGCAGAGTATGGAACGTACCTATCGCTGGCTTCTTCGCTGCCGCGCGGAAATGGATAGGCTCAATGCGCTTCCCGATACCCTCAACCGCGAGCAGATGCTTTTCGGTATCAACCAGGGAGGAACCTATGAGGATCTGCGTATCGAGCACATGAAGATGATTCGCGAGATCCCCTGCGAGGGATACGCCATCGGCGGTCTTGCCGTGGGAGAGGAGACCGAGGATATGTACCGCATTATCGATGCGGTGGAGCCCTATATGCCTGTCGATAAGCCGCGCTACCTCATGGGCGTGGGAACACCCTGCAACATTCTTGAGGCGGTGCATTACGGCGTGGATTTCTTCGACTGCGTTATGCCTACGAGAAACGCACGCCACGGTAACGTTTTTACCTGGCACGGAAAAATGAATCTCACCAACGAAAAATACGCGCTTGACGATCGCCCGATCGATGCGGGCTGCGAGTGCGAGGCTTGCAAGAATTACAGCCGTGCTTATATCCGCCATTTGCTTAAGGCAAAGGAGACGGTGGGAATGACCCTGGCGGTGACGCATAACCTGTATTTCTACAACAATCTCACCCGCAAGATCCGCGAGGCACTTGACGGCGGATATTTTGAAAGCTTTTATCAAAAGTACAGAAATATTCTCGGCGAACGAGTGGACGACTAACGTCCTCCTAAAAAACACGCAACCAACACCGTGAGGCGTCGGTTGCGTGTTTTTTTAGAGAAGAATTTATACCATATTCCGTTTGGATACCGATTTGCTGTATTCCGTTGGAGTAATTCCTTCCTTTGCGCGAAATACGCGGGAGAAGTAGTTGGGAGAGGCGAAGCCAAGTGCCTCGGAGATTTGTGCAAAGCTTTTGGAGCTGGTACGGATAAGATATTTTGCTTTGGTGATTTTGAGCTCCGTAAAATAATCGATAATGCTTTGACCCGTTTCGCGGCTGAATTTTTTCATGAGAGTGGTTTGGCTGATACCAAAATTTAAGCAGATATCCGAAATGGTCAGCTTTTCACCAACGTGGGTGCTCAGATATTCCTTAATGCTTTGGATCAGGAGAGATTGATCGATGTATTTGTTGGCTTTTTGAGATTCGTCGATCAAAAGCTCCACCCCGCGAAGGCGGCAATAGAGCATACAAAGAAATCGCTCGATCGAGGCGGAAATAAAATCAAGCACCGCGTCGGGAGTGTCGGGGCGAAAGCGCATGCCCAGCATTCCGTCGGTTTCACGAAGATCCTCGCATACGCGGGTACAGGTACGGATAAGATCAAACAAGCTGGGGACTTCTTCTCCAAACAAGGGGAAGGGGGCTTCTCCAAAGGTGTTCATTGCCTCGGAATCGCATACCAGGCTGATCAGACCGAAGCGTGCTTGCTCGCTTGTCCAGTGATAGGTGGAGGTACGGTGTGCGGGCTTATAGATCATCATTCCGGGAGAAAAGGAGTATGAGGCGTTTTCGGTGGTATAGATCCCATCTCCCTCAAGAATAAGAAAAATTTGAGAAAATTCGTATTTTTCGGGTCGCGGTACAAAGAGGGGCTTGTTTGGAAAATAATAAGCGTTGACAAAAGCGGAAACGTCAAAGGTCTTTTTTCGTTCGATTTTATTCAGCTTATACGAACGTTCGCTCATGGAAAATCACCTCACTGTTTTTTGGCAAAGGGTGGCTTGAAATACTGATAAAGATTGCAGGGGATCATGCCGTTATAAAGCTTACGGATCTTGTCGGCGCGCCGTCCGTAAAAACGCTCGAACTGAGGGTGAGAGGTGATGATATAGATCTGCCATGGGGAGAGCTCCAAAAAGGCGCGCCCCATGTCGCGGTAAAGCTCCTCTGCCTCTTGTGGGGTCATCAAGCGTTCGCCGTAGGGAGGATTGCATACCACGGTGCCGCGCCGCCCCTCTGCCTTTTTAATGCTTCTGACGTCGGCGCAAAAAATGTTCAGATGCTCCTCCACTCCCGCGCGGAGTGCGTTTTCATAAACGGTATCCAGAATATCCTCATCGATATCCGATGCATATACTTCGTATTGTGAAGAGGTGCGGATCTCGCTCTCGGCATGCTCGCGTGCTTCTTTCCAAAGAGCAGGGGGAATGAGCGGAAAGCTCTCTGCCGCAAAGCTTCTTCCAAGTCCCGGGGCTCGGTTTGAGAGGATCAGAGCTGCCTCAATGGCGATGGTGCCCGAACCGCACATAGGGTCCCAAAAAAGCGTATCTTCGCGCGGACGGGAGGTGAGTGCCAATGCCGCTGCCAGTGTTTCGCGTAAGGGAGCGGGGCCTGCGGCGGGGCGGTAACCGCGCTTATGCAGCGGAATTCCCGAGGTGTCGATCATCAGGGTGGCTACGTCCTTAAATATAAAAAATTCAATTTGGTACTTGACCCCCGTTTCGGCAAACCACCGAATACCGTAATGGGAAGAAAGCCTGTCGACAACTGCCTTTTTTACAATGCTTTGACAATCCGGAACGGAGAAAAGACGGCTTTTGATGGCGTGTCCCTTTACGGGAAAGGCGTCAAGCTTCCCGATCCAATCTTCAAATGGGAGGGCGCGCGTGCCCTCGTAAAGCGCGTCAAAGCTTGTGGCAGGGAAGGCGCCAAGCTTGATAAAAACGTGCTCTGCGCAACGAAGCGATAAATTGGCACGCGCCACGTCACATAGCTCTCCCTCAAACGTAACTCTGCCGTCCATCGTATCAAGACGGGTAAGTCCCAAAGCGTCGATCTCCTCACCCAGCAATTTTTCAAGGCCAAAAAGACAGGTTGCCACCAATTCAAGCTTCATAAGCATTCTCTCCAAAAAAATAAACAAAATCACACACATTTTATTATACTATTTCGGCAAAAAGATGTCAATAAGGTATTGCAATTTTTCAATATTTCATGTATAATAGTTACATATTTTTGCAAGTGCAAATCAAGAAAGGACAGTGAGTATTTATGAGTAAAATGAAAGTCGGTGTCATCGGTGCTACCGGTATGGTAGGTCAGCGCTTTTTAACCCTTTTGGCTGATCACCCTTATTTTGAGGTTTCCGTTTTGGCGGCTTCCGCACGTTCCGCAGGTAAGCGTTATGCCGATGCAGTGGGAAATCGTTGGAAGATGAGCGTTCCGATGCCCGCGCAATTTTCCGATATGGTGGTTGTTGACGCGGCAAATATCGAAGAGGTTGGAAAGCTTTGCTCCTTCGTTTTCTGCGCTGTCGATATGAAAAAGGAAGAGATCCGTGCCCTGGAGGAGGCGTATGCCAAGGCAGAGATCCCCGTGGTCTCCAACAACTCCGCAAACCGTTGGACACCCGACGTTCCCATGGTGATCCCCGAAATCAACGATGCACACCTTGAGGTGATTGCCGCACAGCGCAAGCGTCTTGGTACCAAGCGCGGTTTTATTGCCGTAAAGCCCAACTGCTCCATCCAGTCTTACGTTCCTGCCCTGACGCCTCTTCTGAAATATGGCATCAAGGAGGTTGTGGCTACTAGCTACCAGGCAATTTCCGGTGCCGGCAAAACCTTTAACGAATGGCCCGAAATGATCGACAACGTCATTCCCTTCATAGGCGGTGAGGAGGAAAAGAGCGAGAAGGAGCCCCTCCGCGTCTGGGGTACGGTCGAGAACGGTGAGGTCGTTCCCGCGACGGCTCCCGTGATCACCTCTCAGTGTATCCGCGTTCCTGTGACCGACGGTCATATGGCGGCTGTGTTTGTCAAATTTGAGAACAAGCCCACCAAACAGCAGATCCTGGAGCGTTGGAAGAATTTTTCCGGCAAGCCGCAGGAGCTTGGACTGCCCAGCGCACCCGAGCAGTTCATTACCTACATGGAGGAGGACAACCGTCCGCAAACCAAGCTGGACCGTGACATTTACGGCGGCATGGGCGTAACTGTCGGCAGACTGCGCGAGGACACTATTTACGACTACAAGTTTGTTGCCCTTGCCCACAACACCCTGCGCGGCGCGGCAGGCGGTGCACTCT
>JAZNEQ010000058.1:0-42916 GCA_045588715.1 Eubacteriales bacterium | reverse complement strand
GCGCCCCATTCGTACCAATGGGAGAAGTGCGCGATAAATTTGGCATAGGGATACTTCGTTTCGATAGCGTTCTTCATCGCCCAATAGATCTTTTCGATCTTGTCATAAGGAGCAATGGTATCCATCGTACCAAACATCTGCGGAATATCCATCATGTGACCGGGATAGAAGAAGGTAATTTTCTCATTCCACCATTTTTCTCCATACTCACTGCCAAGGTCCTCGGCACCGTATTTCGCAAAGGTTTCAAGAAGGATCTTTTCCTCAACGTCTACCAACTCCTTAACGCCCTCGTAAGCGATGTTCATAAACGCGCCGGGCTTGGAAACACCAACGATCTTCTTGATCAGGCTCGCGGTCTCCGCTTCGTCGTAAAGACGCATGACCGAGGGCTTGAATTTCTGAAGCACCTCGCGCGACGCATTGAACGCGCTGGTCATATCCTTAAACAAAAATCCACGGAAGCGGCGCACCTCGGGCTGTTCAAAAATGCGGATCTGTGCTTTTGTAATAATCCCAAGCGTTCCCTCGGAGCCAATGAAGATCTGATTCAGATCAGGACCTGCCGCGTGCTTGGGCGTTGCGGAGGTGTAGATAATATCGCCGTTGGGAAGAACGACCTCCATCTGAAGCACCATATCATCGATCTTACCGTACTTGTTGGATACGACACCGATACCGCGATGTGCCAAAAATCCACCCACGGTAGAGCAAGTAAGCGAGGAAGGATAATGCATCGTCGCGTAGCCCTTCTCGTTTGCCGCCCATTCGATGTGCTTGTAGATCGCACCCGTGCCGCACTCGATGTACATGCCCTCGGTATTGACCTCGTAGATCTTATTCATTCTCTTCGTGTCAAGAACGATACCGCCCGCTACGGGAAGAGCACCACCCTGAGATCCGGCACCGCCGCCCCAGGTCGTAACGGGGATCTTGTAGTAGTTTGCAATTTTGAGGACCTTGGAGGTCTCTTGCGCATCGGCAGGAGCAACGATAAAGTCTGCCTCGGGCATTCTGCATCCTCTATCTACCCACATTCTTGAAAGCCAAAAGAAATCGGCACTGTGAGTTGCCTTGTCAATTTCCTTCACCGAGCAGTTTTCTCTGCCAACGGCGTCCTCAAGCTCGGTCAAAATTTGTGTATGCAAAAAATCGTTCATACGCACCTCGTGAAAATTTTTTTTATATTTTCGACTCAACGTCAGTCGTATTATATCACATATGAAAATAAATTTCAATACCTTTTCGTAAAATAATAACTTTCTTTTTTATATTTGACTTTTTCTACGAAATATGGTATACTGATTTGAAAATAATTTTCATAAACCACAAATAAAGGTGAAAAGCATGAAGAAAACCATTCTTAATACCAAAGCAAATTACGATAGTCTGAGCAAAGCCGAGAAGCGAATCGCGGATTTTTTAATTGAAAACCCCGAAAGCATTCTGCCGTTGAGCATAACCGAGCTTTCTTTTCACTGCGGTGTCAGCGAGGCAACCATCGTCCGATTTGCAAAAAAATTCGGTTTTGAGGGATATCAGCAGCTAAAGATCGCAATTGCAAAGGAAGAACATACCCGCCCCGTGAATGAAAATATTACGGCAGCAGATGCCCCGTACGACATCTTTACCAAGGTTTGCGACGACATTTATTGTTCCCTGGAAAAAACGAAAAAAGCGCTCGGAGCGGAGGCACTTCAAAAATGCTGTAGCGCGATTTTATCTGCCGACGACGTCATCGTGCTGGGACTCGGCAATTCCGCACCGATCGCCAACGATGCCTCACACAAAATGCTCCGTTTGGGTCTTCGCGCACATCCGTATACAGACAACCATATGCAAGCGATCGCAACGGCGCACGCAAATAAAAAAACGGTTGTCATCGGCATCTCGCATTCCGGTGCCTCCGAGGATATTCTCGACGCTATGCGTATAGCAAAGAACGGGGGCGCCTTTACCGTTGCGATCACAAACGATCAAACCTCTCCTATCGAGGGGGTTAGTGACGTTCTCTTGCACACCGTCTCAGATGAAACAAATTACCGCATCCTGGGGCTCAGCTCCCGAATTTCACAGCTCGCCATCATCGATACCATCTATTCTTATCTCGTATGCCACGTTGACGGTGCGCAGGAGAGCATTGCAAAAACAGAGGCGGCGTTGCAATCCAAAAAATACAGAGAAAGCAAGAAGAGAAACAAAACGACGTCTTGATAAAGATCCTTGCATGCAACTTGTGTTCTTTTCCTTTTTTAATAAAGTAGAGAGGCAGCCTTAAGGTGTGATACTGCCTCTCTGTTTTGTTATTGTTTTTTCCTGTATTTCTCATCGGCACAGGATTTGCCAAAATACATCAATTCCCACACAGCGGGATCGCTTACTTTCTCCGTGACTTTGCCGCTTTCGATCTTCTCAACGGTTGCCGTCCCCTCAAAGCGCAGATAGCCGCCGTCAAAGCCGGAAAGCCTTGCAAGTATTCCAAGAGGCTTTGGAAGCACGTCAACAAAGCGCGTTTTGTTGATATCGCCGCTTCGCTCATAGGTAATGCGGTACTCATCCCCCGCTTCGGCCGTGTATTCGTAGATCACCCTGTTATACACGGGCTTACCCGTATATTCGTCGATATATCTGTCCTCCGGTATAAATTTTAAGGTATGGTTGGAATTGTCTCCTAAAATCTCTCCGTTCTTTGCGATCATAAAAACGTCGTGGTCGCGGTATCCGTACTTCTTCTCCGCCGTGATCCAAGAGGAAATGATCTTATAGTCTCCCACCTTCGCTCTCCCCCAATACCAATGGTGCATCAGCTTGAGCATAGAGACGTTGCCCCAATTGTGATCATGATACCCCGATCCCTCAAGATGGAGCGTTTTTCCACCGTCAAACGTGACATCCGCTACCGCCCGACCTTCTGGAATTGCGGGAAGCCAGGCAAAATAATGCTCCTCACGCTCCCCAAAAAAGATACTTCCCGTTTGAGAACGCCATGCCTTGATCGTTCCGTCAAGGGAGAGTCGCGCACTCATTGTTTTTCCTTTGAATACAACGTCATAATGCTGAAGGTCTCCACAGCACCGACATTCCCCGATCTTAACGTCACACCGATCCTTTGCATAGTGACTATCCTCTATCGCAGCATAGACCTCCTCGGAATACTTGGTTCCGTTGGGAAGTGTCAATTCCATCGTGGCGATCGGCTTGATCGGACCGTCCACGTTGATTGGCATTTTGGAAAAAAAGAAGATCACCAGCACCGTTCCATCGGGGTAATGCGAATCGTAATACCACCATTCATAAGAGCCTTTGGACCCGTCCACACGGGCCCCGTCCTCCCAAACCTCGACCTCGTTCGGTTTGATCCCCATTTTTTCGTAATGAAGGGCATCGTCCGGATGTATGGATTTTTGTATTTTTTTCACGTTTCTTCCTCCCATTTTTCGCCTCACTTAAGCCGCTGCCCATCTAAAAACGCCTGCCCAACCCTTTCCCCAAGACTTAGGTAAGCGTGGGTTACTCCGTCATACGCGATGGGATCAAGCAAATTGGCATCGATCTTGCCCTTTTCATCAAGAATCGCCTCGTCGGCACAAACGTTAACGATCTCGCCTATGCAAATGCCGTCCTCATTAAATTTGATAAGCCTGCACTCAATAGCCATAGGAAGCTCATCAATGATCGGCGCATTGACGTGCTCACTTTTGGTAGCATGAAAGCCTGCTCTGGCAAATTTATCGGGCACGTCGTTTGCCGAAACGATTCCAACGTAGTCACAAGCCACGAGCGTTTTTACAGTAGCAAAGCTGAGGGTGAACGCACCGCTCCTTTTGATATTCTCGGTGGTTTTGTGATCGTGTGAAAGACAAACCATCACCTGATTGGTATCGTAAACACCACCCCAAGCGGCATTCATCGCGTTGGGGACTCCGTTTTCGTCATACGTACCGATGATCAGTACGGGCATAGGATAAAGCCATGTTTGTGCTCCAAAATTTTTACGCATCGTTATTTCCTCCCTTTTTGGCGATCGTAGTCGTACAAGCTTCATGTTTTTTTACGGTCAACTGCCGTTTTTTACGTTCGCGGCAATCAAATATCGCAACCGCGATCCTGCAGTTACACTATACCATAAAAATCGCCATTTATCAAGCACCAATGAAAAAATTCATTCCGCTTCGTCTTTGGCATAGCTCTTCTCCATGATGAATATACTATCTTAAAATTATTGTTGGAGAAAAATATGAAGCGCTCAATAGGACTTTGGCAGCTCATGGGGTTTGCCGTCACCTCATTCGGCGGAACTCTTTTACACTTTTTGTACGAATGGCTTGGAGAGGCGGCATGGATCGCCCCTTTTTCAGGTGTGAATGAATCCACGTGGGAGCATATGAAGCTACTCTTCTGGCCAATGCTTCTCTTCGCTATTGTACAAAGCCTTTTCTTTCGTGACCGTAAGGATTTTTGGTGTGTAAAGCTACGCGGTATTCTTCTTGGAATAATACTGATCCCCGTACTCTTTTACACCTATAACGGCGCGATCGGTCAATCTCCCGATTGGCTCAATATCGCCATTTTCTTTATTTGTGCCGCCGTTGCCTATATCTACGAAAGCCGTCTCTTTGTCAGCAAAAAGCTGCGTTGCAGTGCTCCTCGGCTGGCGATCTCGTTGCTTTTTGCAATCGCTTTGCTTTTTGTCTTGTTTACCTTCCGCACACCCGAAATCGGCATTTTCAAGGATCCCTTGTCGGGAAACTACGGAATATAAGCCCCCAAAGCTCGGCCATTGTAACACTACACGCTATTTTGCCCTTATTTTGTTTTTTCTATTGACAAACTGATCTTTTTGTGGTAAAATACTTTCTGTTATCTTAAATATTTACCTGTAAGGGAGTAGTCGGCACGCACGTGTGATAAAGTCAACACCACATTTTTTGGCTTTATATGAAATGACGAGACTTATCTGAAAAGATGAGTCTCGTCTTTTTTTATGGGTATAATTTTTATTATATAAACAAAGGAGGTTTTTAAATGAAATTTTACTGTGAAGAAACCGAAAAGGTTTTAGGTGCTGTTGAAAGCTCGCAAGAGGGGCTTTCCTCTGCCGAAGCCGCGCGTCGGCTTGCCGCAAACGGCAAAAACAAGCTTGCCGCGGCAAAAGGAAAATCCGTGATCCGTCGCTTTCTTGAGCAGCTTGCCGATCCGATGATCATTATTTTGCTTGTCGCAGCCTTGATCAGCGGTGTGCTTGCCGTGGTTGAAAACGAAAGCTTTGCCGACGTTATCATCATTCTTGTAGTGGTGATCGTAAACGCGGTTCTCGGCGTTTATCAGGAAAGCAAGGCGGAAAAAGCGATCGAAGCGCTCCAGGAAATGTCGGCAGCGACTTCCAAGGTTTTGCGTGACGGCAAGATACAGATCGTCCACAGCGAGGATCTTGTCGTTGGAGACGTCATTCTTCTTGAGGCGGGCGACGCGGTTCCCGCAGACGCGCGCATCCTTGAAAACGCAAGCCTTAAGGTGGAAGAAGCTGCTCTTACCGGGGAATCTGTTCCCGTCACAAAGTTTATTGATATGATCCAACTGAAAAGCGGTGAAAAGGACGTTCCCTTGGGCGACCGTAAGAATATGCTCTACATGGGATCAACGGTCGTGTACGGAAGAGGTACGGCAGTTGTTACCGCAACGGGTATGGATACCGAAATGGGTAAGATCGCAGGTGCCCTCCAGCAGGCAGAGGAAGGCGAGACGCCGCTGCAGAGAAAGCTCGATCAGCTTTCTATGACCTTGACTTGGCTCGTTCTCGGCATTTGCGTGATCGTGTTCGGCGTTCAGCTTCTTCGTGCCGGGAACTTCAGCTTTAACGAAACCGTCCTTCCGTCGTTTATGGTAGCGGTCTCCTTGGCGGTTGCCGCCATCCCCGAAGGACTTGCCGCGGTCGTTACCGTCGTGCTTTCCATGGGGGTTACCAATATGTCCCGACGCAACGCGATCATCCGCCGCCTGACCGCTGTTGAAACGTTGGGCTGTGCGCAGATCATCTGCTCGGACAAAACAGGCACGCTGACGCAAAACAAAATGACGGTCGTGGACTTTTTTGGGGAGGACGAAAAGCAGATCGCATCCGCAATGACGCTTTGCTGTGATGCGGAGATCGACACCGACGGAAACGTGACCGGCGAGCCTACCGAGGCGGCTCTCGTCGTATGGGCAGATCACCTCGGCATGAAGAAGTATGACCTGAAAGCAAAATATCCCCGTTCCGGAGAAGCCCCCTTTGACTCGGGCAGAAAAATGATGTCCACCGTTCACTCCCTTGACAAAAATTATATTCAGTACACAAAGGGTGCTCCCGACGTGGTCATTGGAAAATGCACGCATTACCTGAAAGACGGAAAGCCCGTTCCCATGACAGAAGAATACAAAAACGAGATCCTGTCCTCCAACAAGTCCATGGCGGATAAGGCGCTTCGTGTTCTCGCCTGTGCGATGAGAGCTTGGGAGCGGGAGCCCGCAGATTACGAGGCAGACCGTCTTGAGGTCGATCTTTGCTTCGTTGGTCTTTGCGGCATGATCGACCCTGTACGCCCCGAGGTAAAGGATGCCATCGTGGAATGCAGAAATGCAGGGATCCGTCCTATCATGATCACAGGCGATCACATTGACACCGCGGTGGCAATTGCCAAAGAGCTTGGCATTATTACCGAAGGCACCTATGCGATCACAGGTGCACAGCTTAACGATATGGATGATGCGGAGTTTGAAAGCAAATTCCAAAGCATCAGCGTTTACGCGCGCGTCCAGCCCGAGCATAAAACGCGTATTGTAAATGCTTGGAGAAAGGCGCACTACGTCACCGCAATGACGGGCGACGGTGTCAACGACGCGCCTTCCATCAAAAGCGCAGACATCGGTGTGGGTATGGGGATCACCGGTACGGACGTTACCAAAAACGTTGCCGATATGGTGCTCACAGACGACAACTTTGCTACCATCGTCGGTGCCGTCGAGGAAGGGCGGCGCATCTACGATAATATTCGTAAGGCGATCCAATTCCTTTTGGGCTCGAACATGAGCGAGGTTTTGTCCATCTTTACGGCAACACTGATGGGCTTTACGATCCTCAAGCCCGTTCACCTGCTTTGGATCAACCTCGTGACCGACTGCTTCCCTGCCCTGGCACTGGGAACCGAGAAGGCCGAGCCCAACATTATGCGCCGCAAACCGCGAAACGCCAAGGCGGGCATTTTCTCCGGCGGCATGGGAGCGGATATCGCATACCAAGGCGTGCTTGTCACGATCCTTACCATTGCCTCCTATTTTATCGGCCATTATATGGAAACCGGCAATTGGGAGATCGCCAACAGCGCACACGGTATGACCATGGCATTCCTTACCATGTCGATGGCAGAAATCTTCCACAGCTTTAATATGCGCTCCCAGAGAGGCAGCATCTTCACCCTCGGCTCTCATAACAAGGTCCTTTGGTTGGCAAGCATCGGCTCGCTGATCGCCACGACCCTTGTATGCGAGGTTCCCTTCCTTGCCAATGCATTTGGATTTGCAAGCGTAGATATTTACGAATACCTGATCGCGATCGCGCTTGGCATCATCGTAATTCCGATCGTTGAGCTTGTAAAGCTGATCCAAAGAAAGCATAGCAAAGCTTAACGCACCGATCAAGGCGCGCCTACGGCATCGTTATTTTGACGTTGATCGGAGGTTGCAACACGTGCCATGCGCACTAAAAAAGGAGCCGGCCCAACTGCTTTTTTCGCATTTGGGACGGCTCCTTTTGCAATTTATACCATCTGTTCGGGATGGAAAACCTCATCAAATTTTTCGGCTGTTAAAAAGCCCAGCGCAACGCACGCCTCCTTAAGAGAAATATTTTCCTCGAATGCCTTCTTTGCGGTCTTAGCGGCATTTTCGTAACCGATATAAGGATTGAGTGCCGTAACAAGCATCAAAGAGTTGTGAAGATTCTGATGCATCTTCGCACGGTTGGCTTTGATCCCGACCGCGCAATGCTTGTTAAAGGATACGATCGCCTGTGCAAGAAGTCTTGCCGACTGTAAGAAGTTGTAAATGCAAACCGGCATAAACACGTTCAATTCAAAGTTCCCCTGCGATGCCGCCAGGCTTACCGCTACGTCGTTGCCCATGACCTGAACGGCTACCATGGTAACCGCCTCGCACTGCGTGGGATTGACCTTTCCCGGCATAATAGAGGAGCCTGGCTCGTTTTCGGGGATAAGGATCTCACCAAGACCGTCACGCGGACCGGAAGCCAGCCAACGGATATCGTTTGCGATCTTCATCATATCGCAAGCAAGTGCCTTGATCGCACCGTGGGCAAACACAAGCTCATCCTTTGACGTCAACGCATGGAATTTGTTAGACGCGGTAAGAAAGCTTTTCCCGGTAATTTGGGAGACAGCTTCGGCAACGCCAACGTCAAAGCCACGGGGCGCGTTCAAGCCCGTCCCCACCGCAGTACCGCCAAGCGCAAGCTCGCGCAGAGGCTCCACCGAGCGCCAAAGCAGCTCTACGTCCTTTTCAAGACTGGATCTCCAGCCGCTGATCTCCTGGCTGAACCGAATAGGAGTTGCATCCTGCAGGTGCGTTCTGCCGCTCTTAACGATGCCTTCGTTTTCCTCTTCCAACCGCCGAAAGGTTTCGATCAACTCAATAACGGCGGGAATCAGCCTGTCCTCAAGGCTCAAAACGGCAGCAATATGCATTGCCGTTGGGAAAGTATCGTTAGAGGACTGGCTCATATTGGCATCGTCGTTAGGGTGAAGCAGGCGCTTCCCAAGGATCTGATTTCCGCGGTTTGCGATGACCTCGTTCGCATTCATATTGGACTGCGTTCCCGATCCCGTTTGCCATACGACAAGCGGAAAATGGTCGTTTAGCCCCCCTTGCATGATCTCGTCACAAGCCGCCACAATGGCAGCAAGCTTTTCGTTTGTCAATTTTTCGGGACAAAGCTTATGATTGGTGATCGCGGCAGCCTTTTTAAGCACCCCAAAGGCGTGAATGATCTCGGAGGGCATGGTTTCGATCCCTACTCCAATCTCAAAATTTTCGCGACTTCTTTGTGTCTGCGCCGCCCAAAGACGGTCTTGGGGCACCTTTACTTCCCCCATCGAATCATGTTCAATACGGTATTCCATTTTTACATCCTTCCTTCACCATACGAAATATGAGATGTTTTCATATCAGTGTTGATAGATCATCCCTCATCCTCCTACCAAACAAACGGCAAAAGTCTGTATTTCACGCGTTGCTTGTATTCCGCATAGCCCGCAAGCCCCGCTTCCAACACCTTTTCCTCGTTGCGTATCCGAATCACAATGACCCCAACGTAAGGTAAAAAACAAAGGAGAGACCAAAACGAGCCAAGAACCGCAGGAATAGAGAGAAAAAGCCACAGCGTCACCGCATACATCGGGTGACGAACGATCGCGTAAAGACCCGTGTCAACGACCGTTTGACTTTCCTGCACCTCGATCGTTCTTGAAAGATATGCGTTTTCCCGCATCACCTCGGCATAAAGCGCGTAGGAAACAAGCAATATGACCGACGAAACGATCACGACCCACAGCGGCATTTTGGACCAGCCAAACCGAAAGTCAAGCCCCGCAACCACAAAGCCCGCAACAAAGAGCAGCCCCGACAGAGCGACCACCCCTTTTTGGGTGTTCTCCTTTTCCTTTGCCGAAATGCGTTTTTTAAGCAGCTCGGGCGCTTTGATCAAAAGAACGACACCGAGAATGAGCATGGGAATAAATAATAGCCCGATAAATAACCAACCGTTCATATAAGAGAGATCCCCTGCCGGCAAAAACAGCAATGCTCCCACAAAAAGCAGTCCAACCGCAAATTTGAGCAATGCGCCGCATGCAAGCTTTATCGTCGTTCCCTTTTCCATATCGCTCACGTCTCCCTTTTTCTTACTTGCTTCATTTCAACCACAAGCCGGGCAAGCTTGGTAAACGGCATTTTCCGAAAGAACTCAATGCCATCGGTTCTATTTAATATCATTGTACCATATTTTTCTTTTTCCATCAAGAGGAAAAGCAAAAGAAAGTTGCCAAACCTAAAATTGCAGCTCTCGTTCACGATACGAAGGCTGCAATTTTGTTTATTTTTTATCCTGATCGGCAATATGATCGCAAATAGTCATAACAGAGGAAAAGAGAGCACCGCCCACGGCAAACACAAGCCAGGTGATATGCCAATGGTTTGTGAGAAAGCTCCACAAAAGATAGATAACGGTAAGCACGCCCCAATAAACACTTCCCACGGTTTCTCGGAGACTGCTTTTCTTTTTTTCTTTTTCGGCGTATTCTCCCTCGTGAAGCAGTCTTTGCAAACAAGACATACGAACACCGCAACAAATGAATAGAAAAACTCCGATTCCCGCAGTCATCATGGTAACGCATAAAAGGATCACTGCTAAAAATTCTTGCTCTGCAAACGCTCCCAATATAAGCGGAACGGGGGAAAGAACGCATATGCACGTGGCACCCACGTTGCAAAGCATATATTTGGTATCAAACGCTTTTTTTCTCTCCCTTACCATGCCGCTAACACCGTGCTCCAATTCAAACGACTCCGCTTTTTCGAGATATTCATACGGAGCATGCTTAAATCCGCAATACACAAACATTGCAACGGCAACCGTCACCATCAAAAACAAAACGGCAAGCCCGATC
Source organism: Eubacteriales bacterium (assembly GCA_045588715.1). Lineage (GTDB taxonomy): Bacteria > Bacillota > Clostridia > Oscillospirales > CAG-272 > UMGS1865. The sequence continues at coordinate 32,198 of JAZNEQ010000058.1, read as the reverse complement.
CCACACGCGGATCCTTCGCTCATGTCAAGCAAGGAAAGATCTGATGCCGCGCCAAGAAGAAACAGTGCGATCGGAGACAGAATGCACAATAACGTGGCGATTGCAATGATCAGGGACGCACGGTTTCGATGCTTGATGTAGTCGTTTGCTTCTTCAATGGAAACGTGTTTGATCCTCATGCAAATCACGTCCTTGGTAAGCGCCTCATCTTCAATATCATCCTTTAAAAGATAGTCGGTCGTAACGCCAAACAATTCTCCAAGCTGCAATATTTTTTCAAGATCGGGGATGCTTTGCGCCCCCTCCCATTTTGAAACGGCTTGTCTTGATACGTTCATTTTGTCTGCAAGCTCCTCTTGAGACCAACCGTTCTTTTTTCGTAGTCTTATAATTTTGTCGGCTAAAATCACAAACTCACCTCGATTAAAAAAGTTCTTTCCCATTGCACCTGTAGTATACCATATCGGGGCGTTACTTACCACCAACCGATACCACTCAATGTGTCAACCTACGGTTGCACATAATATGAAATCCTGCGTAACAATGCTACTTAAGTATATTTTACCATACTTTTTTCTTATTTACAATAAACCGTAACCGTTTTTTCTACGATTCCATAATTTCCTTTCGTTCAGCCCAACCGTCATAAAAAACTCCTATGGCAGAGACGATTCTACCATAGGAGTTTTTTAGATTCCAACTGTACTTTTAGTTTTCATCTTCCTTCGTGTCCGAATTTTCGTTCTTTTTACTCTTTTTCTTTGGCGCCTTGGCAACAATGCCCGAAAGCACCGCAAGTGCCACGACGTTGGGAATTACCATAATATAGTTGAAGGTGTCGGCAAGCTCCCAAACAAGATCGTTGGGAAACAGAGAGCCCAAGAAGATGAATCCAATTGCCAACACAGAATAAACAACAGTCATCTTTTTACCGAAAAGGTACTGTACGTTCTGCTTACCAAAGAAGTTCCAGCTGATGATGGTGGTAAAAGCAAAGAAGGTAAGGCAGAGCGCAATAAGAATATTTCCAAGCGTCATGTTTCCAAACACGCTACCAACGGAGGTCTGCATCAAATTCGCCTTTCCAAGCGTGGTTGCGGCAAGCCCCTCGGGCGTGGAAAGGGGGCCGTTGCCTGCATACAGCGTGGAGATAACGACCAGCGCCGTAATCGTCAAAACAACGAAGGTATCGATAAACACGCCGATCATGGCAACAACACCCTGCTCATGCGGCGTCTTTACGTTCGCCTGCGCATGTGCGTGGGGCGTAGAACCCATACCTGCCTCGTTGGAGAACAAGCCTCTTTTGGCACCCTGGCTGATCGCAGCCTTAATGCCCGCCCCAAAGGCACCGCCGAGAAGCGCCTGCGGCACAAACGCATACTTAAAGATCATACCGAAGGTCTCGGGGATTTTTGTAATATTGATCCCGATCACTACAAGGCCGATCCCAAGATAGATGACAGCCATTATGGGAACGAGCTTTTCGGCAACCGACGCAATGCGCTGGATACCGCCGATAAAGATGATGGCGCAAACCACCGCCAGCACAAGGCCAACCGACCATACGGGAATGGCGGGAATCGCGGTATGGATCGCCTCGGAAATAGAGTTAGACTGTACCATAGAGCCCATAAAACCGAGCGCGAGAATAATGGCTACGGCAAAGAAGCCCGCAAGGAATTTACCGAATTTACCGGAAAATGCACGTCTGATATAGTATACGGGACCGCCGAGCACCGAGCCGTCCGCCTGAACGACCTTGGTCTCCTGCGCCAAGACCGCCTCGGCATAAATGGTTGCCATTCCAAAAAAGGCAATCACCCACATCCAAAAGATCGCACCGGGACCACCGATGAGAATTGCACCGCAGGCACCCACGATATTCCCTGTTCCGACCTGTGCGGCAATTGCGGTTGCAAGTGCCTGAAAGGAAGAAAGCCCGCTTTTGTTCTTCCCACCGCTAAGAGAGATCTTGCCGAAGACCTTTTTCATTCCCTCGCCAAAGCAACGCACCTGCACAAATCTTGTGCGGATGGAATAAAACAGACCGATCCCCACCAAAAGGATGATCAGGATGTAATCCGTTAAATACGTGTTGATCGTTTGCACGATCGGCAAAATAAAGCTTGTGATCTGATCCATGTTTTTTCTCCCTCAAAAAAATTAGAGCTACCGCAACGGTACGGTAGCTCTAAAAAATCAGACACAAGAATTCGTTTGTATGCCTGCCCTGTCCTTTTGCCTGAGAGATTCGGTGTATTTGACACCTTGCACCTTCGGCACTCTTATCAGAGATTCTCCAGAGCCACCTTCGCCTACAGTCTCAAAAGCTGATTCTGTAGGGTTCTGCGGTTTCAATGCACATATTCTACCACACTGTTTTTAAAAAAACAAGTATCTTTTACTTTTTTTGATTTTTTTGTAACCATTTGTCAAATAAAACCGTATTAAGTGTGACAGTTTTGTATTTTATGTTCCAAAAAGCATCGAATAAATTCGTTTTATGTATTGAAATTGTATTTTTGCCATGCTATAATGTAGAAGATCATTCTTTCAAAAAGGAGCGCTATTATGAAAAAACTATGGATTGTGCTGCTAACGCTTGCAATGCTCTTCTCCGCGGGTGCATGCGACACAAAAACACCTGCAAACGAAACCTCGAATGCCACGTCCGAAACAACCGAAAAGGAGGAAGAAACACTGAAAGAAACAGAGTGCAAGCACGATTTTAAAGATGCGACCTGCATAACGCCCCGTGTCTGCAAGCTTTGCGGCGCGCTTGACGGCAAGCCCATCCCCCACGATCCGACCGACGCCACCTGCACAGAAGCATCCAAATGCCGCATGTGCGACAACATCATCAAAGCGCGCCTCGGGCATGACTACGTAGACAAAAAATGCACCCGTTGCGGCGAGCGCTATCCTTATATAACCGTTGCCTGTGTCGGTGACAGTATTACAAACGGCGGATATTGGAAGCAAATGACCAATTTCCTTACAAAAACCTACAAGGTCAACGGCTACGGCGTCAGCGGCTCTACAGGATACTCACTGGGACTTGACGGCAATCCCCCAAACCAAAAGCCACTCGCCTACGTCGATCAACCCGCCCATGAAAACGCCAAAGAAAGCAACTCCGATATATACGTCATTATGCTCGGCACCAACGATTCCAAATCTATGAATGCCGACCGTATCAAGGCTGACGGCGGTGCGCAATATAAGGCGGATATGATCGCTCAGATCAACGAATACAAATCTCTTGACAGCCGTCCGCAGATCTTTATCGCTCTGCCCCCTGTTTCCTTCCGCCCCGAAAAGGGCGGTATCAGCAACGTCAATATCGAAACGCTCATCATTCCCTTGCTTAAAAGCGTCGCCGAAGAAACGGGAGCTACCGTCATTGATACACATGCTGCAACCGTTGGGAAAAGCGCCTCTTTCCCCGACGGAGTACATCCCAACGACGACGGAAAAAAAATTCTTGCAAAAACCGTTGCCGATGCGATCCTCGCGGAAAATGCCCAAACAAAAAACAACTGAAATCCATTTTCTAAACAAAACGTGCGCGGCTAAAGAAAAATAGCCGTGCACGTTTCTTATTTATTCCACTTAGCAGATCTCTTTGCCATCCAGCGTTACGTTCTCTGCGTTTTTTAAGGTCAAGGGAGCTCCCTTACACCGGAAATTGATTCCCTGCATTGTAATATTTCTTGCATTTTGGGCAACGATCCCCTCACCGTTGCAATGCTTTTTATGATAAGCCATCACCGGCTCAAAGCCACCCTGACAACCTGTAATTTCCATCGAAACGTCCGAAATGATAACGTTTTCGATGGGGCACTCGGGAAGTCCGTACAGGTAAATGCCCACCCCCTTAACACCGCGCGCAAGAATACCGCTGATGCGGATATCCGAAAAACGCGGAGTGAGCTCATCCACAGGCTGCGCGCCTTCGTCAAAAAGCATCTCCGCCGGGAAAGGAAATTCGCCGCAAACGCAGCCGTAATATTGGTTCATCGTGATAACGGCGCCAACGTTCTCCATTAAAATATTGGAAAAGGATGCGCCCTTCACTTCTCCGCCTCTCTTTCTGCGCGTTTTGATGCGAATGCCTCGATCGGTATTTTGGAATACGCAATTGGAAACCGAAATGTTTTTCACGCCTCCGCTCATTTCACTACCGATCACCACACCGCCGTGCCCATGTGCCATGGTACAGCCCGTGATGATGATGTTCTCACAAGCACGCTCTCTCATAAGAGGGTCGAGCTCCATTCCCGCTTTCACAGTCACACAGTCGTCTCCCACGTCGATATGGCAATCTGAAATACGCACGTTTTTACAGCTTTCCGGATTGATGCCGTCGGTATTTGGGGAATCATAGGGATTATAGATCGTAACGCCACGAATCGTTACGTTTTCGCAGCAAAGCGGGTGAACCGTCCAACAGGGAGAGTTTTCGATGATGACGTCTGTGATCGAAACGTCGCGGCAAAGAATGGGATTGATCGTGCGGGGACGCTCGTAATCCGACTCCATATTCTCCCACCAAAATTTTCCACGTCCGTCGATCCGCCCTCCCGTAATGCGAATATTGCGTGCATTGATCGCAGAGATCAATCCGTGGCGTCCGCCGCGTGTAAAGCCCTCCACCTCAATAAAGGGAAAATCATCAAAGCATTCGCTCCCCAGGATCACAGCTCCCGCATCAAGCTGCAACGTCATATTACTGTAAAGACGGATAGAACCGCTGACGTACTCTCCCGGGGGAAAATAAATCGTACCGCCCTTCCCGTCAAGGCTTTTCGTCAATGCATTGATTGCCGCCGTATTGTTGGTTTTTCCATCGCCAATCACATCAAAATCCGTTACGTTGTAATACATAAGATGCTCCTTTTTGAATTTCGCCTCCGGAAAGCGTTTTTTATATTCTAACATAGTCCCATTGGAATTGTCAAGCGATATATCGCGTTTTTCTCACATTTTCTTGTCTCCCGTCGCAGGATTGTCGATTACCTCTCCCGTTTCGGTAAATCGCGACCCGTGACATGGGCAATCCCACGAATGCTCGGCACGGTTGTACTTCAAGGCGCACCCAAGGTGGGGGCAGCGCGGCACGGTAGGCGTTAAAAGCCCCAGGATCGATTCCCCGGCATTCACGGCAAGCCTTGACAGCACCATTCTCCGTGAAGGAGAGAGCAACTCCGGATACTCTTTCTCTGTCCCCAAAACAAGCTTGCAAAGAAGCTGCGCCGCCATCATCGACGAGGACATCCCCCACTTTGAAAATCCCGTAGCAACGTATATATTTTTTAGAGAGGGCGCGTACGCACCGATATAGGGAAGATGATCAAGGCTTATGCAATCCTGTGTCGCCCATCTTAAAACCGTTTCGGACTTTGGATAATATTGTCTTGCCATTCGTTCAAGCTCCTGCCATCCGCCACCCTTTTTCCCCGTGCGATGAGCACCGCCACCCAGTAATAAAAGATTTTTAAAATTGCGAAAGGAGAGCCCCTTGCCACTCCCGTCCACGTACATCCCATCCACGTCAAAAGCATCTTTTAAGGCGATTACGTAGGAACGCTCCTGGTAAAGCTTTAAAAAATATCCTCCGTGCAAATTCAAAAACGGGAAATGCGTTGTAACGATCGCCTTTTGGAAAAAGACCTCCCCCCTCTCCGTTACCGCGCGTCCGTTCTTTAAGGAAAGAATTTTGCTTTCTTCAAAGATGGGAAGCTCCCGTGCCAGCGCAAAGGCAAGCTTTAAAGGATGAAACTGTGCCTGTCCCTCTACGCAAACCGCCCCCGCGGTTGCAAACGGAAGTCTTGACGGTTGTGTAAACGTTGCCGTAACCCCCAACCGCCCAAGCGCATCCACCTCGCGCTCGATTCCTTCTCTATCATCAAGAGAATACACAAAAGCCTTCTTTTTTTCGTAGTCGCAAAGGTTCTCTTTACATATTCTTTCATATTCTAAAAGCGCTTTTTGCTCCGCCTCCACATAACGGCAGACTTCCTCCACACCGAAGCGGTGTATCAAGTCATGGTAGATCGCACCGTGTAAAAGCGTGATCTTTGCCGTGGTATTTTGGGTAATTCCACCACAAATCCTTTTTGCCTCCGCAAGAATACAGTCCACCCCCGCACGCTTTAGCATATAGGCACACAAAATGCCCGCCATTCCGCCTCCAACGATCAAAACGTCGGTTTTGTATCTTCCCTCCAAACGCCCAAATTGGGGCGCTGTCACATCCTTTATCCAAACAGAATCCATTTCTTTCTCCTACTAAAAAATCAAGTCCGAACCAATGCTCCGGGCTCTTTATTCATTAGTATCACAAAAGAAATGCGTTTGATACCAAAAGAAAAGCAAGGCAACACCCGTTTGGGGAATTGCCTTGCAAAAAGCTTTATTCGGAGTATTCTGCGATATAGGGGAGATTTCGGTAATACTCTCCGCAATCCAAGCCATAGCCGATCACAAAATGATCGGGAATGGTAAACAGCGACATATCCGCCTTAAAGTCCACGATACGGCGCGAGGGCTTATCCAGCAGCGTGATCACGTGAAGAGAGAGCGGCTCGCGCATTTTCAGCATTTTAACCACGTCGCGAAGCGTCCTACCCGTGTCGATAATATCCTCCGCGATCACAACGTGGTATTTGCTGATATCGCGGTCGATATCCATGGTGATCTTAACGACACCCGTGGAAACGGTTCCCTCGTAATAGCTCTTGGCACACATAAATCCGATCTCACACGGCACGCTGACCGCACGGCATAGATCTGCCATAAAAACAAACGAGCCCTTAAGGATCCCTACAAGCAATATAGGACGTCCATCGTAGAGCTTATCGATCTCGCGACCCGCCCGAGAGATCGCCGTCTTGATCTCCTCCTCTGTAATGAGGATCCTTTTGATACGGGACTCATAATCATTCATCGAAGAAATTTCTCTCATTTAAGCTGTATACTCCTTTTTGATGTCCTTATTTCACATTGTACCATATTTATCGGTACTTTGCAAGTGTCCCTATCATTGTTTTTTGGATATTTTGGCAATATCTTCCCCCAAAAAGGTTGAAAAAAAGGCGGTAGCGTGATACAATAAGCATATTACAGGAAGGGAGAATCCATCATGCAGATCCTTTATTTCTTTGAATCTCTGCGAAATCCGGTGCTCGACTTTTTCTTTTCTCTCATCACCTTGATGGGTGAGGAGACCGTGTTTATGGCAGTGGGCATGATCGTGTTCTGGTGCGTGGGAAAATATCAAGGATATTATCTTCTTTGCACCGGATTTGTCGGTACACTGACCAACCAATTTCTTAAAATGCTTTTTCGCATTCCCCGCCCGTGGGTAAAGGACCCTTCCTTTACGATCGTGGAAAGCGCAAAAGAAGCGGCAACGGGCTATTCCTTCCCCAGCGGTCACACCCAATCCTCTGTGGGGCTGTTTGGCGGAGTGGCGCGCTGGAACCGTAACCTCATCCTGCGAATCGTCATGGTCGTGCTTTGTATTCTGATCCCACTATCCCGTCTTTACCTGGGTGTTCACACCCTGCTTGACGTAAGTGTTTCGATCGGGCTCGCCCTCCTTCTCATTTTTGTGGCAGCCCCCCTGTTTCGCCGTGCGGAGCATTCACCGCGTCTTATGCTTTGGATCCTCGGCGTAATGACCGCCCTGGTCATCGCTTACGTTTTGTACGTTTGCCTATATCCCTTCCCACCCGAGGTATATCGGGCAGACGCGATCCACAACCTCGAATCGGCAAGAAAGAACGGTTTTACCCTGCTTGGTTGTATGCTTGGCTTTTTGATCGTTTACCCCGTAGATCATAAATATATCCGTTTTGATACACGTGCCGTTTGGTGGGCACAGATCCTCAAAGCAACAGGCGGCATTCTTCTGGTGCTTGCCGCAAAGGAGCTTTTGCGCTTCCCTCTGGACGCGCTCTTCGGAGACGGGCTTTTGCTCCTTTCCAGGTGCATCCGCTACTTCCTCATGGTATTGCTTGGCGGTATCGTATGGCCGCTCACCTTCCCCTTCTTTTCAAGGCTTGGAAAAAAACAAAGAACGGAGACTTAAATTATGGACTTTTCTGTTAACTCCCCCATTCTATTCATTCTTGTGGGCACTCTCATTGCAATCGTACTTGCACAGTCTGTCTACTTCCTTCTCAAAGCAGTCAAGCGTGCCAAGGAGCTTGGCATTTCGTCTGCGACACTCAAAAAAACCATCACCTCCGCCGCGATCTTCACCGTTGCCCCTGCCGTAGCAATTCTCGTGGGGATCATCGCACTCTCCAAAAGTCTGGGACTCGCCCTCCCATGGTTGCGTCTTTCCGTCATCGGATCCATCACCTATGAAACCGTTGCCGCCGGAAACGCCCTGGAGGCAGCAGGCATGAGCGCCGGTTCCACCGTTACCGATCCTTCTATCTTCATTACCATCGCATGGGTCATGACCATCGGCATTGCGGCAGGACTTGTCTTGGTTCCGTTTGTTACCAAAAAGCTTCAGTCAGGGCTCAATCGTGCAACGATGAAGGATAAAAAGTGGGGCGAGATCTTTAATAACGCCATGTTTTTGGGCATGATCTCAGCCTTCCTCGGATACGTTTTTTGTGATGTCGGTCTTATTTTTGAAGGCAATACCGCAGGGCTTATCCCCGTTTGTGTGATGGCGGTTTCAGCACTCGTGATGGTGATTTGCGGACTTGGCGCCACCAAGCTCAAAATCCGCTGGCTGACCGACTACGCGCTCCCCATCAGTCTTGTGGTGGGCATGGCTTCCGCAATTCCATTCACGTCTCTTTTAGGAGGTTGATCTCATGAAAAAAGTACAAGCTACTTATCTTGAAAGCGTTCACCGCGCAGGTCGCGTTTGGGGCGTTATCGTAGGCGCTGCCTTGATCCTGTTCCCGCTTCTTCTTTCCATCCTTTTTAAGTCGCTCCCCAATTGGGAGGTCTTGGCAAAGGGTCTGCTTGCCACAGCCCCTATGTACTGGGCTGTGGGGATCGTAGAGATCTTCACCTACGTCCCGATGCTTGGCGCGGGTGGAACCTATCTTTCCTTCGTTACGGGCAACATTTCCAATCTGAAGCTTCCTTGTGCGATCGACGCCATGGAGCGTGCCGGAGTAAAGGCATCCGATGAGGAGGGAGAGGTCATTTCCACCATTGCGATTGCAGTCTCCAGTATCGTTACCACGTTGATTATCATCATAGGGGTTCTTTGCATCGTTCCTCTGACACCGATCCTGGAATCACCGCTCCTTGTCCCTGCCTTCGACATGATCCTACCTGCGCTCTTCGGAGGACTGGCGGTAGTCTTCATCTCAAAAAACGCCAAGCTTGCCATTGCGCCCGTTACGCTCATGCTCATTTTGTTTATTGCGATCCCTGCTCTCAACGCCTCCACCGTTGGCATCATGGTTCCCGTGGGAGTGATCGTTACCGTGATCACAGCAAGGATCCTTTATAAGAAGGGAGTTCTTTGACCTATGCCCTCTCCGTTTTATCTTCTTTTACTCATCCCTGCGGCAATCGTTATTTTCCTTGGTGTGATCCTCATCCGCGCCGTGCGCTTCAAGCCGCTTCCATCTCCCAAAATCACAACCGAGGAGATCTCATTCAATTCCGACCGTCTTGTGGAAAATTTACGTACCCTCGTTCGGTGCAAAACGGTTTCCTACCGAGATCCCTCGCTGGAAGACGATGCGGAGTTTGAAAAATTGCTTGATTCGCTCCCCACACTTTACCCCAACGTTTTTCGCGTTTGCACGCTTCAAAAGCTGCCCGACCGCGCCCTTTTGTTTTATTGGAAAGGCAAGGAAGAGGGAGCGCCCGCTGTCATGATGGCACACTACGACGTCGTTCCCGTAAACGAGGATGCCTGGGAGCTCCCCCCCTTTGAGGCGATCCTGCGGGATGGATGCGTGTGGGGACGTGGTACGCTTGATACCAAGGTGACCTTTGGAAGCATCCTTTTTGCGGCAGATCACCTCATAGAACAGGGCTTTGTTCCCACACACGACGTTTATTTCGCTTTTTCGGGCGGTGAAGAGGTCAATGGTATGGGTGCATGTCACATCGTCGATCACTTTGAAAAAAAAGGAATTGAGCCTGCCTTTGTCCTTGATGAGGGCGGTGCCGTCGTCCAAAACGTTTTTCCGGGAGTCAAAGCCCCTTGCGGTCTTATCGGCATTGCGGAAAAAGGAATGATCGACGTTTCCTATACGGTCACCTCAAACGGCGGACATGCCTCCGCTCCTAAGCCCAACGCCCCCATCGACCGTCTTTCCCGCGCGGCTGTCAAAGTAGTAGACCACCCCTTCCCGCAGCACTTAACGCCACCCGCTGCCAAAATGTTTGATACGCTCGGGCGACACTCCTCCTTCGTTTACCGTGTCATTTTTGCAAACACCCGTCTCTTTTTGCCCGTGCTCGACCTGCTTTGCAAAAAAAGCGGCGGTGAACTCAACGCACTCATGCGCACAACGGTTGCCTTTACACAAATGAAGGGCTCCGACGCTACCAACGTCATCCCGCCGCGTGCGACCATGGTCTCCAACATCCGCCTCAATCCTGCCGATCACATGGAGGAGGCCCTTGCCTATCTTCAAAAAACAGTCGGTGACGGCAACGTCAAGATCGAGGTGATGCACGGCATGGATCCCAGCCGCATTTCCACCACCGATTGTGAGGGGTGGGAAAAGCTTTCGTCGGCAGTGGCCTCTACCTGGTGCGGATGTATCGTCTCTCCTTACCTCATGGTTCAATGCTCGGATAGCCGCCATTACGGGCGCATCTCGGATCGAGTTTACCGATTCTCCGCAATGGATCTGACAGCGGAAGAGCGTGCGACCATCCACGGCAATAACGAGCGGATCCGCATTGATTGCCTCACACGCAGCGCAGAATTTTACATTCGTCTGATGAAGCAATGCTGATCTGAATAAAAAACCTCAAAGGCGTCCTTTGGCCTTTGAGGTTTTTTATATCCCATTTTTCATTCAGTCAAGGTAAAAATGGTACATTGGATATCTTCCGTTTCTCAGCTTCAGAGTTTTGTGCAGCTTCCCTTCCTTTTGCAAGGCAAAAAGAACGTTGTAGGTAAGCTCTCCATAGGGCTTAAACAGCGCCCCCTCCTTGCAATATACGCAGTCGCTGTAGGGCTCTTGCCAGATATGCTTCCACTCGCCCGTGTACATTTTTCCAAGATCCCAAAGATTTTTCGGGTCATCCTTTTTTCCACGCAGATATGCTTCGACAAGGTCGTATGCCTTTTTGAAAATATCTGCCGTCACACGCTCCATTCGCATATTTCGAACACGGTGCCGTGTCACAGTCAATTCCCCTGCCCCGACCGCGCAGATCACTCCCTCCGGCGGTTGTACCATAGTATCAAACACAAGATCCTCGGGAAAGCCAAACTGTGTGGTGACAATATAGGTTTCATCTCCGATCATTCCCACGCTCATGGGCATGTTCAATTTACCAATGGCGATCGTATCAGGCTCGTCGGCATGGATCGCAACCGTAACAATAGCATTCGGGCGCTCGGAGAGCGTTTCGGCAAGGGATGCGCATAGCGGCATGCCTCCGTCGCACAGCTCCCCTGTACGCAAAGCGTAAGATTCCGTCCCGTGGTATCTGTAACCGTTAGGAAGAAAGAACATCCCCGTGCCGTCGGGTGGAAGCGCACTACGTATCTCCCATCCTCGCTCGTAATAGCCGTGCATCAGCGCTCTTGTATTTTCCATATATTCGGGAGTATCGGTGGTGCTGAAAATTCCATTTGCCACCAACGCAAGCCTCCCGCCTTGGTCAAGGAAGGGGTGCATGTGCTCCACCTCATCTCCCTCGGGGCGTGAATGCGCGATCCCAATCGTTCCGGGGAAATTCAACGCATCGGTCAAGCGAAGGAGCTCATCCACGTCTCCCACCACCTTGGCACTGTAAATAACGCCGTTGTGGATCGTTGCGATCCCCGTTCCCGCAGCACCGTCGTAATATTGCTGACGGCGCAACAAATCGATAAGGATCGGTGCCGCTTGCTGATTGCCAATATAACCCGCTATATTGCACATAACATCCTCCCAAAAAACCAAAATATAAAAATCGACTCTAAGGCTCATTATACCATCCCCCGCCGCTTTTGTCAAGCAATAATTCACTTTTCGCCGCAAACATAATTCACTTTTCGCCGCAAACAATAGCAACGAATTCTTGAAATTCTTCTCCAAATATGTTATACTGATACGTAGAAAACAATTTTGGAAAGGAGGGGATACGCATGAAAAAAAAGCTGACCGTCGGGATCTTAGCACATGTTGATGCCGGAAAAACCACACTCTCCGAAGCACTTCTGTATCTTTCGGGAAAATTACGTACGCGTGGTCGTGTCGATCATAAAAACACCTACCTTGATACCAACCCCATGGAACGCGAGCGTGGCATCACTATTTTTTCAAAGCAGGCACGCTTTTCCGTCGGCGAATGTGATATCATCCTTCTTGACACCCCCGGACACGTGGATTTTTCGGCGGAGACCGAACGCACACTCTCACTTTTAGACTACGCCATCCTTCTGATCAGCGCGCCCGACGGTGTGCAAAATCATACGCGCACCCTTTGGAAGCTTCTTGAAACCTACAACGTTCCTACCTTCGTTTTCGTCAATAAAACCGATCTTGCCATCAAGCAAGCCAAGGACATGGAGGAGGAGCTTTCCCACGCACTCTCAAAAAGCTGCGTTCCGTTTTATGAAAATGACACCGAGCAAGAGCGCGGCGAGCGGCTTGCGCTGATCCACGAGGCGTTTTTGGAAGCCTGCATCGAGGGCACCGCGGTTGAGGACAACGACGTTGCTACGCTTGTCTCGGAACGCCGTCTGTTCCCTTGCTTTTTTGGCTCTGCATTACGGCTTGAGGGAATTTCGTTTTTATTGGAATCGCTTGACCGCTATACCCTCTCTCCCCTTTATGAGGGCGAGCACTTTGGGGCACAGGTGTATAAAATATCCAATGCCGCACAGCGCCTCACCTTTATGAAGGTCACAAGCGGAACTCTTTCGGTTCGGGATGAAATTTGCTATATCACATCAGACGGTAACACCGTGCGCGAAAAAGTCGGGGCGATCCGTCTTTATTCGGGAGACAAATTCGAACAGGTCGACCTTGTCGCCGCAGGCGAGCTATGTGCCGTTTTAGGTCTTAGCGCAACCTATGCAGGTCTTGGAATTGGAACCGAATTAAACGCAAAAAAGCCGATCCTTGAGCCTGTCCTCTCCTATGCTCTGGAGCTTGGTCCCGACAGAGACCCCATGCTTTATTTTCCAAAGTTGAAGCAGCTTGAGGAGGAAGAACCCTCCCTGCACCTTTTTTGGAACGAGGAGCTGCATCACATCGAGGCAAGGATGATGGGCGATATTCAAACCGAGGTACTCACCCGCCTGATCAAGGAGCGCCTCGGAATTGAATGTACTCCCACGGACGGAAAAATTTTGTATAAAGAAAAAATCGCTTCCAGAGCCATCGGCGTGGGGCACTTTGAGCCATTGCGTCATTATGCCGAGGTGCAGCTTTTGATCGAACCGGCACCAAAGGGAGCAGGCTTGATTTTTGACACGCGCATTGACGAAAACGAGCTTGAAACCAACTGGCAACGCCTTATTCTCTCTCACCTTTACGAAAAAGCACACAGAGGAACTCAAATCGGCGCCCTTTTGACCGACACCAAGGTCACCTTGATCGCAGGACGTGCACATCAAAAGCATACCGAGGGCGGTGACTTCCGCGAAGCGACCTACCGCGCTCTCCGTCAAGGGCTGATGAAGGCGGGATGTGTTTTACTTGAACCCTATTACCGATTCCGAATGGAGCTTCCAAGCGCCTGTGTGGGGCGGGCAATGTCGGATCTGCAGGAGAGGGGGGCTTCGTTTGAGGTGGAATCGGCAGATAGCTTACGGCACGTCCTGATTGGTCGTGCACCCGTCTCCACGCTCCACGGATATACGCGCGAGCTGATCTCCTACACCCACGGTGAGGGTTCTCTCTCCTGTATCTTCGACGGCTACGAGCCTGCCCACAATGAGGACGAAGTCGTAACACAGCATGCCTATGATCCGTCGGCGGATACCGAAAACACCCCACACTCTGTCTTTTGTGAAAAAGGCGCGGGCTTTGTCGTCCCCTGGAATGAGGTGGACGATTATAAGCACCTTGACCCCAATATCGATCCTTCAAGCACGTCACCTTCTCCGATCCCTCAAACGCGCACGTTGGCAAGGAAGTATAAATTGAGCGATGAGGAGCTGGAGGCGATCATGAAGCGCACCTTCGGTCCCATTAAAAGAAGACAATACCGCGAAAAGCGTGTCAACGCAGCAGAGCGTGAAAAAAAGCACGTTCCCAAAAGGCTGCTCACGCCGCACCGCCGTATGCTCATCGTAGACGGTTACAACGTCATATACGCACACGAGGAACTGGCAAAGACAGCCGACTACAGCCTTGAGAAGGCACGCGAACTTTTAATGGATATGCTGAGCAATTACGTTGCCTTTACAAAAACGGAACTAACGCTTGTTTTTGATGCATACCTGGTCAAAAAAGGAGCAGGCTCAGATTTTTTACACAACGGCTACCGCGTGGTATACACCAAGGAAAACCAAACTGCCGATGCATTTATCGAGCGTATGATGCACGAGTTGGGACCGGACTACAGCATCCGTGTTGTTACGGGAGACTCCTTGATACAGCTCTCCGCACTTCATGCGGGAGTGTTGCGCATGACGGCGCGAGAATTTTTTGAGGAATTGGAAAACGTATCCGCTGAGATCTCGGAGTTTCTTTTCCGCCTCTCGGAAGAAAAAAGATAAGCCGCACCGTTTTTTATCAACACATATTGACGGAGCAAAAGAATCATGTTATAATAAAAGCACCAAAGGGATCATAATCATTCCCTATCAAAAAAGGAGGAACAAGCATAATGTCTAAAAGCGTACAGGATATTCTCAAGCTGATTGAAGAAAACGGAATCAAAATGGTAGATTTCAAAATGGTGGACATCAACGGTCAGTACCGTCACGTTACCATCCCCGCACAAAACTTCTCCGAGGATACCATGAAGAGCGGTATCGGCTTTGATGCCTCCAACTATGGCTATGCTGTGGTTGAAAAGAGTGATATGGTCTTCATTCCCGATCCCGACACAGCCTTGATCGATCCCTTCTGTGAAATCCCCACCCTCTCTATGCCGGGTAACGCAATGATCATCGCAAGTCCCGAAAACAAGCCCTTGGCGCAATATCCCCGTAACATCGTTTTGGCTGCAGAGCAGTATATGAAGGATTCCGGAATTGCCGATACCATGCTCATTCTCCCCGAGTTTGAGTTTTATCTCTTTGATCAAGTCGGCTGGGATGTCTCCGGCAGACACATCGGTGTCGAGCTTGATGCACAGCAATCCTATTGGAACAGCGCGACCGAGGGACTTGGCGTTGTCGTTCCCAAACAAAAGAACTACCACATCGCAAAGCCCTTTGACGTTGCATACGAGTGTCGCAGTGAAATGTGCCTGCACATGAAGGACGCTGGAATCGAGATCAACTATCACCACCCCGAGGTTGCCGCATCCGGTCAGTTTGAGATCGAGCCCCAGCTTGGCAAAATGTCCGAAATGGCAGACGCGACCATGATGATCAAATATATCATCCATAACACCGCCCTCAAGTACGGCAAAACCGCAACCTTTATGCCTAAGCCCATTTACGGCGAGGCGGGCAGCGGAATGCACGTTCATATGCTCCTTCTTAAGGACGGTGAGCCTGTCTTCTCTAAGGACGGTGCTTATGCAAACCTCAGCGAAACGGCGCACTACTTCATGGGCGGACTTCTCAAGCACATCGATTCTCTTTGTGCGCTGACCAACCCCAGCACCAACTCCTTCAAGAGATTGGTTCCCGGCTTTGAGGCACCCGTAACCGTTGGCTACGCTACCTCCAACCGCAGTGCGGTTATCCGCATCCCCGCTTACGCAAAGACTCCCAACAAACGCCGCTTTGAGCTTCGCAACCCCGACGCGACCTGTAACCCCTACTTCTGCTATGCTGCAATTTTGATGGCAGGTCTTGACGGTGTAAAAAACAAGATCGATCCTCACGCAAACGGCTGGGGTCCCTACGACGTCAACCTTTATCATCTTCCCGAGGAAGAAAAAGCAAAGCTTTCGCACCTCCCCACCTCTCTTGACGAAGCGCTGGATGCCCTGGAAAAGGATCACGACTACCTCACGGCAGGCGGTGTATTCCCGATCGAGCTCATTCAAAACTTTATCAAGGCAAAGAGAGAAGAATGCCGCGAGCTTTCCAAGATCCCTCACCCCGCCGAATTTGATAAATATTACAACCTGTAATTTACTCAAAAAACAGGTATCTCAAACGCAACCGCATTTGAGATACCTGTTTTTTGTATTTTAAAAGCAATATTTGTCAACGAAAGCAAGGATATCCCGCTTTACCTCCTCATAGGTAAAATCGTTAAGAATTTCGTGGCGAGCCCCCTCGTAAAGAATACGTTCGGCAGTGTGCCCGCTCTTCAAAAGTTTTTGATAAACCAAACTTACACCCTTACCAAAGCTCCCCACGGGATCCTCTTTCCCGGATACAAGAAGAACGGGAAGGTCCCGCGACAAATTTCGATACCATTCCGCGCGATTGGAGTTTTTCAAAAGGCGCATCAGATCTCCCATGGCACTTACGGTAAACCGAAAGGTACATAAAGGATCGGCAGCATATCTCTCCCGTACTCCCGGGTCGGTCGTAAGCCACGGATTTGGCGCTTTTTCGGTTGCGTCGGCAAATCTTTGGTTGTAGCTGCCAAAGGCAAGAGAGTCGATCAAACGGGAAATATGACGTTCACCTCGAATCCGTTTGATCAAAGAGATCAACACAAGCCCCGCCCCCGCTGCAGGGTTGGGTCCTCCCGTCCCCATAACGATCAAGGCATCGGGATGGACGTATTGCTCCGCCGCCAAGCGAACGACAAAGGATCCCATGCTATGCCCCATCAACACGTAAGGAAGATCCCCCCTTTCGTAAACAGCCATCACTCCCGCGGCAAAGCGTCCAACGTCCTCGCACAGCCGTTTCCAACCGTCACGCTTGGCAATATACCCAAGCTCGCTCTCATCCCGCACGGTGCCGCCGTGTCCCAAATGATCGTGTCCAAAAACAAGGTAGCCCTCAGAGGCCAAAGCGCGCATAAAATGCTCGTATCTGCCGATATACTCGGTCATTCCATGCACGATCTGAAAAAATCCGCGTCTCTCTCCGACCGGTTCAAATACAACCCCCGAAAGCGTATGGATCCCGTCGCTTGAAGGAACTTTAAATTCTTTTTTTAAGATCTCCATGCTCATTCTCCTTCCGTAAATACACGACAAGCCTTCACGGCACGGTGCCATCCGTTAAGAATTGTGTTTCTCTCATCTGCGCCCATGGACGGGCAAAAGCGTTTTCCGTCTCCCAGCTTCGCGGCGATCTCCTCTCGGCTCTTAAAGAAACCGACCGAAAGCCCGGCAAGACAGGCAGCCCCCAATGCGGTCGCTTCGGCATTTTCAGAACGTAAAACGTCGATTCCGGAATAATCGCTTTGCATCTGCATCAAAAGCTCATTTGCCGCCGCACCGCCGTCCACACGCAAGCATCGAATTGCACAACCATCAAAAAACGCCCCTATATCCTCGTTCATTGCGCAAAGCACGTCCTCTGTCTGGAGTGCGATCGATGCTAACGCCGCACGGATGATATGGTTTTTCCCGCTTCCCGCAGTCAGCCCCACAATCGTTCCCCTGGAATGCATATCCCAATAAGGGGCACCAAGTCCTGCAAAGGCAGGAACCACGTATACACCCCCCGTATCCTTAACCTTTTTTGCAAAATATTCGCTGTCGCTTGCCTCGTGGATCAGCTTCATTTCATCCCTGAGCCAGCGCATCACCGCACCACCCACAAAAACGCTTCCCTCCAAGGCGTATTCGATCGCTTTTCCTTTTTCACTCGCTGCAACCGTCGTAAGAAGTCCATGATTGCTCTCCACAGCGGTGTGGCCTGTGTGTGCCAGCAAAAAGCAACCTGTTCCATAGGTGTTTTTGGCTTCGCCGAAGGAAAAGCACCCCTGACCAAAAAGCGCAGCCTGTTGGTCACCCGCGATCCCCGACACGGGAAGTGTGGCACCCATACATTCAAAGCTACCGTAAACCTCGCTGCTGGAAACGATCTTGGGGAGAAGTCCTGCGGGAATATCCAAAATGCGTAGCATTTCCTTGTCCCACTCCCCTGTATGAATATTACAAAGCATGGTACGAGAGGCATTGGTTCGGTCGGTTACAAATACCTCCCCATCCGTCAGCTTCCAAAGAAGCCACGTATCCACGGTACCCGCCATCAACTCTCCCGCCATTGCGCGGGTGCGCGCGCCTTCAACGTTATCAAGGATCCATTTAAGCTTGGTTCCGCTAAAGTATGGATCAAGGCGCAGTCCCGTAGTTTTTCTTATGTATTCGCTATATCCCGCCGTCTCAAGCTCTCGGCAGATATCTGCGGTGCGCCTGCATTGCCATACAATGGCAGGACAAATAGGCCGTCCTGTGTTGCGCTCCCACACAACGACGGTCTCTCTTTGATTGGTAATTCCAACCGCCGCGATCTCGTCGGGATCAATACCGCTCTTTGCAATACACTCCGTCATAGCGGCATACTGATTGGCATAAATCTCCATCGGGTCCTGTTCCACCCATCCCGGTTGCGGATAATACTGCGTAAACTCATGCTGCGACATAGAAACGATGCGTGCATCACGATCAAAAAGGATCGCGCGGGCGCTTGTGGTACCTTCGTCGAGCGCAAGAATATATTTTTTCATTTTAGCCCTCCCAAGTTATGCGAAGTGATTCCCTCTCTATTGTAACACACCGCAATTCTTTTTTCAAGTCTAAAAACGCAGGCGGCTTGATTTAACGTCAAGCCGCCTGCGTTTTCTTATTTATCTTTGTCCTTATCTTTGTCTTTGTCTTTATCTTTTTCTTTATCTTTGTCCTTTTCGTCCTTGTCATCGCCATCCTCTTCGGCATCTTCCTCCGAATGGTGGATCTCAACCTCGACCTTGGTAATTCTCTGCACGTCCTTTTCCTGAACGATAATGGTCATGTTTTCATCGGAATAGATCTCACCCTCTTCGGGAACGCCGCCAAACTTTTCCATAACAAATCCGGAAAGTGTACCGCTTTCAGATTCGATCTCCATATCAAATTTTTCGGCAAATTCATCAAGATTGACCGAGCAATCCACAAGGTAACGATCCTCGCCAAGTTCTTCAAAATCCTCTTCGACCTCGTCGTGCTCATCCCAAATTTCACCAACGAGCTCCTCGAGGATATCCTCCATCGTCACAATACCGAGGGTTCCACCGTACTCATCAAGAACAACGGCAATGTGAGTCTTGTTCTTCTGCATTTGCATCAAAAGATCGTTGATACGTTCGGTATGCTGCACGTAAACGACCGACGACATCAATTCGTCAAGTGTTTTTTCGGTGATACCGTCCTTGCCAAAAAAGTCCTTTTGATGGATCGCACCGATAATAGTATCAATGCTATCACGGTAAACAAGAAGACGGGAGAATTGAGAATCTGAAAACTTCTCGGCGATCTCCTCCTTGGTAGCATCCATTGGGACCGCCGCCAAGTCCATTCGGTGTGTCAAGATATCCGAGGCGCGTCTCTCTCTGAATTCGATCGCGTTGCGCAAGAGGTCACCCTCGTTTTCGTCAATGCTTCCCTCCTGCTCAACCTCCTCCACAAGCATCAAAAGCTCCTCTTGGGACATCTTGTCCTCATCCTCTTTCTTTTTGAAGATCTTGGAAACAAGCTTTTTCCAAAGAGAAAAAAGAACGTTGACCGGAAGAAAGATGTAAATTAACAGCTGAATAAAGGGAGCGGAAAACATTGCAAATTTCTCTGGGAAATCCTTTGCAAGGCTCTTGGGCGTGATCTCTCCGAAAATCAATACCGCAACAGTGGTAACGATCGTAGAGACCGTCGGGGCAAGCGCGGGATCGTTCTTCATCACAACGTCGATAAAAAACACGGTAGCAATAGAAGAAAGCGCAATATTGACAATATTGTTTCCGATGAGGATCGTGGATAGCAAGCGGTCGTACTTGTCCAAAAGCTTAAGCACGCGCTTAGCACTCTTGTTATCCTTTTCGGCAAGAGTCTTAAGCTTTGTTTTATTGGCGGTTGAAAACGCCGTTTCGGTAGCAGAAAAATAAGCTGACATCAGCACCAGCGCCACCATAATGATAATTGTTGTAGTCATGATTCTCCTTTAATCAAATTCTTGTGTACGTTGTTTTAAGACAAGCTTGTCTTTTTTGGGGTCATGAAATCGTTCTTTCTGCGCGTCCGCACAAAAAAACGACACAAAAAGGCGCACCCACCCTGTCCACTGCAGTGTAGATGTGCCGCGCGTAACGAGAATATTCAATCAAAGGGATACAGTTCGCATCGTCGCTACTGTCGCCGTCCATTTTGGTATGTTTCCTCCTTCTTACATGATAGTACCCGTATTGTATCATACTTTCATAGAAATGTCAAGTCTTTTTAAAAAAATACCGTTTACTTCTTGTTAAATGGTCAAAAAAGCAAAATGCTATTTACTTTGCCCCTCTTATATGATACAATAAATAAAAAGCCGGTATTTTCCCCCCCAAAAAAAAGAAGATGATGGAGGAGTCAGATGAACGTATATATTATGGCGGATCTTGAGGGCATCAGCGGCATTTATTGCCGAGAACAGGTTACTCCGGACCAAAGAAGATTTGACGAAGCACGGCGTTTTTTAACACGCGAGATCAATATCTGCGCAGAGGCTTGCAAGGCGGCAGGAGTGGAAAAGGTAATTGTAAGGGACGGACATGGCGGAAGCTACACGCTTTTGTGGGATCAGCTCTCCCCCGCCGTTGATGAAGCGGTATGCGGCATTACAGGGGACCAACGTTATATGGGACTGGAAGAATGCGATGCCGTTATCCTGCTTGGTTATCATGCAATGGCAGGCACAGCACATGCGCTTCTTGAGCACACCATGAGCAGTGCCTCGGTGCAGAATTACTGGCTCAACGGCGTACGCATCGGTGAGGTCGCCCTGGATGCAGCAATTCTTGCAGATTATAAAAAACCCGTTATTATGGTATCGGGAGACGATGCCGTTTGCCGCGAAGCGCGTGAATTTCTTCCTCACGTCGTTACAGCAGAGGTTAAAAAAAGTGCCGCCTGCTTCGGCGCACAGCTGCTCGCACCTCACCTTGCCAAAAAGAGGATCGAAATAGGGGTAAAGCAAGCCATCAATGCTTACCTCTGCGGCGAATTTGACTACTATTCCGTTTCTGCCCCCGTAACTCTCCGCGTAGAAAAAACGGAGCGCGCACAGTTGCCTGCTCAAAGCGCCAAGCCCTATATGAAGATCATTGATGGCAGAACGTATGAGGTCTACGCCGACAGCGTTGAGGAAGCACTCTTCCGGCTTTAAAACAAAAATAAAAGAAGGACCGCCTCAAATCAGCAATCGAGGCGGTCCTTCTTTTATTTTTGGGTTTTGGTATGTCCGCTTTGAGCATAATAGCTCTCGGAGCTTTCCGAAAGATAGGTTGCATAAAGAGAGTACTCGGATTTAATGGTCTTTTTACGGTCCACCTGATTGAGAATCACACCAAGAATCTTCTTTCCGCTCTTTTCAAGCTGAGCGATCACCTGCTGCGCCATGCGGTACTTGATATGTCCTACGTTGATAACAAGAACCGCTCCGTCACAAACGTTTGAGATAACAGCGGCATCAACCACAAGCCCTAAGGGCGGCGCATCCACGATAATGTAGTCATATGTGTCGCGGTACTCATTTAAAAACTCCCCAAACGCAGGGCTACCGATCAGCTCGGTGGGATTGGGAGGATAAGGACCGGAGAACACCATGTCCAAATTCTCCACGTTGGTTTTGTAAATCGCCTCCCCGGATTCAACCTGCCCCGAAAGAATGTGGCTAAGACCGTACATTCCCTTGTCCTTGGTGTAACGCGTGATCATAACGGATTTACGCATGTCCGCATCCACCAAAAGGATCTTTTTCCCTGCCTCTGCCAAATTACGGCAAAGCTCAAAGCACACAGAAGATTTTCCCTCATGCGCAAGACAACTGGTAAGCACAATGGTCTTAACATCCTTTTTAGAAAAGAGAATGTTAGCACGCAAGGAATTGAACGCTTCTTTCATATAGTAATTGGATGTGATCTCTTCATCCAAAATCAATTCAACGGTTTTCATATTTTACTCCCCCGTCTCAAATGAAGCGGGTCGTCCTTTCCATCAAAATTAGCGGATCAATGCTGGTCGCCCTGTTTTTGCGCCGACGTATAATGATAATAGGTCTTTTTTCTCATGCTTCTTCTGCGAGAATCTTCAATGTTGGGAATCACACCCAAGAGCGTCAAACCGAGGTATTTTTCAACGTCCTCCGTGGTATTGATCTTGTCGTCGGAAAGATGAATCACCAAAAACACAACGTAAACGATTACGGCTCCCAGCAAAGCGATCAGGATCACCAAAAGAAGTGATATGGGATTGGAGATCTGCGTGGGGACCATTGCTTCCTCCCACACAGAAACCAAGGGCTTTTCTACGGTGTTTTCTTGATCGGCAGCCACTCCCTTGTTCTTTTCATTCACACGCCTACAAAACTCGTTTGAAAGCGAATTTACCAGCATCTGTGCTTCCTTGGGGTCGGATGCGGTAACGGAAACGTGCATCACGCGGGAATCCTCGGCGTTTGTAATTTCAGTATTCGCTTTCAATGCAGCAGGAGAAAGCTCTGATTTGGCATTTCCCAATGCCACCTCCATAACACTGCGTGTTGTGATAAGCTCCTTATAGTCATTGATCAAATAAGTCGCGATCTGCACGTCATAGGTTGACGTTTGCATATTGTTGTTCGACGTATTTGCATTGCTTCCGATCGCCCAGATCGTCGCGGTTGCCGTATACTCCGCCTTATGAGTCAGCTTCATGAAAGCATAAGAAGCAGCCCCCAAAACAATTGCAACTGCCAGCACAAGCCACCAGCAACGCTTTAAAACCAAAAGAAGATCACGAAAAGCAATCTCATTCGTTGCGTTCTTACCGTTATCCTTCATTACACCAAATTCCTTCCTTTTATAATGCTTAAATATTTTTATTTTCTACAATACGCAAAGCATTTTCATAGGTCAATTCAAAAATACGTTCTTTTGAAAAATGCCTTGAAAGATAGTCCATACATACGCTCATAAGCGGTGGGCGCGTATCAAGGTTGTGCCCATCACTCGCAATCACGTGAACCAGATCCGCCTTTAAAAGCTTCGTCCACATCAAACGTGCCGAAGAAAATCTACGCCCGCAAGCTCCGCAGGCATTGATCTGTATAAGACCTCCGTCCGCTACGTAGCTCTCGATCCAGGTAAAATGCGAAGAAAGAGATTTATACCGCTCGGCATGTGCCAGCACCGTACAAAAGCCAGCAGCGCGTAAACGATTCAACGCCTGCTGGATCTCAAAGAACTCAGCATGCGCGGGAAAATCTACCAAAAGATATCTGCTTCCTGCCAAGGTAAGGCATTTCCCCTTTCGCAAGTGCTCCTCGCAACCGTGATAGTATCCAAGCTCGTGCCCGAGAAACAGCTTAAGATCGGGATATTTTTTTGCCGCGTATTCCTCCAGCATTGAAAAAACCTTGGGCACGTGCGTAAAGTTATTCCCAAACATGTGAGGCGCAAAATGAGGCGTCAGACAAATGGCGCGAACTCCGTCTGCATAAGACATGTCCAGCATCGCATTCATCATTTCTTGATTGCTTGCACCGTCATCCACTCCGCAAAGCATATGATTATGCAAATCAAAGAAAGGCCCCATCCAACTCCCTCCTGTTCGCCGCCTTATAGATAATATTTCTCTTTATATTTTAGCATATTTTTTTGCGCTTGTCTACAATCGAATTCAATTGTTAACATTTCATTCATATACATTGGAGGAATAGTACTCAATAATTCCTATCGTCTTTCATTTTTTCCATTTTTAGACAATTCTCCACCGATCAAACAATACCAAAAGAGGGCAAAAAAAATCGCACAAGCCCGTATGTAACGAACTTGTGCAATTTTCTCTATTTGGTTATTGCGCCGCATCTACGATCGCGCGGAACTTCTCGGCAACAAGAGAAGCGCCGCCAATCAAGCCGCCGTCAACGTTGGGCTTTGCCAAAAGCTCTGCGGCATTCTTTTCATTCATAGAGCCACCGTACTGAATGGTAACCCCCTCTGCAACATCCTCTCCGTAAATGGATGCCAGCGTTGCACGGATCACCGCACAAGTCTCTTCTGCCTGCTCGGGAGTTGCCGTAAGACCTGTACCGATTGCCCATACAGGCTCGTAAGCGATAATTACGTTTTTCATTTCCTCAGCACTTACTCCAAGAAGATCGAGCTTTGTTTGCATGGAAACGATTTCGTTGGTAATACCGTTAAGGCGCTCGTCCTTAACCTCTCCCAAACAAAGGATGACTTTCATTCCTGCGGCAAGTGCTGCCTTGGTGCGAAGATTAACGGTCTCGTCCGTTTCGCCAAAATACTGACGGCGCTCGGAGTGACCGATGATAACGTACTCCACACCGCAAGCGGTCAGCATCTGTGCGGAAACTTCACCCGTGTAGGCACCCTTTTCGGCAAAATGCACGTTTTCAGCACCGATTTTGATGTTGGAGCCCTTTGCTGCTTCCTGTGCTGCAGCAATGGTTACGTAAGGGGCGCAAAAAATAATATCGCAGTTATCCTTTCCCGCAACCAAGGGCTTTACCTCATTGATAAATGCGGTAGCTTCAGCAGGAGTAAAGTTCATTTTCCAGTTACCTGCGATCACAGTTCTTCTTTTTTGAGGATTCATAATTTCGATCACCTTTCTCATTATCGTAAAATCAGGGAACGGCGGAAAGCCGTTCCCCTTTTTGTGATTTATTATTTGTCAAGCAAGCATGCAATACCGGGAAGTTCAAGTCCCTCAAGGAATTCAAGGGATGCACCGCCACCGGTGGAAATGTGTGTCATCTTAGGACCGAAGCCAAGTCTTTCAACAGCCTCGGCAGAATCACCGCCGCCAATAATGGAAACAGCACCCGAATTTGCAACGGCAGCTGCTACCGTTTCGGTACCGTTTGCAAAGTTCTTCCACTCGGAAACACCCATAGGACCGTTCCAAACGACCGTACCGGCGCCCTTGATCGCATTTGCAAAGACCTCACAGGTCCTCTCACCAATGTCAAGCCCCATCCAACCGTCGGGGATATCGTCGGAAGCAACCGGCATAAACTCGGTATTTTCATTGTACTCTTTGCCTACAATGTTGTCGACAGGGAGAAGGAAGTTTACACCCTTTGCCTTTGCCTTATCCATCATTTCCTTTGCAAGGTCGATCTTATCTCTCTCGCAAAGAGAAGTACCGACCGTGTGACCGAGCGCCGCAAAGAAGGTATATGCCATACCGCCACCGATGATCAGCGTATCGCACTTTTCGATGAGGTTGTTAATAACACCGATCTTATCGGAAACCTTGGCACCTCCGAGAATCGCCACAAAGGGACGAGCGGGATCAGCCAAAGCCTTACCCATAACGCCGATCTCCTTCTGAATCAGATAACCGCAAACAGCGGGCAGATAATCAGCAACGCCTGCGGTAGAGGCATGCGCGCGGTGAGCAGTTCCAAAAGCATCGTTGACAAAGAGACCGCCCTCGCCTGCAAGGTCAGCCAATGCCTTTGCGAAATCGGGGTTATTCTTGGTCTCGCGCGCATCAAAACGTACGTTTTCAATCAAAACGCAGGTGCCGTTTTCCATAGCCGCGATCTTTGCCTTTGCGTCGTCACCAATGATATCGGAGGCAAACGCAACCTTACCGTCAAGCTCCTGATTGAGGCGTTCTGCCACAGGGCGAAGAGAGAATTTCTTGGGATCGTTTGCAAGAGCCTTTGCCTTGAGCTCTGCAGTTGCTGCTTCTCTTTCGTTTTCGGGGAGCTCGTCTACCTTCTTCTGCTCCTTTTTATCAAGCTTAAAGTTGGGAGTAAAGATCGCATGAGGCTTACCCATGTGAGAAGAAAGAATCACCTTGGCTCCTTTTTCCATCAAGTACTTAATGGTGGGAAGAGCACCGACAATTCTCTTGTCAGAGGTAATAACGCCGTCTTTCATAGGAACGTTGAAATCGCAACGAACAAATACCTTTTGTCCGACTTTGATCTCAATGTCTTCAATCGATTTCTTGTTGTAGGTCATAATTTTTGATCCTTTCAAATATTTTTTCATTTGCTAAAAATATCCATACACACATATGATACCACAAAAACGACGATTTATCAATAGGTTTTGTGAAATTTTTCACTTGATATTGGGATAATTTTTTTAATGAATCGGTATAAAATCATATGCTATCAAAAAGAAAAAAGCAAAAGAGGCGTCCCCGCTTTGACAGGAACACCCCTTGGTAAGAGAGATCAAAACGCAACGTTTTGTGCGATCTGATACAAATTTTTAATTTCCTTTTTTCTCTTTTCGCAAAGAGCCTTCATATCCTCCAGCTGTGCGGGCGTAAATGCGTCAAGATCGCCATCCTTCAGCTTGTTTTTATACATACGGTCCGCAATCAAAGCAAAGTTGATATCCGTGGAAACGATATCACCATTGATCTGACACATAACGATATCGCTCTTGCCATCCAGTAAAAGCTCAACTGCCTTTACAGCCACCTCTGCCGCAAAGGTACGATCCTTCATGGTAGGCTTACCGCCGCGCACGATATGCGCAAAGCGCGCAAACTTGGTATCAATTCCCGTTTCCTTCGCAATATTCTTTGCCAACGTTTCTGCATAGGGGGTACCGTCGGAATTGAACATTCCCTCGGATACGACCACGATCATACTTCTCTTACCCGCAGCACGCAGTGCCTTGATTCTTTCAATAGTTGCCGCTTCGTCAAACGGGACCTCAGGAATCGCAACCGCAACAGCCCCCGATGCGATTGCCGCGTACAGCGCGAGTTGTCCGCAATCACGCCCCATAACCTCCACAACGTTAAGTCTTTCATGGGACTCACAGGTATCACGGAGCTTGTCGATCATATCTACGGTAGAGTTGATCGCGGTGTCCAGACCGATGGTATAATCGGTTGCGGTAATATCATTATCGATCGTTGCGGGAAGCCCCACGGAGGGGAAGCCACGCCTTGTCATATCGGTGGCACCGCGGAAGGTTCCGTCACCGCCGATACAAACAAGTGCATCAATATTATTTTTACGGCAAGTAGCAACTGCCGCCTGCATGCCTTCCTCGGTTTTAAACTCGGGACAGCGGCTGGAATAAAGGAAGGTTCCACCGTAAGAGACTACGTTACTTACAGATTGATGCGTCATGGGAACAAGCTCTTCATCGATCAATCCCTTGTATCCACCGTTGATTCCTACTACCTCAAGTCCCATATCCAATGCATGATTGACCACCGCCTTTACACATGCACTCATACCGGGAGCGTCACCACCCGAAGTCAATACGCCTATTTTTTTGAAATTAGCCATGATACGCCCTCTCTTTCCTTCCGGGAAAAATCGTCATCCTCCCCTTTGGATCTTATATATAAATTTATAATGGTATACGAAACTTTCATGCTGCTGCTTGCAAAAAGCAATAAATTGCAATCAAGTTATATTCTAATATATTTTTTCAAAAAAATCAATAGATTATGTAAAAAAAATACCGAATTTTGTTATTTTTTCATCAATTAAACGATCAACTTGGCAAAAGATCACACCCCCAAAAACGATTCCCGACAAAGACAATAAAAACCACCGTCCAAGGCAGAAAAAATTCTGTATTGGACGGCAGTTTTCCATCAATTTGCAGACTTTAAAGCAAGATCCAACCAAACAAGACCGATACTAAACGCATCGTAAAGCCCTTCTTTTTTACCTTGCTTCAGTATCTTATTGGGATCCTTGGAATCGATCACTTGAATAAATACGTCCTTAGGGAGTTGTTTCCCGTCTACGTCCTTATAAGACATGATCTCAAGTACCAAAATACACTTCTCATTCATATCACCGTAGCAGATGGTATTTCCCTCACGCACCAACGGCTTATCCAGATATTCCAGATACTTTCCCTCTACCAGGGGCTTTTTCTCCTGTGCCATATTCTTCCCTCCTATATATACAGCCAATAATATTCCGTATATATCATACCACGCTTTTTATAAAAAGTCAATAGCCAAAACATACAACTTTTCCCTCATTCCTTTTGAAAATCAAGAAAAGGAACTTATTGGCAATCGCTCACCTCTGATCCGGATAGCAGTCCCCCAAAAATTTCAGAAAAGTCGGAAAGCATCGTAGCTCCCATAATAGCGTTGCGCGCTGCAGCAGCGCCGCGCACTCCGTGGAGATACCATGCAAGATGCTTACGTGCCTCTGCAACGCCAACGCGTTCTCCTTTATCCGCAACCAAGCCCTCCGCATGCTCCATTGCGACAGAAAACCGCTCTCTCTCCGTAGGCGGTGTATAGATTCTCCCCTCGATCGCGCATTGGATTTCCGAGAAGATCCAGGGATTTCCTTCAGCGCCGCGTGCAATCATCACTCCGTCACATCCCGTCTGAGAAAGCATATTGAGGGCATCTGCAGCAGAGAAAATATCTCCGTTTCCCATCACGGGAATCGAAACCGCTTCCTTCACCCGTCGGATCACATCCAAATCGGCGTGCCCCGCATACATCTGCTCGCGTGTGCGCCCATGCACACAAATCATCGAGGCACCCGCATCCTCAAGCATTTTTGCAAGCTCTACCGCATTGATATGTGCAGCATCCCACCCCGCGCGGATCTTAACCGTAACAGGGATCTTTACCGCGGCTACCATTGTCCGTACGATTTCGGCGGCTCGCTTCGGCTCTTTCATCAAAGCGCTCCCCTCACCGTTTCCAACGATCTTTTGCATGGGACATCCCATATTCACATCAATTACGGAAGGGGGAACCTCGCTAACGCATCCGCGATATTCCCCACTCTCAAGAAGCTGTGCTGCACGCGCCATAAATTCCGGCTCCGCACCGAAAAGCTGAACAGCCATGGGGAGTTCTTCTTTGAGTACAGCTGCCAAGGGCGCGGTGCGACATCTTTCTGCGCTTTCAGGGCGCTTACAAAGCTGTTCATAACACAATGCCTTTGCCGACACCATCTCGCTGACCGTGTATTCCGCGCCGTATCTTCTTGCCATGCGGCGGAAGGTGCGATCACTCACGCCCGCCAATGGAGCCAGAGCGACACCGTTTTTTAGTTCAATATCTCCAAATTTCATAATACGATCGACAAGGCTGTCCATCTCCTTTTTGATTTGACCTATTTATTATACCCAAAAAGTGTTTTTTTGTCAAGTTGTTCCCGATAGAGAGCTCTTGCCGAAAAACATTTTAAAAATCGTTCGCCGCCTTGCGTCACACAGCGTGTATCTTTTCTTTTTTTCGTCCTTTTTTAGTCTTGAAAGTTTGAAATTGCGTCTTTTTCTGTCTTTTTTTGAAAAACGCTTTTTCTTGACATATCAGCATTTGCGTGTCATAATCTTTGAAGGAAGTATATAAAAAGAAAGGAACGCAAAATGAAATCGCCTATGACACAAATTTTAATGATTACACTCGCGATCGTGTTTGCCACTGCACTTACGGTCACAATTACACTGCTTTGCATTTCTTATATCGGAAGAACGCCAAACGATCTTTTCCCTACCCAGCCGCTCCCCGTTTACACGACCGAACCCGATTTCTCAAAGGAGTCCCTCTCAAAACCGCTTACAGAAGCCTCCGGGATCCTTTCAGAGCCGTTTTCGGACACTCAAACCGAGCCGCACACAGGATCCGAAGCAGCGGGGTCTGTACAAAAGGATCCCCCATCGCCCTACTCTCTTCTTTCCTTTGCTTCCAACGGGAACGGTAGCTGTACACTCATAGGAATCGGTGAATGCCGTGACGTTTGCATTACCATCCCCACGTATTCCCCCATAGGCGAGCGTGTAACCGCCATTGCCCCCCGCGCCTTTTACGGTTGTGCATTTTTGACAGCTATACAAATCCCTGCCTCAGTAGTATCGATTGGAGAGGGGGCATTTTCCGCTTGCCCCAGCTTGGTTTATATCTCAGTCAGCGAAGCAAATCCCTATTATTGCGATTTGGAGGGTGTGCTTTATTCCGCAGATCTTTATACGCTCTATCTCTATCCCCCTATGCGTGCAGGAAGTCGCACGACCATTCAGAAGGCAACCGCAGAGATCATGAGTATGGCGTTTTACAACTGCGAATATCTGACACACGTAGATTACGAGGGAAGCGCCGAGGACTGGGAATGCATTGACATCGGCGCCAAAAACCACAGTCTTACCGCGGCATCCAAAACCTTCTCAAAAAAATAAAAAATACGCTCCGTGCCTGTAAATTGCAACAGGAACGGAGCACTTTTTGTTTATATGCCGAAAGAAAACCCTCCACCAAGCACAAAAAAGATCACAAACAGCGAAGCGGCGATCAGTGCAAGGGCACTAAAGGTCACCAGCACACTTTTCAAATCCATGCGAAAAGGATGCTCGGAGCGTGGCAAGATCCCTGCACGCTGCATCACCCCGGAAAGAGGCTTGTAAAGAAGCAACACAAGTGCTGCGTTAAACACACCCTTAACCGCGTTAAAGGGTAGCAGAAGCGTTGGGATCAACGCTTGAACCTCTGCCACGGCAACACCGAGATAATACGGCGTCACCAGGAGATTGAAAAGCATCATCACCCCTACCATAATGGCAACACCCGCAACCAGACCTGTAATTGCACCAAAAAAGCTTTTTTTGTATTTATAGATCATGCTTGAAGTAATAGAAAAAGCGCCTGTTCCCAATACGTTCATCACAAAGCCGTATATTCCCGTATCGCTTACCGTGATCATCTCCAAAAGCGGAACCAGAACCGACAGGATCAGCGCCGCGGAGGGGCCAAAATAAAGCCCTGCCAGGGTAATGATCACATCCTTGACGTCCAAGGTCAAAAACGCGACGGGAAAATGTACAAACAACATTAAAACGTAAGAAAGCGCGCCGAACAAAGCAATCAAAACAATGCGGCGCATGGCGTTAGGCTCAAATCGAAGACGCGACATAAAAACTCCTTTCCCATCCGGACTTTACCGTCGGTACGGGAATTTCGCCCGTTCAGCTTCAAAAAGCTCGCAGACTGTACTGCCGGTATTGGAATTTCACCAATCCCCAAAGATTATATGTAATAAAGTTTTAAAAAATGAAGCTTTGCAAATGGGGTTGCCGCGCAAACGTGCGGCAACCCCAAAACATTCGTTTTAATTAAGCGATAATTTCGGAAACGACACCGGAACCAACGGTTCTACCACCCTCACGGATAGCGAAACGGAGACCCTGCTCACAAGCAACGGGCTTGATCAGTTCAACGGTCATATCAACGTTATCGCCGGGACGGCACATCTCAACACCGTCGGGAAGCTCGATAACACCGGTAACGTCTGTTGTTCTGAAGTAGAACTGGGGTCTGTAACCAGCGAAGAAGGGCTTGGAACGGCCACCCTCTTTTTCAGTAAGAACGTATACGTGACCTACGAACTTTGTGTGGGGATGAACGGAACCGGGTTTAGCAAGAACCTGGCCTCTTTCGATCTCGTCCTTAGCAACACCTCGAAGAAGCGCACCGATGTTATCACCAGCTTCTGCCTGAGGAAGGAGCTTGTGGAACATTTCTACACCAGTAACTGTTGTGTTCTTCTTTTCGTCAGAAAGACCAACGATTTCAACAACGTCACCAACCTTAACAGTACCACGCTCAACTCTACCGGTTGCAACAGTACCACGTCCGGAAATGGAGAATACGTCCTCTACGGGCATAAGGAATGCAAGGTCAGCCTGACGCTCAGGAGTAGGAATGTAGGAGTCAACTGCATCCATAAGCTCAAGGATGGGAGCGAATGCGGGATCAGAAAGATCTGCATTAGCGCACTCAAGAGCGTT
>JAZNEQ010000057.1:0-10956 GCA_045588715.1 Eubacteriales bacterium | reverse complement strand
TACCGGACACCGCGATTTTTACGTCAACGGTGCTTTGATCGTTTCGGAGGAAGGAAAATTCAAAGAACTTATTTTCAAGGCCAACTCCTGGATCATTTCAAAGATCAACAAGACCGAAGCGGGCGCTTCGTCGCTTGCGGGTGAATTGTGGATTGACAATGCACGCGCCGCGACCTTTACCGACTCCGATCTTTACGAGGCGGTTCCTCAAAATAACGCGGGCGAGCATCTTCTTGCGGTGGACGTCACCTCTTCTATGGGCAACACCAATCGCCACGCCTACACCGGTGCTCCTCTTTTTGTGGGCGGCGGTGCAACGGTAACGCCCATCTATCGCGGATTTTCTCAATACGAGGGGATCGTGGCTCCCGTAAAGGGCGCCTCCGTGCGTCTGACCCATTCGGCAGGTATGCGTTTTGCAACCCAGATCGATTTGGATCTTATGGATGAATTGTTGCTTCTCAAGCAAAACGGATTGGTGCGCGACGTTCAGATCGGTACGATGATCGCACCGGAACAATACGTTCAAAATGCAGGTGCCTTTACCGTAGAGGCGTTGAATTCGCTTGAGGGTACGGGCGCAAAGTACATGCAGGTAAAGGGGACGATTGGCGCATACTATACCAAGCTTCCCGCGGCTGCTTTGGAGGAGGGCTATGACAGATATTTCGTAGGCTCCATTACCAATATTAAGCTTGGTAACCGTGTAGCGAATTTTTCTGCCGTCGGATACGTAAAGGTTTTGCTTAGCAGCGGCGTTGAGATCTATCTTTATAGCTATGAGTACGATGCCGACACGATCGGCGATTATACCAGAAGCGTAGCGGCGCTTGCCGGTATGGCGCTTGGCGATACTACCACACAGTATACAGAGGACCAGCTTGTGATCCTGAACAGCCTTTCCGAGGGCGCTACGAGCGTTACGCTGAGTTCTACGGCGGTCAAGGACGTTCAGTATACGGCAAACGAGCTCTTTTTCCGCAATGCGGCGGGTATCTACTGCCGTTTGACCTATGAGGGGAAAAACGGCTGGAGACTTCAGGCGAACGGCTCGAGCTACAATGCCTTTGATGACACCGGAGCTGCCCAGGCGCTCGGTACGTATCTGGGTGAGTCGGTTGAAAGCAAGATGGAGTTTTTAACGGTTGCTCAAGAATCGGGCAAGCTCGTTGTCACTGTTCCAAGCTCGGGAACCTATGCCGAGTTGAAAACGGGCTCGACCTTTGACCTTTCCTTCTATACGCCCAAGGGAGTACAGGCTTCCAACGTGACCGCGATTGAAACTGCTGAAGTTGAAACAAATATTTCAACGGATACCGTAACCCTGCGTGGGGACCTTTTGGACGGCGAGGCTGTTTACGGCGGTGGCGAGAGGTTTGACGTTGTCAACAAGCGAGGTACCTCGTTTACCCTTTACACGCAGGACGGTTGGAATAAGGACAACACCTCTTACATGGCAATTCCTCTCTTTGTAACTACGCGCGGCGCGGGTATGTTTATCAACCGTTACGAGAGAATTGCGGTGGATTTTGGCAGCACCGTAACCGATGAATGGAGCGTTGTTATCAACAACGAGATGATCGACTGCTATTTCTACGCAACGGGCAAAATGAGCGACGCGTTGCTTGGATATACCGAGCTTTCGGGTCATTCCTCGCTTCCCGAGGAATGGGCTCAGGGCGAGCTTATCTGCCGTTACGGCCCCGATTTTGATGCCTTTGAGGATATTGCCAAGTATACCACGCCTTACGCATCCTATAAGGAAATTCCGGAAATCAAAAATTACGGCGCGCTTACGTTCAATTATGCTAAGTATACGAATATTCCCGATTATAAAACCTATTACGTAAAGAACACGTCGACCGCTGCATACGCGCAGATCTCGTCGTTGTCAAGCACGTCGGGCTACGATCTGACGACCCTCTATTCCGATGCCGAGGGAGAAAATCCTGCCTTTATCAAGGTCAACGATCGCTATTTCACTGCCGATAACACGACAGGGAAGACCTACGTGCCCCTGACCGAGATCGAGACCTGCGGTCTTGCCATTTCCGGCATTAATATGGCAAAATTCCTTGCCCTGACCTTTGATTCCTCCGGAAACGTTACCGGTATCAGCAATACCTCCAGTGGTATGTATGCGCTTTGTACTTGCGGCAACGATGCCTATCTTGCAAACCATTACTACAAGATGGGTGCTAAAGGAAATCACGCAGGTTACGGTGTTAAGACCATTGTGACAAACCTGATCAATGCGGGAATGAAGCCCACTGCTATGGTGCTTGAGTCTTGGGGCGATTGGTATCAAACCTCTTCGAACGAGACGAAGAAAGAAGAGCTTAAGTACGTTGTCGATTGGCTTGAAAACGAATGTAAGAGTGACAAATGCGTAGAGGGCGAATGCACCTGTACGGGCATTAAGACCATGCTTTACATGGGTGTGGGCGGTATCAGCGGTCACATGAAGGGCTACAAGGAAGAGTATCAGGTATGGGCAACCTTTGCCTATGATGACGGAACCACAGAGGATACCTACAAGCTGCCCAGAATTTCGGGCGAGGATAACCCCGATGCCGCGAATGCTACCGCGCAAGCCTACATTGATGTTACCAATCCCGAGGCAGTGGAATGGTACATGGATCAAATTTGGGGGCTCTTGATCGACATTGGCATCGACGGTATTAAGATCGACTTCTGCGAAACGATGCCCGATGAAGGTGTTTACACGGCTTATCAGCTTGACGAGGACGGAAACGTCCTGAAGGACAGCGACGGCAATAAGCTGGTTGATCAAAATTACACGCTCAAGTACAATTGGTTTGACGATTCCGTTTTCGAGGGTGATAACGTTCACCATGCATACTCCACCTACTTTATCTCGATCTTCTACAAGAGCATGATCGAGCAAAAGGAAGCAAAGAACATCCCCGACGGATTTGTTGTTCTTTCCCGCGGTGGCGGCATTGGTTCCCAGCGCAACCCCTACCTCTGGGAGGGTGACCAGGCGCGTACCTTCGCTAAGATCGAGGACCAGCTGATCGCTTTGATCAACTCCGGTATTTCGGGCGTTCCCTTTATGACCTACGATATGGCGGGTTATGCGTATTCAAGCGGCGTAAACCAGCACAACGGTACCATGCCGCTGGAATTGGAATCTCAGATCTTTGCAAGAGCGGTCGAGTATACGGCGTTTACCTCCAACATCCAGTCGCACGGTGACGTACGCAACGCATACGATATGACCGAGGAAACGCAGGAGATCTACTGCCTCTTTACCGACATTCACGAAAAGCTGATTCCTTACATTCAGAAGTATTCTGAAGAGGCGTGCCGGACGGGTATGCCCGTGGTTCGTGCCATGGTATTGGAGTTCCCGGATGATGCAAACGTGTATAACCTTGAAGCCCCCCGCGCGGAGGGTGATCCCAATATGCTGCAGTATATGCTGGGCGAGGCGCTTCTGGTGGCTCCCGTTACGACCCAGGATACCTACACTAAGGACGTATACCTCCCCGAGGGTACCTGGCGCAATCTCTTGACAGGTGAAATTGAAGAGGTCGTGGGCGGAAAGACCGTGACCGTAGAGGTTACTTTGGGGCAGATCCCTGTATTTATGAAAACGGATTGCTCCGACGCAGACAACAATCTCTTGGCAGAGGTCTTCAACAGCGAAACCTGGCAGCTGATCAACGGTGGCGTTTCTCTTAACATTGAGATTATCAACCGAAAGGATGACCCGTGGCTTGAGGACACTTTTGGAAATTGATCCTATGATGTCGGTTAAAAAATGATGAAGTAAATGGAAGTGAGGGAGAAGAGATGCTTTTGGTACCTCTTCTCCCTTGTGTTCCATTGTCAAGGAGAAAAAAGACATGAAAAGTTGGAAAAAATACGTAGCGCTCGTTTTGATTGCGGTTATGGTGGTACTGGCAGTATCCTGTACCGATAACGAAGCTTCCTCCGATGGCACGTCCGAAAGCCGTGCGGAAAGTGATTCCGATGCAACCTCAGCTTCAAGCGCAACCGGAAGTGTATCCTCGTCGGAAAGCGGTGAGGAAGGTGAGGAAGATCCCTCCGACCCCGGCATGGACGACATTTTCGACGATCTTAAGTGGAATAAGGACGCTCTTGAAGGCTTGCTTTAAGCCTTATAGCGGAGGAAATAGGATGGAGCCTTTGAAAAAAACCTATCAAGAAATTGAAATAGAAATTCTTTTTGTTTTACAAGAGGACATTCTTACGGCGTCTTTGGACGAGTGGTCGGCTTGGTATTAAGGCGTGCTGCTTGGACTTTCTGACTAAAACCAATCATACCTTTTGTTGTAAACTTACAAAAAAATACTCTTGCGTATGATTTTGCTTGACAAGCAAGCATTTTTTGTGTATAATATTCCTTGGAGAGTGAGCACTTGTTGCTTTGAAATTCAAGGAACAAAGGAGAATTACGATGAAAAACTGGAAAGCGTATATTACGCTCCTTCTTGTATTTTGTTTGGTTGTCGTGATGGTGGCTTGCGGCGAGCCGGAAGAGCCCGAAACCTCCGATACCGAAAGCGCGTCTGCCGATGATATTGGCGAGTCAACCACGCCCGATGCGGGCACCTCCGGGCAACCGGCGGAATCGACCACGCCCACTGCTACGACATCCGGAGATCCTGTCTCGTCCGAGCCCGAGTCTTCCGAGATCGAAAGCGTTGAGCCTGAAGATCCCACAAGCTCCGAAGAGGAGACAACGACCTTCCCCAATTATCCTTCGGATGATCCCGATCCGTTTGCAGTTGTGGGGAGCAAGCCCGAATCCTCCTCTGAGAGCTTAGAAGGCACGGAAGATCCTCAGAATTAAGACAACTCTTTTTAGCGTTGTGTCCCTTGGGATACAACGCTAATTGAGTTTTAATACACCCTTAAAGGAGTTTATCCATGAAAACAACATGCATTCGTGCTCTTTCCTTTGTGTTGGCGGTTTTGTGTGTGCTTCCTGCCGTTGCGCTTTTGACGTTTGCCGACGTTGAGGGGGGCGCAAAACCGACGGTAGGCGCCGTCTATGCGGCAGTTCCCGAATATGCAAGTGAAATGTCCGAGGAGGGTGACCCTAAAAGCTTTGTGCGTGTCCCTTACGTAGGCTCATATACCGCTCCCTCGGGTAGTGCGCAGGCAATTATGAAGGGAAATTGCGATCGTTTTTTGCAGATCAAGCATGCATCCATTGAAAAAGGAAATGCTTACGTTATCGAGCTTTCTTACCGACCGCATGGAAATGGCTTTGGCGATGCGTTTGCCGAGGCACTGTTTGATCGTTTTTCTCTTACGACCGGGTCGGGAGAACGAAAAGAGGATGCGGGGCGTGACCTTTTATTTTACAAGATCAATTTAACCAACGGTTCGCTGGATCTCGGTGCGGGAGCCAAGAGGTTTGCGGGCGTAAAGGGGTTAGTGCGTGATCAATGGAACACCGTTCGCATTGTTTTTTACAGCGCAAACGCAAATTACGAGGTCTACGTCAACGGTGCGCTGTACGGATATCAGTACGATCCCAAGCTGACGGTCAGCACGGAAAAGGGGGAGCATGGCTATTACAATTGCAAGGATGTTACGATAGAAGAAAATCGTTTTATCCCCGTAAAATGCAACCGTCTTTCCTACTTCACCGAAACCGATCTTGACGGAAAAACGAATTATATCGACGTTCGCGACGTAAAGATCACAAAAACAGAGGACGTCGCTGTAACTTTGAACGGCAAGGAACGTCATTTTGCAAAGGATGTGGGGCTTTCTTTGGCAGACGGCGATAAGACGCTTTTATACGCCGAGGTCAAAAATCCGGAAAGACCGATCTATTATACCTCCGAAACGCTTCTTACCGACGTTAAGGCAGGGGCGGTGATCAACACAAGCTACATGGATATCAAGGGGCTTGACGGAGTAAACAGTATGCGTCTTGAGGACCCGCACGGCTTGCGCTTTCTGACCCTTGTGAACCGTGCGGATTACGAAAAATTAAAGGCGGACGGTCACGTTAAGCGGATCGGGCTCGGAACCGTGATCTTTCCAATCGAAAAGCTGGGTGCCAACGTTTTGACTGCCGACGTGCTTGAAAATCTGCACCACCTTGACGTTCCCGTGGAAAATGAGCAATGGTACGAGGATTATAAGGCAAATCTTTCCTACGTTTTTGCGGGTGCCATTGCCGATTTTAAAGAAAAAAATTACGATACGCCCTTTGCGGGGGTTGGATACGTAAAAATGGTAATGCGCGACGGAAGCGTGGTGACCGCGTTTTCGGAAAACACCAAAGACAGTATGGTGCAAAAGACCTTGGCGCGCGCCGCGCAGGAGGAGCTGCTGCGAAATTCCTCATTGGATGCAAAAACGAAGGAGGCGCTGAAGAAATATATGGCAAACTCGGCAATCGATTTGGAAGGGCTTAACGTTCTTGCTATGGGAGACAGCTTGTTCCAGGGTGCTGCGAACAGCAACGGCTTCTATCAATGGATCAATATGCTCGGCCGTCAGTATCATTGGAATCTGACCAATCTCGGCATTGGTGGCGCCAGTATTTCCTGGCAGCCCGACAGGCTGATCGAAGGGGAGAAAATTCCCAACGCTTCGATGTACGACCTTCTCTTCAACCATTTTGATAAATATCATTTCGGCAGCGACGATAAGGACGACGCGAGATATTACAATTGCGGAAAGCCTTCGGGACGATGTGAGGACGTGGATATCATCCTTTTGCAGGCAGGAAGCAACGACTACGGCCCCAAGGTACAGGCTCCCGTGGGTACGGTGGATTCAACCGATCACACCACCTTCCTTGGCGCTTGGAGATTGGTGATGGATAAGCTTCTCGAGCTGTATCCCAATGCAACGGTTGTAATGATGACTGCGTGGGAAAACGGAAACCAAGGCAGAGAGGACAACGCCAACGCCATTGAGTTTACCTCTTCTGTCGGAACGCTTTACGAGGCGGTGTATAAGGAAAACGACCGTGTGCGGTTTATCGATTCGGGAGATCCCGACGTTTCGGGCGTCAACATGAGGGATGCGGACTTCAAGAAGAAGTATGCGCATGATTCCTTCCATCTCAACGACGAGGGGATGGCTCTTATGGCAGAGGCAATGTTGCCTTATCTTAAGGAGATCGCAACGGAGAGAAGGATGAAAAAAGAGGCTGCTCTGCAAGGGCTTGACGTTCTTGCCATCGGAGACAGCTTGTTTGGCGGACATTCGCTTGCCGACGGCGAGCAATGGCTGGAGATCCTTGCTTCTCAATACGATTGGAATTTTACCAATCTCGGTGCCAACGGGTGGACCGTGGCGTACAATCCGGGGGCGTATGCGAATCCCTCGCAGGTGCGCACCTCTATGTACCATAAGCTGATGAACGATGCCAACTTTAAGTTTGGTTCCACGGGAAGAGGCTATTATACCCATGGAAATCCCTCGGGAAATGCCGCGGACGTGGATCTCATCTTCCTCGAGGGAGGATGGAACGATTTTGGCTGGGGAATTCCCCTTGGAAGTGCTACCGATACGGCGGGGGATACCTATATGGGAGCGATCAATTCCATGGTAGCAGAACTCCTTCGGACGTATCCCAATGCCCGCGTGGTATTGATCACCGCATGGCATAGGGAGGATATCCGTGCCAAGGACGGTGCGAATCGCTTGGATTTTGTTGCAAACGGCATGAAGCAGGTCGTCGCCGCCAATTATGCGGAGAACGATCGCGTTGTGTTGCTCGATGCTGGGGATCCCGAGGTTTCGGGGATCCGTATCGGTGATGAGGCATGGAAAAAGCAATACGCAATAGATGCGGTGCATCTCAATGAAAAGGGCATGGTGCTGATGGCACAAAATATGAAAGATCTTCTTTGGCAATTGGCGCCCGAGAGATAAACACACAAAAAGGGGCTGTCTCAAATGCAAAACGCATTTGAGACAGCCCCTTTTGGGCTCGGCAGATTTAGGCGAGAAGCGTCGAGTTTGGGGCGTGAGGCGTACAAAGGTACGGCGAGCCCCAAAGTCGGCGGTAGAAAAAGCCCGTAATATTTTGGAGAATTCCGAAGGAATTCAACCGATTACTGTCTCATGTTCTGTTTTTTGAAAATGCGATTTTTTCTTTTTACCACGGGCTTTTTCGGTCTCGTCAAATATGACAGCCCCCTTTGCACGTTCTGTGGGGATTGGGCTTATTACAGCGGAATGACGCAGTCACCATCCTTGGCGACGTAATGCGTTGTGACCGCCAGCTTTTCCATCCATGACCTTGTTTCAAGCGTGGTAAAGGGACCGCAACCGGCCGTGGCGGGGTCTTGTGACAGATAGTTGTTGTTGACCCATAGCCAGTCGGGGGTACACCACAGGCACACGTCGGGTTGAATTGCTTGGTAAACGTCCTCGGTGACGGCGTCCTGACCGTGGTGAGCAAGCTGACAAAGGTCGCTCTTGAGGTCGCCTTGGTAGCGCGCAAGGAGGCGCTTTCCGGCGTTCTCACCGGCATCTCCCATAAACAGCACGGTTTTGCCGCCCAGCGTCATGCGGAAAACGGTGGAGGAATTGTTGACAATGTCATAGGTTTCGGTGTCGTCGTAGGTTTGCAGAATTTCTACGGCTGCCGCGCCGATTTTGTATACGTCGCCCGTTGAAACGACGTGTGCGATCTTAGCAAAGGCGGGCAGGTTTTGGTAAAAGCGTGAGAGCGTTGGGGCGGAGCCTCTCT
Source organism: Eubacteriales bacterium (assembly GCA_045588715.1). GTDB lineage: Bacteria > Bacillota > Clostridia > Oscillospirales > CAG-272 > UMGS1865. The sequence continues at coordinate 2,234 of JAZNEQ010000057.1, read as the reverse complement.
CGTGGCGTTCGAAGTAGGGAACGGATGGGAAGGTATAATACACGCCGTCGCAGGTAAATCGATCCTTATATTTCTCCCAAAATACGGCAAAGGCGTTGATATGATCCTCATGCGCGTGCGTAAGGATCCATGCATCGATATGCGGCTTGTCCTCTCCCGTTATCTTGCAAAGGTGGGAAAGCAGCGGTGCGGCGTCCTCGTCGTAGCCGCCGTCGATCACAATGAGTTTGTTGTCCTCGGTCGATACGACAAAGCTCATCATTTGGCGATTGTTTTGGTTGGTATAAAGGCGTATCTCGTTTTTCATTTTCAAACCTCCCGTGCGTTGGTGATCTTATTTTATCACAATTTTTTTGGGGGGTCAATAGTTTTTATCAAAAGAGATTTTCAATCGAAAAACGCTCGGCGCGCCCCATATCAAGGGCTGCATCGTAAAGAAGCGTTTTGGCACTTTTAAAGCCGTAAAGGTCCTTGCTTTTTGCCGTGGAGACAAGAAGCGCCGATTGCTCATTGATGCGGTCTACAAAGGGGTAAGATACGGTAAGCCCTATGATCGCCTCTTTTTTCTTCCAATATTCCTTTATTTCGTCGGCACAGTCGATACAGGCGGGATCGTTGATCTCGGGGAGCTCATCGAGCATTTCGCAAAGCTCTGCAACGGTACCGTTTACGTAATGGAGATTGAGTGCCGTAAGCGTGATCACCGCGGATAACAAAACGATTGTTGCGATAAAAGATTTCATTTCTTTTCGTTCTTCTCCTTTTCTATCCAAAAGAGCTCGCCCGTATCGTTTGCCGTTACGCAAAAAAGGCGCTTGGGGGAAAGCTTTTTCTTTGCAAGCTCCCCGTAAAGCCATGCGCGATCCTTTCCAATGAGGCGAAGTCCTTCTTTGCTGTAGGTCCCGTTGCTGTATACAATGTGCATCAGTCCCGCATCCCTTGACTTGATCCCCAATTGCTCAGCAGTCGGTTGCGCATATTTGGCTTTTGGCAACACGGTCAGCTTTCCGTTCTTTTCAAGGATGGCGCATTCTACCTGCGAAAGGTCGGTAAGATTTTGCTGTCGGATCTCGCTCATCAGCTCCTCGATCGTAATGCGTGTTTCCTTCAGCGCACTCTGTATCAGCTTGCCCCTGTGAATGAGGACCGTGGGAGGGGCGGAAAGCAGGAGCTTGAGCCGCGGAACGGACAATAATATATAGGAAGAAAATACTTCAAGCGAGAGAAGTATGATCATGGGAACAATGGCAAAGGAGACGGGAATATCCTGGTTGGTGATGGGGAGAGAGGCGATCTCGGATAAAAGGAGGGTGGTGACAAGGTCCGTAACCTCCAATTCCCCAATTTGGCGCTTTCCCATAAGTCTCATGGTAAGAATAACAAACACGTAGATCAAAACCGTACGAAGTACCAACGTCAGCATATTTTGGAAATCTCCTTTCCTTTTTGATTTTATTTTAGTTTTGTTGAAAGTGTTGAAAAATATTTCATTTTTTTGTGAAAAACCGCTTGACAACTCTTTCAGTTTGTGGTATAATATGCAAGCTGTCTTCCCGAATGGCAGCAAACCGCGAGAGAGGCGAAAGAAAAACCCGAAAGAAAAGCGAAAAAAATCAAAAAAACTTTTCAAAAAGGTATTGACAAAGCCTTCCGGAAGTGGTATAATAATCGGGCTGTCGTAAAAACGGCAGAGATGATCCTTGAAAATTGAACAACAAGAGAGAAGTACAAAGCATATAAAAGTATGTGCAACGGATCTCGAACAATTCAAACGAGAATACTACTCAAACAAAAGTAAAATGCTAAGAGCAAAAGCTCGATAAAGCGATTGAAGCGTGTGGTTGACACACGATTTAATACAATGATATCGAGAGTTTGATCCTGGCTCAGGATGAACGCTGGCGGCGTGCATAACACATTCAAGTCGAACGGACAAGGGGCTTCGGCCCTGCGTTAGTGGCGGACGGGTGAGTAACGCGTGAGCAACCTGCCCCTATGTACGGAATAACGTTTGGAAACGAACGCTAATACCGTATAATGCAAGACTGTCGCATGGCAGACTTGCCAAAGATTTATTGCATAGGGATGGGCTCGCGTCCGATTAGATAGTTGGTGGGGTAACGGCCTACCAAGTCGACGATCGGTAGCCGGACTGAGAGGTTGAACGGCCACATTGGAACTGAGAAACGGTCCAGACTCCTACGGGAGGCAGCAGTGGGGAATATTGGGCAATG
>JAZNEQ010000056.1:0-11002 GCA_045588715.1 Eubacteriales bacterium | reverse complement strand
TTCCCCGTGCAGACCCCCGAGCACCGCCCGATCTGATAATTGATGCAGGGTCTGCCCTTGCCGATATCGCGCGGAAAACGCCGCGAGCAGGTGGGAAGACGCAGCGTGCGGTTGACAAGCTCGATGAGCGCATAGGCGGTCGAGGAGCCCGAAAAGGGACCGAAGTACCTCGCCTTATCCCCTTCGCGACGGCGTGTAAACGTGGGGCGCGGATAGTCCCCCGTGCCGATCTTGATATACGGGTAGGATTTGGCGTCCTTCAGTCGGATATTATACTTTGGTGTGTATTGCTTGATGAGGGTGTTTTCAAGAGAAAGCGCCTCCATCTCGTTGTCGCAAAGATAGTAGTCAAAGTCGTAGACCGCCGCGACCATGCGCGCGGTCTTTACGTTTTTTTCGCCGTTTTGGAAATATTGGGAAACGCGGTTTTTCAGCTTTCTTGACTTGCCGACGTAGATCACGCGGCCGTTTTTGTCACGCATGATATACACCCCGGGCGTTATGGGAAGGCCGTTTGCCTTTTCGGACAAGCGTTCTCTTACCGCCTCGTTTTTCACACGCATCCCCCTTTCAAAATTAAAAACGGTGTACCCCTCGGAACTTGGAGCTCCGCCGACGCACACCGTATGTGGTTTATTCGATCAAATTTCGGAAAAACCGCTGTCGATCAACTCAGTAAGACCCGAGATGGCGGCATTTTCGTCCTGACCGTCAGCGATCAGCGTAACAGTCATATCCTTTGCGATTCCAAGGGAAAGCACACCCAAAAGGCTTTTTGCGTTTACCTTGCGATCGTCCTTCTCGATCCAGATGGAGGACTTGTAGGAGTTTGCCTTTTGAATAAAAAAGGTGGCCGGGCGTGCATGGAGACCGCTGGCATTGTTAATAACGACGTCACGAGAAATCATAAATCTTGCTCCCTATCTGAGAATCGTAAAGCCTGTCGTTTGGACGAACAAAGACAGTCCTTACTAATTATTATCATTAGTATAGCAAAAATCTTCTTCAAATTCAATTGGCAAACTGTGAGATTTTTATAGCATCCGCGCTAACTTTTCGTGCAAAATAGATATAAAAGGCAAAAAAACGCGCTTTTTTCGTCTCCTGAAAACACGTTTATAGAACTTTCTTAAGGCGTTGGCTCTCTTACGTCGATCGCACTGCCCCGAATCACGGCACGCGCGCCGTAAAGCGTTACGGGGGCACCTACCAAAAGCGCATCCCGCTCGGAGCGGTAAAAGATCTCTTCGCGCCACGCGCCACGGACCCGCACCGTAACAACGTACTCCCGCGGTCCCTCCCCGTCCCATTCGCCTACAAAAAACACGCCGTCCTCAAGAAGGGTTATTTTGGCGGGTGCGGAGTCGATCTCACTCAATTCGCCGTAGTATTCTCCCGAGGCGAGGTAGAGCCCTTCCCCGATTCGAAGAGAAGCCGAAAGATCGGCGTCGGTCGATTCCACACGCACCCGCATCAACGCGTCGCTCTCCTCATACCTCTCTCCCGCCGTATCGCCAAACCTTCCAAGCACCCCCAACAGTGAGCCGGCAAGCAACAGGATCAAAAAAAGATCCAGAATATTTCCGCGACGTTCCCTCATTGCCATTCCTCCGTTTCCACCGAGATCACCGTGGCACGGGAAGCAAAAAAGCGCCCGATCCGAAACCTGCCGTTCTCTCCTGCCGCAATGCGCACCCCGTCACAGCGCACGCCTTCCCCCTCCTTGACAACACAGTCGCTTCGCACCCGGACGTCCACCGAAACGAATCGGGGAGAGGGCGGGGTGACCACCTCACCCTTTTGGACCGCGGCGGTTCTTTGGGCGACCGTCTTCACTCCCTCTACCACACCAAGCCGAAGCGTTCCGTTTTCGGAAAAGACCGCATCTCCCACAAGGAAATGTCCCGCCTCCAAAAGCACCGGGTCCACGTCGTATACCCGCACGGTATAATAAACGGTGCCGTCCTCCCCTGCGTCTTCCCCGCGTCCCCAAAAATACCAAAACAGCGCTCCCACAAAAAGAGCAAGGATCAAAAATAGGACAAACCAGTCCAACACGCCAAGCCTCTTTCTGTTTTCTCCCTTGATCTCTCTCATTCCTTTTCCTCCCCCGTCAATGAAAGTGCAATAAACGCAAACACCAACGCAAGCATGCCGGGGGCATACCATACGTGATCGAAAAATCCCATGACCATAACGCCGCAAAGCGCGTACGGAGCGCCCATGCTCCGCCCTCTTCCAAACCCCTTGATCCATGCCAACGCCAAAAGAAAAAGAAATACCGCCGTTCCGACCACACCAAGCTCCAGGGTGATCTGCAAAAGCAGATTGTGCGCGTGCATGACCGTTTCAATGCCGCTTTTTGCATAGTGCGGGTAAACCTTGGAAAAAGCCGCCTCCCCCACGCCGATGCCAAACGGATGCGCCTTGACCGTTTCCAAAACGCCCTGCCAGGTATAGATCCGATAGCGAATGGAGGATTCGGCAAGATCCCCAATGCTCAAAAAGCGCCCGATCACGCTCTGCGGCAAAAAAGGCAGGGCGCCAAGGGAAAGCGGAAATCCCAAAAACAGAACCGCCGCCGAGCCGGGGCTTTGAAACAGAAGCACCAAAAAGATCTCGCACAGCACCCCAAGCCACGCGCCGCGTGACCAGGTAAGAACAATGCAAAGAAGGATACTAAAGGAACATAGTGCGAAAAAGAAACGGCGCACAGGAGCTTTTTGGGGATCCAGAGAAGCGACCAGCGCTATGGGAAAGACAAACAAAAGATACACGGCAAGGATGTTGGGATTGTCGAAAAAGGCGCACACTCTGCCGCCAATGTCAAAAAAGCGCTCGCTGTCCACCCATAAAAGCTCAAGCTCCCCAAAGAAATACTCAAAGATCCCAAAGAGAGCGCAAACCGTTCCGCCCGTACAGATCGCAGATTGAACGCGGATCCGCCACGCTTTTGAGGAAAGAAGATTTTTGACGGGAAAATACACAAGTGCAAGGAGGGAAAGCATTGCCCCCGTTTCAAGCTCCCCATATCCGACAAGCCCGCCGCAAAAAAGCAAAAAAGAAAAAAGAAGGACGAAAAGATCTGCAAGCTCCAATTCAAAATCCCGTCTGCCGCAATAGATCTTAAGAAGCCACGAGATCTCAAGGATCAAGGTCAAAGCCAAAAGAAGAAGCGTAGGATGCGAGGTGAGCTGAAAAAACGGAAAAAGGAAAAGGAGAATCGGGATATCCACCTCGGGAACGGGAAGAAGAAGCAATCCGAGGAAAAGGAAAAGAACGCCCAAAACAGTCCTTGCGGGAGAGAAAAAGCCCGCGGCAGTCACAAGAAGCGCGCAAAGCCCCAGCACCGCCATCGGGCGCCCCTCTCCCCGTATCTCCTCCTTTTGGGGGACGGGAGGACTGCCGATGCTTTTTTGGATCCATCCCACAAAGAAGCTCTCCCCCATCACAGAGGAAAGAGAGCGCTGGGAGCCAAGCAGCGGAACCGACAAGAAAACGAGGGAAAGCGAGGTAAAGAGTTGTGCTCTGTCCTTCAAAAATTCGTCCACGATCAGCGTCAGGATCAAGAAAGAGATCCCCACGGTCAACAAAAGCAAGCCCACGTATCCAACGCTGCTTTGTGCAACGTAATTGCAAAGGCGCCTCCAAAGTGACAAAAAAAGGCTTTCCTCGCGCCATTGCATTCCCTTTCTTCGCAAGCGGAACTGCCATCCCATACGATCGTAGCCGTCACCGCACAAAGCACCGAAAACACCGTTTTGAAAGCGCCGCTCCAGCTGCGCATAAAGTGCGGAGTCTTCTCTGCGTTGCTTTTGGCAAACGTGTTCCCCCAGCCGACGTGCCGCACTCCAAAAAAAGCTTTTTCTTCCTCCGTAACGCATAGAACCCCTCCACATAATTGCCGTTATGTAGAGGGGTTCTCGATAAGTATTATTCGTTTTTTGGTTCTAAAAGATCGGGACGAAGCTGCTCGGTCATTTCCAGCGCCTTTTCATCCCGCCAGCGGTCAATGTTGGCGTGATGTCCCGAAACGAGCACGTCGGGAACACGCTTGCCGTGGAATTCGTAGGGGCGCGTATATTGCGGATATTCAAGAAGTCCCGAGGAAATGCTCTCTTTTTCGTAGCACTCCGCATCGGAAAGCACGCCGTCGACAAGACGCGCGACACAGTCGGTCAGAATGCAGGCGGGGATCTCCCCACCCGTAAGCACGTAGTCGCCGATGGAGATCTCCTCGTCAACGATCTCCTCCACGATACGGCGGTCAACGCCCTCGTAATGTCCGCACAGGAGAATGAGATTATCAAAATCGCGTGCGAGCTCGGCGGCGCGCTGCTGTGTCAGCACCCGTCCCGTGGGGGAAAGGTAGATCACGCGGCGGCGCACGGAGGAAACGCCTTCTGCCTCTTGCTCCTTTAAGATCGCCTCGTAGCAATTGTAAATAGGGGGCGCCATCATCAGCATCCCTTTGCCGCCACCGTAAGGAGTATCGTCCACACGGCGGTGCTTATCCTCGGAATAATCCCTGATATTGTGCGTGCGCACCGTAATGGCACCGCTCTTTTGCGCCCTGCCGAGAATGCTCTCGCCAAGCACGGTGGAGACAAGATCGGGGAACAGCGTCATAATATCAAAGCGCATCTTACGCCTCCCCCCCGTCGACAAGCCCCGGAATGGGGCGGAGATAGATCGCGTCGTCGGGATCGATCCGAACGATAAATTCGGGAACGGCAGGCACCAGACGTTCCCCGTGCGGGGTCTGAATGACGTAAAGGTCGCGCACACCGCTTGTGTTGACGTCCTTGAGCGTGCCGATGCGCACCCCCGTATCGGCATGAAGAACGGGGAGCCCCAACAGATCCATAATAAAATAGCTTCCCTCCTCCACGGGCAAGGATCCTCTTGTAGCGTAAAGCTCGGTGCCGCGCAAGAGATCCGCCGCATCCTCGGTGGTAACGCCCTCCAGATCAAGAAGAACGAACTGCTTGAATACCGAGGCGTGAAGCACGCGGATGGGACGGTAGGTATCGTTCTCCTTGACGAATACCCTTTCAAGATGCGAAAGGACCTCGGGAGAATCGCACCAGGACTCTGCCTTGACGGTTCCGCGAAAGCCGTGTGTATTGATGATTTTTCCGCAGGGAAGATATGGAAGCTTCATAAGGAAACAAACAACCTTTCAAAGACGTTTTTTACAGTATACCACAGACAGAGAAAAAAAGCAAGTTTTTCCTCCCTTTTTGTTCTTTGCAAACTTTTTTCCATGTTTTTAAATTATTTACAAATTTGCACTTGCATATTCATGAGGGTTGCGGTATAATAATCGCAATTATGTCAAATAACGGAGGTCTTGGAGCATGGATATAGGATTTTTAATTATGATGGTCGGTCTTTTGGTCGTTATGTACTTCTTTATGATCCGTCCCCAGAAAAAGCAGGAAAAGGAACAAAACGCAATGCGTAACAACCTGGCAGTCGGAGATGAGGTCACCACCATCGGCGGAATCATCGGAAAGATCGTCAGCATTAAAGAAGAGACCTGTGTCATCGAAACCACGCACGAGCGCACGAAGATCCGCATTCTCAAAACCGCGGTCAGCCGTGTCGACGTCAAGGCAGAGGATGCTTAAAAATTCGGTATAAAAAGCCTTCGCGCGGAATATGCTTTAGCATATCTTCCGATCGGAGGCTTTTTTCCATGAATGCAAACAAATCCCGGGCACTTTTACATCATCCGCACAAAAATCAAAAAAAGCGCGCGGAATCCGTCGCGCCGTCTCTTCCCGCCGCTCTCCTTCGGGGCATGCTTACCGCCCTTCTTCTCTTGCCCCTCTTTGTCCTTGCCCTCTCTCTGGCGGCATATTTTACTGAGGATCCCGTACGTCTCATTCCCGTATGCGGGGTGCTGTGCGCCTATCTTTTTGCCTTTTGCGGCGCTGCTTTTACGGCACGGCATTACAAAAGCCGATTCCTTTTTTGCGGACTTCTCGTATCTCTTCTCCAATGCGCGCTCCTGCTTCTCTTCTCTCTTGCCTTTGGAGGGGACAGCGCTCGTCCCCTTCTCCTGACGCTTCTTTTGTACGCAGGGCTTTTCCCCATGGGGCTCTTAGGAGCTTATCTTGGACTGCCCAAGCAAACGAGCGCTAAAAAGAAATCAAGGCATCCGCAAAAAAAGAGATAAAGAGACAAAGGCGATATTTTAAAAAGCCCGTGATAGACCTTGTGCGTGTATCACGGGGCTTTTTATGTGTATTTTAAGGAAAATCTCTTGACAAACAATCCCTTGTGTGATATCTTAAAAGTTAGAATACTGCACGCGTGGGTTTGGGGACAGGCGCCCGTCGAAAGCGACCGCCCCATCCCGTTAAACTGTCAGCGAAGGACGTACGAAATGAACAAAATAGAATTTCTTACCGAATTGAAAATGGCACTCGCCGCCCTCCCGCCCGACGACGTTGACGCCGCCATCGACTATTACAGCGAGGTGATCGACGACTCTGTCGACGCGGGTCTTTCCCCCGTGGCCGCAGTCGCCCTGTTACCCACGCCCGAGGAGCTTGCAAAAAAGATCCTTTCTACCGAGGTTCCGCGCCGAAGCAGCGTGGGTATGCATAACCGACGGGAATCGATGTACGAATCTCCCAAGCGCGCCCCCCGACGCAAAAGACGGGCATGGGAATGGATCCTTTTGGCGGTTGCCATCCCCTTTCTTCTCGTTTTTGCGGCGGCAGCACTCATTTTGCTTTTTGCCGTCTCACTTGCGGGTTTTGCGTTCCTCATCCTCCTTTACGCGCTGAATCTTGCACTTGCCGCCGTAGGTGTGATGGGCATGGTGATCTCTCCCTTTTCCGCGATCATTCACGGCAGCTTCCCCTTGTTTTTGCTGCTTTTTGGAATCGCGCTGTTCTCCCTTGGTTCCTCCCTTCTTTTGTTTGCGTGTTGCAAGGCTTTAACCGTCCAGATCATACGCCTGAACCGCTATCTTTTCCATCGCGGACGTGCAAAATTTCATGAAAGGAGGACCACGGTATGAAACAGGTAAGAAAAAAGAAAAAAGCGGCCTCCCCTATCAAGGTCGTTGGTACGGTCCTTCTTGTTTTGGGACTGCTCGTGATCCTCTCCGCCTTGATCGTAAGCAAGTTTGATCTGCACCGTCTTTCCCCCATTCACTATGAAACAAAAATTTATGATATCACCGAGGATTTTCAAACGGTAAAGATCAACACCAAGAACGCCGGCATTGCAGTGCTTTCCTCCCCCGACGGCGATTGCCTGCTCGAATGTGACGAGGCAAAGTCCATCTTTTACAACGTCTTTGTGGAAAACGGCACTTTAAACGTCGCCTTTGAGGACACAAGAGAATGGTATGAAAAGATCGCATCCTTTTCCTTCCTCTCCCCCAAGGTCACGCTTTATCTGCCGTCACAGATCTACGACGCCATGTTCCTTGAAAGCAATACGGGGAGCATCCACGTGGAGCTACCCCATACCTTCTCCCATATCGAGCTTTCGGGCACTTCGGGTGACGTCACCTGCCACGCAAGCGCGCAAAACAAGATCATCGCCAAGGCAACGTCGGGAGACGTTAAAATTTTCGATTCCACCGCCACCGCATGCAATGCCTCCTCTGCCTCGGGCAAGGTCAGCCTTTGGGACATTGAAGCCGACAGCGTAAACGTATCCGCACAGTCGGGCGACGTAAGACTTTCGGAAATCAACGCCAATGAGATAGCGGCAAGCGCACATACCGGAAAGATCACGGTGATCGATACGGAGGCAGATGCCACCCTGCGTGTCGAGACCACCTCGGGTAAGATCATTCTTCGCCGCGCGGACGCGCCCGCCATCGATATTAAAACCGTTTCCGGAAAGGTAACGGGAACACTTCTCTCGGACAAGCTCTTTGACGTTCGATCAGACAAGGGACAGCTTACCTACCCACCCTCGCGGGGAAGCGAGACCTGCACGGTCAGAACGACCAGCGGAAGCGTAAAGCTTGAAATTGCAGATTAAAAAAAAGGATCCGTCACGTTTAGAAAATTAAAAAACGCCCTTTGGAAGGTGTCTCAAGCTCGCAATTTGAGACACCTCCTTTTTGTTTTAACGATTCACAAAATATTCATAGATAAGTTTGGTATACGACATAATATTAGCGTATAATATTTAAGTTATAAACATGCAAGCAGACTCCGAAAGAAAGGAGATACGCCCCTTGAAAGGACTTTTTAAGTATTTAAAGCATTATAAGAAAGAGATCGTGATCAGTCCCCTGTTTAAATTTTTGGAGGCGATCTTCGATCTTCTCGTTCCCATCGTTATCAAGCTGATCATCGACCGCGGGATCGGCGAGGCGGACTACGGCTACGTAGGTTGGATGTGCCTTCTTCTTTGCGCTTTTGCCGTGGTAGGGCTCTCCTGCTCACTGATCGCGCAGTACTTTGCGGCACGCGCGGCGGTGGGATGTGCCACGAGATTGCGACAGGATCTTTTTTCACACGTGGGAAGGCTCTCCTACCGCGAAACCGACCGTGCCGGCACCGCTACTCTCATTACGAGAATGACGGGAGACGTCACGCAGATCCAATCCGCGATCAATCTCACACTCCGTCTTTTGCTTCGCTCCCCCATCATCGTTTTCGGCGCGGTGATCATGGCGTTCACCGTCCACGCAAGGGGCGCTTGGATCTTTGCCGTGGTCGTTCCCCTGCTTTCGGCAGTTGTATTTTCGATCATGCCCGTCAGCCGTCGGCTTTACGGCCGTGTGCAAAAAAATCTGGACCGCGTCACCTCGGTCACACGCGAAAATCTCGGCGGTGTGCGCGTTATCCGCGCCTTTCGAATGGAGCCCTTGGAGGCAGAACGATTTGAGGAAGCCAACCGTGAGCACAACCGTATGCAAAATCTTGTCGGCTCGGTGTCCGCACTCCTCAACCCCATCACGCTCCTGATCGTCAACGCGGGGCTGATCGTCATCCTCCTTTCGGGCGGCGAGCTGGTCAACACGGGGGATATGACGGCAGGCGACGTTGTAGCGCTGACAAACTATATGGCGCAGATCCTTGTAGAGCTTGTCAAATTTGCAAACACTATCTTTACCGTCAACCGTGCGCTCGCCTCGGCAGAGCGTGTGCAAAAGGTATTTGAAACGCCCGTTGGAATGGAGGTCCAAAAGGATCTTCCCACTCTTGATACCGACGATGCCGTTGTCTTTTCGGGCGTCTCCCTCTCCTACAGCGAGGGGAGTGACAACGCCCTTTCCGACATCAGCTTTTCGATCCCGCGGGGGGCAACCGTGGGCGTGATCGGCTCTACGGGCTCGGGAAAAAGCTCCTTGACAGGGCTCATTCCCCGCTTTTACGACACGACCGCGGGAGAGGTATACGTAGACGGGCGCAACGTGCGCTCCTACGACCCCCGCGCGCTTCGCGAAAAGATCGCCGTGGTTCCTCAAAAGGCGGTGCTCTTTGAGGGCACGGTTCGCTCCAATCTTTTATGGGGGAACGAAAACGCCGATGAGGATGCGCTTTGGGAGGCACTCGGTGCGGCACAAGCTCTGGAATTTGTAAAAGCCTTGGAAAAAGGCTTGGATTCGCCTGTGCTTCAGGGGGGCAAAAACCTCTCCGGCGGACAGCGCCAGCGCTTGACGATCGCCCGTGCGCTGGTCAAGCACGCCCCCATCCTCATCCTCGACGACAGCTCCTCGGCGCTGGACTATGCGACCGACGCCGCGCTCCGTGCCTCCCTCGCCGCGCTCCCCGAGTGCCCCACCTGCTTTATCATCTCACAGCGCACCGCCTCGATCCGACACGCCGACGTTATTTTGGTTTTGGAGGATGGGCGTTTGGTGGGCATGGGAACGCACGAGACGCTTTTGGAGGGATGCGAGGTCTATCGCGAGATCCACGACTCCCAGTACAAAAAGGAGGTTGGATGATATGAAAAGATCGACCGCCCTTAAAAAAGGAACGCTCGCCCGCGTTTTTTCGGGGCTTGGCAGATATCGCTTTGCCCTGCTCCTCTCCCTTCTTTTTGCCACCGTTCACGTTATCATCACGCTTGCAGTCCCCATCTTAACGGGAGAAGCGATCGACCGCATGGTGGGTCCCGGCCTTGTGGACGTGCGGGGCGTGCTTGCCGTTTGCGCGGCGATCGCCCTTTCCACACTTGTGTCGGCACTTTCCCAATGGCTGATGACCGTGCTCAACAACCGCATCACCTACGGCATGGTAAAGCGGCTCCGCCGGCGTGCGTTTAAAAAGCTGCAGCGCCTTCCTCTCTCCTATCTTGACCGACACCCTACGGGAGAGACCCTGAGCCGCATGATCTCTGACGTAGATCAATTTACCGACGGGCTTCTTTTGGGCTTTGCCCAATTCTTTACGGGGATCCTTACCATCGTCGGCACGCTTACGATCATGCTTGCCGTCAAATGGCAGATCGCGCTGGTGGTCATCCTCATCACACCGCTTTCCCTCTTCGTTGCCGCCTTTATCGCCAAAAAAACGCACACGACCTTCAAGCGTCAATCCGAAACGCGCGCCGAGGCAACGGCATTCATCAACGAATACGTCGAGCATCATAAGGTCGCGCTTGCTTTTTCTCAGGAAGAAAAGAGCGATGCGCAATTCAAGGCGATCAACGACCGCTTGGGAGAATATGCCCTGAGGGCAACCTTCTTCTCCTCGATCACCAACCCCTCCACGCGCTTTGTCAACAATCTTGTATACGCGGGGGTCGCGTTTGTGGGAGCCATGCTCTGCATCTCCTCGCCCGCAACGCTTTCGATCGGTATGCTGTCGGTCTTTCTCAACTTTGCCAACCAGTACACAAAGCCCTTTAACGAGATCTCGGGCGTGGTTGCGGAGCTTCAAAACGCGTTGACCTGCGCCGAGCGCCTTTACGAGCTTCTTGACGAGGAGGAGCTCTCCCCCGATCCCGAAAACGCAACGGTCCTTGACCGTGTAGCGGGAACCGTTACCTTTGAGGACGTCAGCTTTTC
>JAZNEQ010000055.1:0-4189 GCA_045588715.1 Eubacteriales bacterium | reverse complement strand
TAACCAAACGGGACTCGAACCAACGAGCCTCTCGACGATCAATTTCCGCGCCTTTTTGCGTGGCTCGGACCCAAAAGTCCACACTTTCCTGCGCCTCGCCCCACAAAAATTCATCAAAAATTGATTCACCGAGAGGTGCGAAGCAGTTTTGAGAGAGCAAACGGTTCGGAGAAACAAGGAAAAAAGGCGATATAAGATATTGCGAGTCTTTTTGACGCAGTTAATCCAATCGTTTGCCTCTCAAAACCTCATTGGTTCGAATCCCGTTTGGTTAAGCGCTTGTAAGAGAGCGTTCTGCTTTTTGGGAACAAAAAAGGGGAGTCGATTCAATGCAAAATGGCATTGGGCAGGCTCGCCTTTTTTTGTCTTGCGCAAACGGTAGTATGAGGTTCTACCCTCAATGCCGGTTATTGTAAAATTTAAAGCAAAAAAATGGTTTAATCTTACAAAAACGCCTTGTAAATGTTTCCGGTTTATGGTAAAATGTACACAGAGGGACTGAAAACTTTCTCACAAGAGTGTTTGAAATGTCAGTATGCCCTATCATTGCAGAAAGTCTTTTCGAAAGAATTGATTACCAAAAGAACGGAGTATAAAGGGTTTATGAACATATTGGTTTGTATCAAACAGGTTCCTGGCTCCAACAACGTAGAGGTCGATCCTGTTACCGGTGTATTGAAGCGAAACGGAATACAAAGTAAGATCAACCCATACGATCTGTATGCCATTGAGCTTGCGTTGACGTTGTCGGAAAGGTACGGAGGGCGTGTGGAATGCATCACGATGGGACCACCGCAGGCGCAAAGCGTGGTTCGTGAGGCGATCTCTATGGGGGTATCCGCGGGAACGGTGCTCTCCGACCGTAAATTTGCCGGAGCAGACGTGCTTGCCACCGCGTACACGTTGGCAGGTGGCATCAAAAAGCGAGGAGCGTTTGATCTGATCATTTGCGGAAAGCAAACGACCGACGGCGACACGGCACAGGTGGGAGCTGAGATTGCGGAATATTTGCAGATCCCCAACGTTTCGAACGTCCTTTCGGTAGAAGAGATCATTGACGGCAAGCTTCTTCTGACCGCTTCGCTTGACGAAAAGAACGTAAAGCTGAGCGTTTCTACGCCGTGTCTGATCTCGGTGGACGGAGATATCAATACACCCCGTCTTCCTTCCTACAAAACGAAGAAGGAGATCCGTGAGGAGGACGTTTCCGTTTTCACGTTTGCGGATTTTGACGATCAGGAGAGTGCACATTACGGGCTTACAGGATCCGCTACGCAGGTAGAACGTATTTTCCCGCCCGAAAAAAATGAACGAAAGCAAACGCTCAGCGGCAGTGCCGAGGAGCAAAGCGATGCTTTGCTTGGACTTCTGCGCGCCAAAAAAATGATTTGAGGAGGAAATGGCATGGGTAAGTTAGTAATTGATCAGAATGCCGTAACTCCCGGGAACGCTGCGGGATTGGAAAAGCTCTGCCCGTTCGGCGCGATCCGCTACGAAAATGGTGCCTTGGATATCTCCTCTGCTTGCAAGATGTGCAAGCTTTGCGTACGCAAAAGCGATGGAGTGATCACATACGTGGAGGATACGGTGGCTCCCACACTCGACAAGTCTCTTTGGCGAGGTGTTTGCGTTTATGCGGATCATACCGCGGGAAAGCTTCACCGTGTGACGCTTGAGCTTTGCGGTAAGGCAAAGAAATTGGCTTACGTTACAAAAGACCCCGTTTATGCGATCATCATCGGTCACGATATTGATGAGAGTGCACAAAAACTCCTTCATTACGGGGTAGACAGGGTATTCGTGTACGATCATCCTTCCTTCGCAGATTTTCGCATCGAGCCGTATACCGCTGCATTTTGCGATTTTATAGAAAAGTTCCATCCCTCCTCCGTCCTTGTTGGCGCTACCAATCTCGGTCGTCAATTGGCGCCCAGGGTCGCGGCACGTTGCCGTACGGGGCTTACAGCAGACTGTACCGTGTTGGAGATGAAGGAAAACTCGGACCTTGTTCAAATTCGCCCCGCTTTTGGCGGCAATATCATGGCACAGATCGTAACGCCCAATACAAGACCGCAATTTTGTACCGTTCGCTATAAGATCTTTGAGGAGCCTGTTCCAACCGATGAAGCGCACGGAGAGATCGTTCGTATGTCGGTAACGGAAGCAATGCTCCTTTCCGGAATTGAGGTGCTTGCATCTGTGGAAAAGCCTCGCGGAATCGATATCGCGGAGGCTGAGGTGATCGTTGCGGTAGGCCGTGGTGCCTCAAGCGAGGGAATTCGTGCATATGCGCAGGAGCTTGCAGATCTGCTTGGCGGCATGGTTGCCTGCACACGCCCGTTGGTAGAGGGCAACGTTTATAATGCCAAGCATCAGATCGGTCTTTCCGGCAGAACGGTCAAGCCAAAGCTCATTATTTGTCTCGGTATTTCGGGGGCGGTACAGTTTGCCGCGGGCATGCGATCCTCTGATTGCATCGTTGCCATCAACTCTGACCCATCGGCGCCGATCTTTGATATCGCACACGTATGTATTCCCGGAGATGCAAGCGTGATCGTTCCGATGCTCATCGAAAAAATCAAGGAGGCGCGCAATGCATAATCAAACAACGTACAATCATATCAACGCAGAGGATATTTCGATCCTGCGCTCAATTGTCGGAGACGCCGACGTTCTCTTTGGCGAGAGCATCAGCCCTGATTACGCACACGACGAGCTTGGCGGAATTGAACGGATGCCCGACGTGCTGGTGCGTGTACACTCTACAGAAGAGGTTTCAGCTGTCATGAAGCACGCATGGGCACGCTCCATTCCCGTAACGGTACGCGGGAGTGGTACGGGACTCGTGGGCGCTGCCGTGCCGATCGAAGGCGGGATCCTTTTGGAAACCACCAAAATGAACAAGATCCTCTCGCTGGATAAAAGTACTCTGACCGTAAAGGTTCAGCCGGGGGTGCTTTTGATGGAGCTTGCCGCCTTTGCCGAGGAGAATGATTTTTTGTATCCTCCCGATCCGGGTGAAAAATCTGCAACGATCGGTGGCAATATCTCCACCAATGCCGGAGGGATGCGTGCCGTCAAGTACGGCGTAACAAGAGATTATGTTCGCTCACTTACCGTCGTTATGCCGAATGGAGAAGTTCTGACGCTTGGCGCAACGGTTGCGAAAAACAGCTCGGGGTACAGCCTTAAGGATCTTGTCATCGGTTCTGAAGGTACGCTTTGCATTATATGTGAGGCGGTACTCAAGCTTGTTCCTCTCCCTAAATTCTCACAAAGTCTTCTGGTTCCCTTTGGCGATATGAAAACCGCCATTGAATCGGTTCCGCACATTATCCGCTCCAAGATCATTCCGACTGCGATCGAATATATGTCGCGGGATACGATCCTCTTCTCGGAGGATTACCTTGGAAAGAAATTTCCCGACACAAGAAATGACGCTTACATTCTTCTGACTTTTGACGGCAACAGTGAGGCACAGGTAGAAAGCGACATGAGCACCGTTGCGGAGCTTTGCTTGGAGCTTGGTGCGATCGATGCCTACATCGTTGACACCGAGGAGCGAAAGAAGGCGGTATGGTCGGCACGCGGTGCCTTTTTGGAGGCAATCAAGGCGTTTACCACGGAGATGGACGAGTGTGACGTGGTCGTGCCCGTTGACCGCGTGGATGACTTTATCAAATTTACGCACGACCTTGCCAAAGAATTTTCTGTGCGTATTCCCAGTTTCGGGCATGCGGGAGACGGAAATCTTCACGTTTACATCTGTCGTGACGAACTTTCAGACAAGTCTTGGGAAGAGATACTTTCCGCTTGCTTTGAAAGAATGTACGAGAAAGCTACGGCACTTGGCGGTCTTGTGTCAGGCGAGCACGGCATTGGGTACGCCAAGAAGGAATTCTTGAAAAAGCAATACGGTGAAACACCGATCCAATTGATGCAAGGGATTAAGAAAACCTTCGACGAAAAGAACATTCTCAATCCCGGGAAGGTCTGCTTCTGAACCAATTTAAAAATTATATCTTTAAAGCCTCCTGAGATAGAGTTTTGAACTGCCCCAAATTGTGCGGACAGCACAAAAAGCCCCTTGAGGGTAGGATATTAAATAATTAAGCAACGAACTGACATCGCTTTTCGAGTGGTGTCAGTTTTGTTTTGAGTTGAATACGATCATTGTTGTAGAAGTGGA
>JAZNEQ010000054.1:0-3199 GCA_045588715.1 Eubacteriales bacterium | reverse complement strand
CTCCCTTGTCAGGCATCCGGTATAGTCCTCGGATGAGATATACAGCTTTCCCGAATTGACATACACCAGCTCGTAAAACGGATGCCTTTCTCCCTCCGTTATAAATTCATTGTCAAATTCAAAAAAATGCAGATTGACTATACCCGTAACGCTTATACTTTCGCTTAATTTTTTAGATACGTACTTCATATCTTAATTATACAATACATTTTCAAGGCTGTCAATAAAATAATTTACGAAAGTGCAAAAAAAATTAACGATTTTGCAAATACAAAACGGGAAAATACCTGTATAATGTAGACAGTAAATATTTTTTATAAAGGAGATAAAATTATGAACAGAGTTTGCATCCCCGATTGGGAATACCAGGAAAGAATCAAGAAGGCTGCCGCTATGCTCCGCGAAAAGAACATTGACGTTATGGTAGTCTGCTCCACAGAGAGCGATTACGCCAACGCAAGATATTTCTCGGGCTTCTGGCCTCTCTTTGAGAGAGCAGGTGTTGCTATAAGCGCAAACGGCGATGCCGCGCTTCTCGTCGGTCCCGAGTCGGCTATTTTCGGTAAGGACCGCAGCAAGATCGACAAGGTATTCGTTCTCCGCGAGTTCCGTGAGTCTGCCGATCCCGCATACCCCGAGCTTCAGGCAAGCACCTTCAATGACGTATTCAAGGCTATCGGCGTTACCGGTGAGCATATCCGCATCGGTCTCGGAAGCTACGTTGAATGCACTCTCCCCATCTTCGAGGGTCTGAAGGATTCCTATCCCAAGGCTGAGATCGTCAAGTGCAACGACGTTATGGTAAACCTCCGCAAGATCAAGAGCGAAAACGAGCTTGCTTGTATCCGCGAGGGCTTCAAGATTATTGAAAAGGCTACCGATGAAGTCATCAAGAACCTTAAGCCCGGTGTTACCGAGCTTCAGATGGTCGGTATCGCTCAGAAGGTGATCTACGAGTACGGCGCAGAGTACGAGGGACTTCCTATGTACGTATTCAGCGAGGAAAGCACTCGTCACGCTATCAGCCGTTCCTGCTACCGCGAGATCAAGAAGGGCGACATCGTGCAGCTCAACCTGTCGGCAAAGATCGACGGTTATTCTCCTTCCATCGGTCTGCCCGTCGTGATGGGCAAATTGGAGGGGGAGAGACGCGATCTGGTTGAGTTCTGCCTGAAGATGCACGAGTGGACCGAGGCGCAACTCAAGGCAGGCGTAATGGCAAGCGACGTAGCAAAGGGCTTTTATCAGAAGTACTGCGACGCAGGATACAAGGACAACTACGTATACGGTCCCTGCCACGGCACGGGTATGATCGAGGTGGAGGCTCCCTGGATGGAGACCAGCACCGACTATCTCCTGGAGGAGAACATGACCTTCCAGGTAGACACCTTTATTTCCGGTCCCACCTTCGGCTGTCGTTGGGAAAAGGGAATTGCCGTAAAGAAGGACGGCTGCGAGTCCTACACCGATTACCTCAAAAAGGGTATCATCGAGCTTGAGTTTTAAGGAGGCGCCTTATGCAAGCCATTGGAAAAAAGAATTGGATCATTCCCGACTGCGAGCTGCCGCGTGAGGGCGAGGGCGAATTGAAGGGACACGAATCCGTGATCATCGTCAACCCGGGCAAGGAGGACGTGAAGATCGCCGTTACGATCTTTTTCCCCGATGCGCCCGCCCATCACGGCATTGAATGGACGGTCAAGGCAGAGAGCGTGCGCTGCTTCCGTATGAACAACCTCCACGATATGTGCGGCTTTGCCGTTCCTCTGGAAGAGCAGTACGCCATGGGCTTGGAATCCACGGGCAATATCGTGCTTCAGTACGGCAGACTTGACAACCGTCAGGTCAACCTTGCTTACTATACCACGCTGGGCTACGGCGAATAAAGGAGGCGTATATCATGTTTCTTTTGGAAAGAAGCTTTCCGCGCGAGGTGGAATACGTACAAAAAAACAATCTTCCGCTTGTGATCGTGGGCGGCACCGTGGAGTATCACGGTCCCCAATGCGCCTACGGCTGCGACACCCTCATCGCCGAGGGGCTTGTCAAGAGACTGGGCGAGAAAAAGGAATTGATGCTTGCCCCCTCCATTCACTACAGCCCCGCGTCCTATGCGGTGGGCGACCGCAAGAGCGGCACCGTGCACGTGCCCGAAAGAGCCTTTGAGGATTACGTTTATTACGTGTTCAAAAGCCTTTTGTGCGCGGGATTTCGCAATATTTACGTGGTGATCCACCATCAGTTTGAGCAGGAATCCGAAATGCCCATGACGCTTTCTTACCGCATGGCGGCAAAGCGCGCGACCATGGAGTATCTTGAGGAGACCTTGGGCGAGGGCTGGTGGGGAAGCGAAAGCTACGCCAACTACTACGAGGAATTGGAGGGCGCGAACAATCCCTTCTCCTGGATCAAGGTCATTCCCACCATGAGCACCGCGGTACAAAATGCCACGGGCTACGACCATGCGGGCGAGTTTGAATGCTCGCTTCTCATGGCGCTCTATCCCGACACGGTGGATCTTTCCCGTCTTGGCGACCGCGAGCACTGGTTTACCAAGAGCTCCGCGAGAGCAAACGCCGCGCTCGGTGAAAAAATGGCGGAACTTTCTCTTGAATATTTGAACGGCGCGATCAAGTAATCAAAAAAGGGGGGAGATGTCTATGGCTGAAATGCAGTATGAATTCCGAAAGAGAATGCTCGAGGTCCACAAAAAGGACCGCCGTACGGAAAAGCCGATCGGAGTGGGGCAGATCGAGATCGCCTCAGACTGGACGGTCGTCCTCCCACGGGAAAACGATTTTTTGGTGCATATCGGGCGTGACCTTGAGGATTATCTTTTCGTTTCTATGAACGTGGCGGTAAAGACCGACGTTGTGTGTCCCGCATCTCGCTTTATCGTCTACGAGATCGATCCTTCGATGCAGGAAAACGCTTATGCGGTCATTGTTGAGGAGAACTGCGTGCGTCTGGTGGGACAGACCGAGCGCGCGGCGGCACAGGCAAGCTATCTCCTTGAGGATCTGATGAACCTTGAGGAGGCGCCTTACCTTACCGTGGGGCGCGAGGAGAGAGTGCCGAGATACCGTACGCGTATGGTGCATTCGGGCTTTTCCTTGGATATTTTCCCCAACGAGCACCTTTCGGCATTGGCGCACCAAGGCTTTACCGCGATCCTTCTTTTTACAAGAGCCAAGGACGA
>JAZNEQ010000053.1:0-12736 GCA_045588715.1 Eubacteriales bacterium | reverse complement strand
ACGGATTTCAATTTTTATATGTGTTTTTTAGCCGCGCTCCCGCCCTCTGCCGTACTTTTGTACGGCGACGATGACGGGATCACGTCTTCTGCATCTGAATGACTCAGCCCCTTCTGTGAGAGGGTCAGCGGCAGGGAATATCTTTCGTAGGATCCTTCCGCAAATTTCTCCGTGCGGGTATTGGCAGTGAGAAAAATTGTTTAGCTGTTTGTGGGTGCTTTTTCAAATACGACCGCTCCGTCTTTTACCGAAGCGGTAACGCTGTCGCCCGACTGTATTTTTCCTTCCAGCATTTCACCGGAAAAAGCATCCTCTACCAAACGCACGACCGCGCGGCGCAAGGGTCGTGCGCCGTAAACGGGATCAAATCCTTCACGCAAAAGAAGCTCGGTGATCTCGTCGGTAAAGGAGATCTTAATTCCAAGCTGCTCGATCCGGTGGGCGAGATCGGAAAGCATAAGTCCCGCGATCTTTTTGACGTCCTCTTTTGAGAGGCTGTTGAAGATGATGATGTCGTCAATGCGGTTGAGAAATTCGGGACGGAAGGTAGCACGCAACGCCTTCATCATACGATCCCTTTGTGCCTCTTGTGCTCCGCGATCCTCCGCATTGGCGGTAAAGCCAAGCTGCTTGGTAGGAGAGAGATCAGACGCGCCCACGTTGGATGTGAGAATAATGATCGTGTTGCGAAAATCCACGTGCCGCCCCTGCGAATCGGTGAGAACGCCGTCTTCAAGCACCTGCAAAAGAAGATTGAATACGTCGGGATGCGCTTTTTCGATCTCATCAAACAAAACGACCGAATAAGGCTTGCGGCGGATGCGCTCGGTGAGCTGTCCGCCCTCCTCAAAGCCAACGTAGCCGGGAGGGGAGCCGATCAGCTTGGAAACCGAGTGCTTTTCCATATATTCCGACATATCCAAGCGGATCATCGCCGCGCTGTCCCCAAACATGACCTCAGCCAACGCCTTTGTCAGCTCGGTCTTTCCAATTCCCGTAGGTCCCATAAAGATAAAGGAGCCAACAGGGCGGCGGGGATCCTTCAGTCCCGTGCGTGTGCGGCGGATGGCACGCGCTACCGCGGCAGTCGCGCGCTCCTGACCGATGACACGCTCGTCGAGAAGCGTATCCAGGTGTAACAGCTTTTCGCTTTCCTCCTCCAACAGGCGGTTGACGGGGATGCCTGTCCATTGTGTTACAATGTCGGCGATATCGTTGTCGGTGACCGTCAGAGAATGCTCGGTTTGTTCTTTTTTCCAGGTGTCGCGCTTTTCCTCAAGCTCCTTTTTCAGCGCCTGCTCCTCGTCGCGGAGTGTTGCGGCGCGCTCAAAGTTTTGCGACTTGATCGCCTCTTCCTTTTCCTTGGAAAGGGAAGCGAGCTTTTCCTCCATCTCCTTCAGATCAGGCGGGGAGGTGTGTGCACGAATGCGCAAACGGGACGCCGCCTCGTCAACAAGATCGATCGCCTTGTCGGGAAGAAAACGGTCGGTGATATAGCGAATAGAGAGCTTAACGGCAGCTTCGATCGCGCTGTCCGAAATGCCAAGCTTATGATGCGCCTCGTATTTGTCGCGCAGACCTTGCAAAATGGCAATGGCATCTGCCTCTGTGGGTTCTCCCACGGTTACGGTCTGGAAGCGGCGCTCAAGCGCTGCGTCCTTTTCAATGTGCTTACGGTATTCCGTGAGAGTGGTAGCACCGATGACCTGCATCTCGCCGCGCGCCAGGGCAGGCTTGATGATATTGGCAGCATCGACTGCCCCCTCGGCAGCTCCTGCCCCGACCAAGGTGTGTATCTCGTCGATAAAGAGAATGATCTCGGGGTTTTTCGCAACCTCCTCCATCACGTTTTTAAAGCGTTCCTCAAATTCACCGCGGTACTTTGCGCCCGCGATCATCGAGGCAATGTCCAGCGTAACGATCGATTTGTTTAAAAGTGTTTCGGGAACGTTGCCCGCGACGATCCTTTGCGCAAGTCCTTCGACCACTGCGGTTTTTCCCACGCCGGGCTCACCCACAAGACAGGGGTTGTTTTTGGTGCGGCGCGAAAGGATCTGGATCAGTCGCTCGGTTTCGCTGTCTCTTCCAATGATAGGGTCGGTCTTTCCGCTCCTCGCCAGCTCGCACAGGTCTCTTCCGTGGCTTTTCAGAGTTTGTGTTTTTGCAAGCGCACCGCCGCTTCCCGACGTACCGGACGAAGCCTTGGCGGAGGAGGGGCGCTCGTTTCCAAGGGAGGAAGAGAGATAGGCAGAGAGATCGCTTTTGAGCTCGTGGACGGGAATGGAGAGTCCCTCCAACAGCTTTACGGCAACGCAGTCCTCCTCATCGAGAAGAGAAGCGAGAAGATGCTCGGTACCGATATAATCCTGACCGTGCTGTTGGGCTTTTTGAAGAGAGCCTTGGATAATGTTTTTGGTACGTGGCGTCATGTCCACCGCGCTGACAGAGGAGGGAGAGCCTGTCCCCGCAATGCGGATGACGGCATTTTTTATTTTTTCAAGGTCGGCACCCCGTTGGGCAAGATAATGCGCGGCAATGCCCGAGGATTCCTTGCAAAGCCCCAATAAAAGGTGTTCGGAGCCGATATAGGTGTGCCCAAGCTCCGAGGCGCTTTGCAGAGAGAAATTAAGCACGTTTTGTGCCTTTTGTGTGAATCTGTTTTGCATAGGATCAGATCCTTTCTTTATGGTTTATGCGTTTTTTGATACCGTGGGAGATAATAACCTTTGTATTTTTTGCGCGCGAAGCTTGTCACGGGCGCTTTCTCCCTTGGGGGTGTTTTCCGAGGAGAGGGTCAACGTTGCGGGCATGGTCTCGCAAAGAAGGGTGCCAAGCTGCTCGTAGGTGATATCACTCACGATCCCAAGGGCAATGCCAAAGCGAACGTCGGCAAAGAGTGAGATGAATTCGGAGGAGGAGATCATGTGCGCGTAACGAAGGATTCCCTCACTTCGAAGGATCTTATCCGTCAGGCGCTCCAGCGCCTCTCCCGAAATGCTTTTTCTTGCTTTTTCTTCACTTTCGGAGATCTGTCGCACGGCATCACTGAGCTTGCGAAGCGTTTCCTCCTCACTGATCCCAAGGGTGATCTGATTGGAGATCTGATACATACATCCCGCCGCTCCGCTACCTTCGCCAAAGAGTCCGCGCACGGTCAGTCCGAGCTTTGAGAGCTGCGACGCCAGGGAATTCATGTATCCGCCGCGTGTGAGGGCGGGGAGAAACATCATCACCGAGGCGCGCATTCCCGTACCGAGATTGGTAGGGCAGTGCGTCAGATATCCAAATTGCTCGTTGTAGGCAAAATCAAAATCCTCGTCCAGTCGACGCTCGGTATTTTTTGCATGCTTATACGCTTCGTCCAGGGCAAGTCCAGGAAGGATGGATTGAATTCGCAAATGATCCTCCTCGCATACCATGACGGCAATTCCGGGCTGCTCCATCAAAAAGAGAGCGCGAGGAGAATTTTTGGTTGCAAATTCGGGGCTTACATAATGGCGCTCCACGTAAGAGGTTGCCGTGATTGGAGAAACGTCGGAAAAATTGATCTTTCGGAAGCCTGCCGCCTCCATGGGGACCGAGACCTTTTCAATGATCTCATTTGCCGCGTTGGGGTCAAGTCGCGAGGCAAAGGGGTAGCTTGCGATGTTTCTGGCAAGACGGATACGTGTGCTGATGACGGTATCCGACGAAGGACCCGTAAGATGATACCAAGACATATTATTCACCCTCCTTTACGTCCATTTCCGCTTCTGCCGCGCGGATTTCGTCGCGCAAGCGTGCGGCTGCTTCAAAATCTTCCTTTTTAATGGCTTCCTGCATTTCGCCCTTCAGCCTCTTGATCTGATCCTTTCGTTCTTTGATCGCGCGGTGACGGGCGGGGATCGCACCGATATGAGTCGTCGTTCCGTGGATCGAGCGGATCATACGGGAGAGCTCGGAGGAGAATACCGTATAGCATTCGGGACAGCCGACCTTTCCTTCCTTCAGTATGTCTGCATAGGTAGAGGCGCAACGCGGGCAGCTTTTTTCACTGTGGAGCTCGCCGCCTGCCTTGGAGATCCCAAAAAATCCGCCGAAGAGGTTGTCCTGCAATTCGGAAAAGGGATCGGCAAAGCTTCCCGTCATAGAAATGATATCCTGAAGATCTCCCTTTTCACGAAGCGCCGCGGCGCATTCGCTGCAAAGGGAAAAGGAGCGTGTTTTTCCGTTGATATTTTCATTGTAGAAAACAGCGGCGGTTCTTTTTTTGCATTTTTCGCACAACATAAAATCAGTCCTTTCTGTTTTGGGGGATTTCACCCTGCTTTTGTATCATTATAGTACTTTTTATCTGCGTATTTTGTCACATTCTCTGTCATTTCAAAAAATAACGAAAAAAGGGAGAGATCACATCAGGGCGAGAATGATCTGCTTTAGCACGTCGGCACGTACCAAGGAGCGAAGGGTAGGGGGAACGGAGGAAAACGCCGCGCCCGAGATCGACGCATAGGCAATCTTAAATTCCCGCTCTGTGATAAATCCGTTTCCGAAAAGATTTTTCAGATAGGCGATCGCCTCCGTCTCCTCGATCTCGTTTCCTATGGCACAGAAAAAGTGCATGAGGTATTCGTTTTTTCCCATTTCCTTGCGGATGATGCGGATGCAACCGCCGCCCCCGCGTCTCGATTCGATGACATATCCTCTCTCGGGGGTAAACCGTGAGGAAATGACGTAGCTGATCTGACTGGGGACACACCCGAGTCTGCTTGCCATTTCGTTTCTTTGGAGCTCCAGTGTCCCGCCCTCTTCATTTAACATTTCTTCAATCATTTTTGCAATATGATCCGCAAGCATCTTATGCCTCCTTTTTGACTTTCTTTGACTTTCTGACCTCATTATACTTCAAAGGTCAAACAAAGTCAAAGTCAAACAAAGTCAAATTGCCTTTGTTTTTTAAATATAAATACAGTTTCCCTTGCTTTTTCTTCGTTTTTCTCTGTTTTTTGATTTTTTGATTTTTAAAATTTAAAATGGGAAAGGGGAATATGATTTTACAATTGACAAACCTTTTGCACTATGGTATACTGTAACTAATCATATTTTTGAAAGGAGAGGACGCATGGAAGAAGCAAACGCACAGGATTTTCCCTTGCTTGATCAAATTTCCTCGCCCGAGGATCTCAAAAAGCTTTCGTCGGATCAAATTCCCGCGCTTTCGCGAGAGATCCGTGAGTTTCTGATCCGTCGCGTCAACGAAAACGGCGGACACCTTGCGTCAAACCTTGGTGTTGTCGAGCTTTCTATCGCGATCCACCGCGTGTTTTCCTCTCCCAACGACCACGTTATTTTCGACGTAGGACACCAAAGCTACGTCCACAAGCTTTTAACGGGGCGTAGGGATCGGTTTGATACCTTACGTCGCGATGGGGGGCTTTCCGGCTTTCCCAAACGCTCGGAAAGCGAGCACGATGCCTTCGGCGCGGGACACAGCTCCACGTCTCTCTCCGCAGCCCTCGGCTTTGCCGAGGCGGACAAGCTTTGCGGCAGCGATGCCTATACGGTATGTGTGTTTGGCGACGGTGCCTACACCGGTGGCATGATCCACGAGGCGCTCAACAACAGCAAAAAGAATTTGCGACTGATCATTATTCTTAACGAGAATGAAATGTCCATTTCCAAAAATATCGGCCGTTTTGCAAAATCCCTCTCAAAGCTGCGTACCTCCAAGGGATATTTCAAAACCAAAAGCGCGACCGCCTCGTTCCTTCATAAGATCCCTTTTGTCGGAAAGCCACTTTTTTCCTTGCTGCTCCGCATCAAAATGTCACTGAAGGCATCTCTTTACGGCAGTAATTATTTTGAAAATTTGGGGCTTTATTATCTGGGACCTGCCGACGGGAACGATGAGGAGGTCGTTGAAAAGCTTCTGCGCGAGGCGAAAAAAACGGGGCAGAGCTGTGTGGTGCATCTGAAAACCAAAAAGGGAAAGGGCTTTGCCCCTGCCGAAGCAACTCCCGATAAGTTTCACGGTATGACCCCGGCGGGCACCGTAACGGAAGAGACCCCCACTTTTTCTTATCAGATGGGAAGCCTTCTTTGCGATATGGCGCAAAAAAATCAAAAGATCTGTGCCATCACCGCCGCCATGGCAGACGGCACGGGGCTTACGCGTTTCCGCGCCGCATATCCCGAACGCTTTTTTGACGTTGGCATTGCCGAGGCACATGCCGTTACCTTTGCGGCAGGACTTGCCGCAAACGGAATGCGCCCTGTGGTGGCTTTGTATTCCACCTTTCTTCAGCGCGCCTTTGACAGCGTTCTTCACGACGTAGCCCTTCAGGATCTTCCCGTTGTTTTTTGCGTTGACCGCGCGGGGATCAATCGCAGTGACGGTCCTACGCATAACGGCACCTTTGACGTAGCATTCCTCTCGGAGATCCCAAATCTTGTAATCTATACGCCCATCACCAATATCGCTCTTCGCAACGCAATGTATCATGCGTTGCGCGCCACGCATCCCGTGGCGATCCGTTATCCAAACGGGAGAGAGGATGCAGGGGTGGTAAATGCGTTTTATAAAAAAGACGTGCGCGACGTTGGGGTAAGAACCGACTTTTCTTCTACTGCCTCTTCCGAGGATCACCACGGAATTTTGATCACGCACGGTCGGATCGTCTCCGAGGCGATGCGCGCTAAGGAAATGCTTTCCGAGAAGGGCTTTTCTCTCGGGATCATACTCCTTGAGCAGTTAGCCCCTTACGACCGCACGGCAAGCCTTGTTCTTCCGTTTCTTCCAAAGCATCCCTGTCGGGTCGTTTTTCTGGAGGAGGAGATCCGCGCGGGCGGCATGGGAATGCTTTTGAGTGACGCACTTTCACACTATGACGAAATGCAAAACAAAGAAACCGTGATCATGGCGCTGGAGGACGGCTTTGCCGCCTATACGCAAGATCAAACGGCGCTTGCGCGCTACGCGCTCGATGCCGACGCGATCGTTTCAAGATTTCTTTCATAACCAAACGGGATTCGTAACCAAACGGGATTCGAACCAATGAGGTTTTGAGAGGCAAACGCAAGGATTAACTGCGTCAAAAAAAGATCAAGACCTTTCCGCTGTCAAAGCAGAAAGGTCTTGATCGCTTTTACGGCAATGCCGTCCTTGTATTCGCCCACCTCACCAAGAGCAAAAAAGCGGTTTTGCGGATCGTAGAGTCGCACACGCGTGCCAAGAGGAAAAGAGGCACCAATTTTTTTAAGGTAGATCTCACATCCTCCGCGGCAAAGCTTTTCAAAAAAAGGGGAAAGCTTCAAGGTGGGGAGTGAGGAAAAGAGCGACTCGGTGGGGAGAAGAAGCGAGAATCGCTCCTCGTCGGTCATCGCTTCCAGTGCGTCGACCGTATGGGAGATGTGGAGATCGTAGCCGCTCGTTTCTTTTCGTTCAAGCGTTGCCATTGCACCGCCACAGCCGAGGGATGCACCGATATCCGCACAAAGGGTCCGAATATAGGTACCTCCCGAGCAGGTTACGTCCAGGACGTAGTCATGCGGGTCGGAGGTCGGTGTAGCCTCAAGAGAAAAAATTTCAATCTCGCGTGCCTCGCGTTCCACAACGATGCCGCGCCGCGCGAGATCTACAAGCTTTTGCCCGTCCACCTTCAAGGCGCTGTACATGGGCGGGACTTGCTTGATCCTTCCGCGAAAACGGGGAAGGACGGCTTCCAGCTCCTCCTCCGACGGAATCGTTTCCGAAACGGAAAGCACAGCTCCCGTCGTATCCTCCGTATCGGTGGTAAGACCCAAGCGTAGGGTCGCGCGATAGCGCTTTTTATCTGCCGCCAGATATTCGGAGGCCTTGGCTGCACGCCCGATCAAAATCACCAAAACGCCCGTTGCCATGGGGTCCAGTGTTCCCGTATGTCCTACGCGGCGGGTATGATACAGGCGGCGGATCCTTCCCACGATGTCGTGGGAGGTGGCTCCGGCGTGCTTGTTTACGATCAGTACGCCGCTGATTTCTTCTTCGGTCATGGTGTTTACTTCCTTTATTTGACGATCAAATGCTCGGTCGTGCGCTTTTGAACGTAATGAATGCCGTTTTCACGGTAGTAGGTAACGCTGCCGTCCTCTGCCTCCTCGGTGATCACCACCGTTTCGTCGGGCTTTCCAAGTCCCAAAACAAGCATGGGGGTCATTTCCGCCGGGAGAGCGAGCGCCGATGAAACCTTCGTTTGGGAGAAGGAGCCGATCATGCACCCACCAAATCCGCTTTCCGCGGCAGCAAGCATGATCGTTTGTGCGGCGATCCCTACGTCCTTTTGAAATTGTTCGGCGGTCTTTATCACGCCGTTGTCGGCACAAATGACGACGTAAGCGGTGGGAGCGTGCCCTTCGGGAGGCAAGCGAAGATCCTTTAATTTACCCGCCCAACGGGTAAGAGAAAGGAGTGCGTCGCATTCTTTCTTTTCGATTACAAGACGGAATTTCAGCATTTGAAGATTGATCGATGAGGGACAGTATCTTGCGTGATCGATCCAATCGGTCAAAAGCTTTTGTGTGACGGGGGTCGAGGGGTCAAAACTGCGGTAGCTGCGAGAGGCTTTTAAAAGATCCTTAAGCATTTTCGTTCCTCCTTAAAATCTTACCCAAGCGGAATAGATGACCTGACCCATGCTTGAAAAATTGCGCTCGTATTCGGTCATCACGTTTCCGTCGGCTTTTTCGGAACGGTGAAGGTCCCTTGTTTGCCACTCGATTTTAAGCCCGGCGCGCTCGAATTCCTCAAGACTGAAATCAAAAAGCCCTTCGTTGTCGGTCTTCAGCTTTAAAAGTCCGCCGTCCTTAAGCACCCGACGGTACAGAGCAAGAAAGCCCCCATGGGTAAGCCGCCGCTTGGCATATCCCTTTTTCGGCCAGGGGTCGCTGAAGTTCAGATAAAGACAGTCTACCGAGCCCTCGGGAAACCATTCTGCCACCGCTCTTGCGTCACCGATCAAAAAACGGAGATTGTCAGGGCGTGTCTCCCGGGCTTTCATGGCTTTTTCAAGAGCAACGCAGGCAACGTCGGAAATGCGCTCTACCGCGATCCAGTTGCAGTCGGGGTTCTTTTCTGCCATTCCCACGGCAAAGTCTCCCTTTCCGCAGCCGATCTCCAGATGCAGGGGACGTGCCGCGGAGAAAAAGCCCTGCGGGTCGGAGGTGGGGAGGGCGGATGCATCGATCAATATTTCTTTGCAGGCGGCGATACGCTCGGCGCCGTGCTTCTTTTTTCTCATTCTCATAATATCGTTTCCTTCCTTGAGTGGGGGAGTTGGAAAAGAAAGCGGCGCCAACCACAGGTCGGTGCCGCTTCGCTTTGCCGGTTTATGCGTTTTCCTCTAAAAACTTAACAACGTCGCCAATGGTAGCGAACTTATAAATGTCCTCATCCTTAAACTCAACGTTAAATTTTTCCTCGCAGGTCATAACCAGATCGGCAAGCTCGATGGAGTTGATCCCAAGATCGCCGGAAAGGCTGGCATCCATGGTGATGTCGCCGGGATCCAGTTGAAGCTCCTCTACGAGAATGCTTTTTAAAGTTTCAAACATGACAGTCCTCCAATACGTTTTGATTTTTTGAAGTGGCTTTGCTTTTTGATAGACATATACATTATAAATGACAGAATTCGTTTTGTCAAGCGTTTTTTGGAAATGGCTTTTCTTTTTTTCGTATTTTTTGCTTTTTATAAAAGAAAAAACGCAAAAAGGATTGACATTTGTTTCAAGGCGTGCTATAATGACGTATCGATAGAGGCGCATCAAATAAGAGTACCCAGTGCCAAAAGCCACGCGGGCGTTGCATTGGAGAAAGGGTTTGGTGCCGAAGGACGCTTGGGGCGAACAAGCGATCCTGGCATTGCGGACAAGATCCGCCGTGCTGTCGCAGAAATGCGGAGTGCTATCTTCATCCCGTTTACGTTTTTCTCCCTTGCGGGAGTGTTTTAAATGGGCAGAGACACGCTTCGCTTGGCGTGTCTCTCTCTTTTTCATTTTTACGATTTTTATTGCAGGAAGGAATCAAAAGCCATGAAAAAAACTATTTTTACGGGTGCGGCAACCGCGATCGTCACCCCCTTTAAGAATGACGAGGTCGATTACGAGGCTTACGGCAGGCTCATCGAATGGCAGATCTCGGAGGGGATCGATGCGATCGTTGCCTGTGGTACCACGGGTGAGGGCTCGACCCTTACCGACGAGGAGCACCGTGCCGTGATCCAATATACGGTAGACAAGGTGGCGGGCAGAGTTCCCGTCATTGCCGGAACGGGCTCTAACGATACCGCCTACGCCATCGAGCTTACAAAGTTTGCGTGCGACGCAGGTGCCGACGCGATGCTTCTTGTAACACCTTATTATAATAAGGCAACGCAAAAGGGGCTTGTCCGTTCCTTTGAGGCGATCGCCGATGCTTCTACCAAGCCCATTATCCTTTACAACGTTCCCTCGCGCACAGGCTGCAATCTGCTCCCCGCATCGGTGCTTGAGCTTTCAAAGCACGAAAACATCGTCGCAATTAAAGAAGCTTGCGGCAACATTTCCCAAATTGCCGAGCTTGCGGCACTGACACGCGGTAAGATCGATATTTATTCCGGCAACGACGATCAGATCGTTCCCGTGCTTTCCTTGGGCGGAAAGGGCGTGATCTCGGTTCTCTCCAACATTATGCCAAAGGCTACCAGTGAAATGTGCCACAGATTTATGGCGGGCGACGTTGCGGGCAGTGCCAAGCTGCAGCTTGACCTGCTGCCCCTGGTCAACGCGCTTTTCTGCGAGGTCAATCCCATTCCCGCTAAGGCGGCGGTGGCTGCGATGGGCTTTGGCGAAAATTCCCTTCGCCTTCCCTTAACCCCAATGGAGCCCCAAAACGAGGAAAAGCTTCTCGGCTTGATGCGCGAGCAAGGCTTGATCTGACAGGATACTGAAAGGAATTAAAAGAATGAATATACTGATTTGCGGCGTGGGCGGCAGAATGGGCAGAGAGGTTGCCCGTCTTGCCCTTGACGGGGTTCGCGGTGCCAAGGTCGTTGCAGGTTACGACCTCCTTCCCATCGATACAAGAGAGTTTGTAACCTATACCGATTGGAACGCGGTAAGGGAGGACGTGGACTGCATCATCGATTTTTCCCACCACGCGGGAACTGCGGCACTTTTGGAATTTGCTACGAAAAAAAATATCCCCGTCGTTCTTGCTACCACGGGGCACACCGAGGAGGAAAAGGAGCTGATTGCGCTGGCATCAAAAAAGATCCCGCTGTTCCATTCGGCAAATATGTCGCTTGGGATCGCGCTTTTGGTAGAGCTTGCAAAAATGACGGCGCGCACCTTTCCCGATGCGGATATCGAGATCATCGAAAAGCACCACAA
This sequence comes from Eubacteriales bacterium, assembly GCA_045588715.1. Taxonomy (GTDB): domain Bacteria; phylum Bacillota; class Clostridia; order Oscillospirales; family CAG-272; genus UMGS1865. Next base: position 1,354 of record JAZNEQ010000053.1, on the reverse strand, counting down.
CCGCAAGCTTGACGCGCCCAGCGGAACCGCGCTTCTTCTGGCAAACGCTCTTCGAGAGATCAGAGAAAAGGCAAAGCTTGTATTCGGACGCTCGGGACAAGCCAAGAGAGAGGCGGATGAGATCGGTGTTCACGCCGTTCGCATGGGCAATATCGTCGGTGAGCACGAGGTGATCGTGGGAACCGACACACAAACGATCACGCTTAAGCACGAGGCACACAGCCGCGCGCTGTTTGCCGAGGGGGCGCTTGCCGCGGCAGAATATCTCATCGGAAAGCCCGTGGGACTTTACGATATGAAAAAAATGATCGATTCCAATGACCTTTGAGGAATAATTATGATTTGTAACAACCTTTCTGTAAACGGGGCGGGGCATCTCGCACTGGGCGGTCAGGATACCGTCTCTCTTGCAGAGCGCTACGGCACCCCCCTTTATCTTCTTGACGAGGATCGTATCCGTGAAAGATGCAGGACCTACCAAGCGGCAATGCGTGAGGCGTTTGGCGAAAATGCTTCGCCTCTGTATGCCAGCAAGGCGGCATCCTTCAAGCAGATCTACCGCATTATGAAGGAAGAGAACATGGGGATCGACGTAGTCTCCTCCGGCGAGATCCACACAGCGGCGGCGGTGGGATTCCCCCTGGAGCGCGCCTATTTCCACAGCAACAATAAGACCGATGCGGATATCACCTACGCGATGGAGCATGGGATCGGCTATTTTGTCGTAGATAACCGTGAAGAGCTGGATGCGATCGATCGCTTTGCGGGCGAGCGTGCCATTTCACAAAAAATCCTTTTGCGCATCACCCCGGGAATCGACCCTCATACCTATGCGGCGGTTGCTACGGGCAAGGTCGATTCCAAGTTTGGCTCTGCCATAGAGACGGGGCAGGCGGAGGAAATGACCGTTTTGGCGCTTTCCAAGAAAAACGTGATCCTTGCGGGATATCACTGCCACGTGGGCTCGCAAGTATTTGATTCCGACGTCTTTTTGCGCTCCACCGCGATCATGCTCGATTTTGCGGCAAAAATGAAGGCGGCACACGGGTACGTGTTGTCAGAGCTTGACCTTGGCGGCGGATACGGAGTCAGATATCTTGAGGAGCATCCCGAAATCGACATTGCGGCAAATATTTTGCAGGTGGGGGTCGCCGTGAGGGCACAGTGCGAAGCGTTGGGGCTTCCTATGCCCAAGATCCTGATGGAGCCGGGACGCAGCATCGTTGCCGATGCGGGCATGACGCTTTACACCGTGGGGACTGTCAAACGGATCCCCGGATATAAAAATTACGTTTCCGTCGACGGCGGTATGACGGACAACCCGCGCTTTGCGCTCTATCACTCCTCCTATACG
>JAZNEQ010000052.1:0-17979 GCA_045588715.1 Eubacteriales bacterium | reverse complement strand
ACTGCCGTGGTATCAGCGCAGGAACAACCACAAAGGACGGGAACTGTGTGATCACAGTCTCCGAGTACGAGGGCGAGCGCTATTTATGCGTGGTACTTGGTGGAAAAGAGATCGACAATATCGAATACGGCTACCGCGTGGCAACGCGCCTGATCGATTGGGTCTATGACACCTACACGTATATGGAGGTCATGTCTCCCAACACTACCGTTTGTACCATTCCCGTAACCGTATCGGATATGACGACGGAGGTGTCCGTCTACGCCAAGGAATCGCTTTACGCATACCTTCCTCGTGGTGTAGAAATTGGCAAAGAGATCACCTACAGCATTCGTTTGAACCAAACGGAGCTGGAGGCACCCGTACAAAAGAATCAGTTTGTCGGATACGTTGCCGTGCTGTATGATGATCGCGTGCTTGGTACAGTTCCACTCTACACCGCCGATGAAGCCGTAAGAAGCTCGGTGATCAGTAGCTTGAAGGTGATCTCCTCCTGGAGCAAAAACCGCGCGATCCGCGCAGGCGTGATCTTTTTTGTGGTTGCGGTCGCCGCCTATCTGACCGTGGAATACGTTTTGTATCGGCGACGCAGAAACAAATGGGATCGCTACTTTAGCAACAAAGTAGAGCTCCCCGACCATATGAGAACGCAATCCCGAAGCCGAAACGACCGCTCGGGACGCCGATAAAAAGAATACCGCAAGCCGTGTGTTCGGCTTGCGGTATTCTTTTTTATTAAGAAATCTTCTTTTCCAAATTGGTACGAATGGCTTGAATAAACTCACGGGAGTTGACCGCGGTGGTCTTGGTTCCGGGAATCACAAGACCTACCAGATCCTTGGTCATCGTACCTTGGTTCAGCGTATCGATGCACGCCTCCTCCAATGCGTCCGCAAAGGAAACAAGAGCGTCAAGGCCGTCCAATTCGCCTCTCTTGCGCAATGCACCGCTCCAAGCATAAATGGTTGCCATGGGGTTTGTGGAGGTCTCCTCTCCCTTGAGATAGCGGTAGTAGTGGCGCGTGACCGTGCCGTGTGCCGCCTCGTACTCATACTTTCCGTCGGGAGATACCAGCACAGAGGTCATCATAGCAAGAGAACCAAATGCGGTGGATACCATGTCACTCATGACGTCGCCATCGTAGTTCTTGCAAGCCCAGATAAAACCGCCCTCACTGCGAATGACGCGTGCTACCGCATCGTCGATCAGGGTGTAGAAATACGTGATGCCTGCCTCTTCGAATTTCTCCTTGTAGTCGGTATCGTAAATTTCTTGGAAGATCAGCTTAAAAGTTTGATCGTATTGCTTGGAAATGGTATCCTTTGCCGAGAACCACAGATCCTGCTTGGTGTTCAGCGCATATTGGAAGCAGGAATGCGCAAAGGAGCGAATAGAATTATCCTTATTGTAGCTTCCCTGCAAAACGCCGGAGCATTCAAAATCGTAGATCGTTTCGCGGAAGGTCTCGTTCCCGTCCTTATCGGTAAAGACGAGCTCGGCGCGCCCCTCGGTGGGAACACGGTATTCGGTCGCCTTGTAAATATCACCGTAGGCATGGCGCGCGATGGTGATGGGCCGCTTCCAGGAGCGCACAGAGGGACGGATGCTATCGATCAAGATCGGCGTGCGGAAGACCGTGCCGTCAAGAATGGCGCGGATAGTTCCGTTGGGACTCTTCCACATTTCGGAAAGGCTGTATTCCTCAACGCGCTGTTTGTTGGGAGTAATGGTTGCACACTTGACCGCAACACCGTATTTTTTGGTTGCATACGCAGAATCAAGCGTGACCTGATCCTTTGTTTTTTCTCTTTCGGGAAGTCCCAGATCGTAGTACTCTGTCTTTAGATCGACAAAGGGAAGCAAGAGCTCGTCCTTGATCATCTTCCACAAAATTCTTGTCATTTCGTCGCCGTCCATTTCAACGAGCGGCGTTTTCATTTGAATTTTTTCCACGGTTATCTTCCTCCTTATCAGATCTGTTCCTTGGTGTATGCCAAAAGGCTACCTGCCTTCAAGATCGCCTTTTGACGATCGGTAAAGGCACAGGACAATTCGATCTTCTCGCCCGTCGTTTCGTTACAAAGGGTCATAACACCCGTATCCATACCGCTCCATACGCGGTCGATGGAAAGCACGTCGCCCTCCCCTACCTTATCGTAATCGGCAGGATCCTTAAAGGTCAAGGGCATAATGCCCGCATTGATCAGATTGGCAACGTGGATACGCGCAAAGCTCTTGGTAATGACCACGCGCACGCCAAGATACAAAGGAACGAGCGCCGCATGCTCACGCGAGGAGCCCTGACCGTAGTTGGAGCCACCCACAATAATGCTTCTTCCCGCAGCTTTAGCGCGCTCGGGGAAGGTCTTGTCGCAAACGCCAAAGCAATATTGCGACAGATACGGAATGTTGGAACGATACGGCAGGATCTTCGCACCCGCGGGCATAATGTGGTCGGTGGTGATGTTGTCGCCAACCTTGAGCACCAATTCTGCCTTGATGGAATCCTCCTGCGGATAGCTTTCGGGGAATTTCTTAATGTTGGGACCGCGCAAGATCTCAAGCGTCTTTGCCTCAAGCGCATCGGCAGGAGGAATGATGGCGCTGTCGTCGATGCGGAAGGCATCGGGCATTTTGATCTCGGGCATCTCTCCAAGCAGGATGGGATCGGTGATCTCCCCCGTCAACGCTGCCGCAACGGCAGTCTCGGGAGAAACGAGATATACCTTCGCATCGGCGGTTCCGCTCCTCCCCTCAAAGTTGCGGTTAAAGGTACGAAGGCTGACACCGCCCGAATTGGGAGAAAAGCCCATTCCGATACAAGGACCGCACGCACACTCGAGAAGACGTGCACCCGACGCGAGGATGTCGGACAAAGCCCCGCAATCGGAAAGCATTGCAAGCACCTGCTTGGAACCAGGGGAAATGGAAAGGCTGACTTCGGGGCTGATGGTCTTTCCCTTGAGGAGAGCCGCAACCTTCAGCATATCAAGAAGCGAGGAGTTTGTGCAGGAGCCAATGCAGACCTGGTTGACCTTAGTGCCCTTCAAGCTATCGACAGACACCACGTTGTCGGGCATATGGGGGCAAGCGATCAGCGGCTTGAGAGAGGAAAGATCAATGTCGATTACGCGATCGTATACCGCGTCGGCATCGCTTTCAAGCGGCACGTAGTCCCCTTCTCTCCCCTCGGCACGAAGGAAGTCGCGCGTGATCTCATCGGAGGGGAAAATAGAGGTGGTGGCACCAAGCTCGGTTCCCATATTCGTAATGGTGGCACGCTCGGGAACAGACAGCGTTTGAATGCCCTCGCCGCCCCACTCTACGATATAGCCGACGCCGCCCTTTACAGAGAGAATGCGAAGGATCTCAAGGCTTATGTCCTTTGCCGTTACAAAGGGGCGAAGCTCACCCGTAAGGTTGACCTTGATCATTTTTGGCATGGTGATATAATATGCGCCGCCGCCCATGGCAACCGCTACGTCAAGACCGCCCGCACCAAAGGCAAGCATACCGATGCCTCCACCCGTGGGCGTGTGGCTGTCGGATCCGATCAGGGTCTTGCCGGGAATGCCAAAGCGCTCCAGATGTACCTGGTGGCAAATACCGTTGCCGGGACGAGAGAAATAAATGCCGTGCTTTTTGGCAATGGACTGGATAAAGCGATGATCGTCCGCATTTTCAAAGCCCGATTGCAGGGTGTTATGATCGATGTACGCCACGCTTCGCTCGGTTCTGACACGCTCGATCCCCATCGATTCAAATTCGAGGTATGCCATCGTACCCGTGGCATCCTGCGTGAGTGTCTGGTCAATGCGCAACGCGATCTCACTTCCGGGGATCATTTCACCTTCCAAAAGGTGCGCCTTTATAATTTTTTGTGCAATGGTAAGTCCCATAGTCTTCTCCTTAGTCTTTGTTCAAAATGTGACCGGCAGCATTTGCGATATGGTCGGTGGTACGCCGCTCGGCAAGCTCGGCATCGTGTGCGGCGATCGCCTCATAGATCGCGCGATGTTCCTTTGCCGATTGCTGTGCACGTGTGTTGTCCTCCACCGAGGCGCGGCGATACTTTTGTACCTTTTTGTGAAGCGGCATTAAGGTATCGAACAAAACCGTGCTTCCGCAAAAGCGGTAGATCAGCTGGTGGAAGCGGCTGTCCATGGTTTTGATGCGGTCGGGATCCTTCTTCCCAACGTAAAACTCCTGTAATTCAAGTGTTTCGCGCAGCTCTGAAAGCTCCTCGTCTGTCATATTCTTCGCGGCATGGTAGGATGCCATGCCCTCGATCTTCATGCGCACCGCAAAGATATCCTCAAGATCCTGCTCGGTAACGCCGAGGATCACGATCCCACGCGCGCTGACCTCGATGATATGCTCTTGCTCGAGCTTTCGGATCGCCTCACGCACGGGAGTACGGCTAACGCCAAGGTCACTCACCAGACGCAGCTCGGTCAAGACCTCCCCGCGCTGATATTTTCCCGTAAGGATGTCTGACTCCAAGCGCTCAAAGACCTGCTCAGCCAGTGATATCGTCTTATGTTCTATCATGGTACTCCTCCTTAAAGCTTTTGAAAGCGCTTGCCCGAAAGCTGCTCGATCTTTTCCTCAAGCTCGTATACGGAAAGCGTGGTTTGTCTGCCGCCCTCGTACTCGGCATCGATCCATTCCTTAAGCGCCAATACGAGCGGATCTCTCTTGTCCACCGCTTCTTCGGGGGAAAGGCGGTAATTTTCGTTGATCCAATAGGCAATTCCCGCAAGTCCCGACGTTTTTCCCAGCATGACCGTGGCACTTCTGCCCAGGATCTTCTTCGTATCAAAGATGTTGTAGATCTCTTCATCCTTAAGGAGTCCGTCGGCATGGATCCCCGCACGGGTAACGTTAAAGCTTCTTCCCACAAACGGTGTCATGGGCGGGATCTGATATCCCATTTCATGGGTAAAATAGTCGGCGATCTCTGTAATGACCGTGGGATCCATACCGTCAAAGGAGCCGCGCAAGGAAGCATACTCAAACACCATGCCCTCAAGAGGCACGTTGCCCGTTCTCTCGCCGATTCCAAGCAAGGAGCAGTTGACACCGCACGCGCCGTAAAGCCATGCACTGGCAGCATTGGCAACCGCCTTATAAAAATCGTTGTGCCCGTGCCACTCCAGCATTTCGCTGGGGACCTCGGAATAATGCTGAAGTCCGTAAATAATACCGGGCACGCTTCTCGGCAGTGCTACCTCGGGGTAAGGAATTCCGTAGCCCATCGTATCGCATGCGCGAATGCGCACGGGAATACCCGCATCCTTCGACATCTTCATCAGCTCGTTGACAAAGGGGACGACAAAGCCGTAGAAGTCGGCGCGTGTGATATCCTCCAAATGGCATCTGGGCATAACGCCAGCCTCAAATGCATCGGCAACCGTTTGCAGGTAATATTCCATGCACTGCTTTCTCGTCATTTTCATCTTTTTAAAGATGTGATAGTCGCTACAGGAAACAAGGATTCCCGTCTCTCTGATACCAAGATCACGCACCAGTTTAAAATCCTCGCGGCTGGCACGGATCCAGGTCGTGATCTCGGGGAATTTCAACCCCAGCTCCTGGCACTTCTCCAGAGCCTCGCGGTCCTTTTTGCTGTAAACGAAAAACTCGGTCTGGCGGATGATCCCGTAAGGACCGCTCAGGCGCGACATCATCTTGTACAGGTCAACGATCTGCTTGACCGTGTAAGGCTCTACCGATTGCTGCCCGTCGCGGAAGGAGGTATCTGTGATCCATATATCCTGCGGCATTCCGATCGGCACGCGACGGTGGTTGAACGCAACGCGCGGAACGTCGGTATAAGGGTAGACCTCGCGATAGAGATTAGGCTCCTCTACGTCCTGCAAGGAATACCGATAGGTGCTTTGTTCCAAAAGGTTTGTTTTTGAAGAAATTTCCAACATCGGGTATTTTCCTTCCTTTCTTCTTAATTGTATACAATTATACAGCTGTTCTTTGTATTTGTCAAGAGTCTTGGAAAACCTCTTTCTTTTTTGGCTACTTGTATAATATTGTAGAAAAAAAGCGGTACCGATTGTTGAATATTACAACAGTCGGTACCTACATTTTTAATAATTCATATAGTGGTTCCCTTACGTCAATATTCTTTTAAAAGATCTTCAAGAAGCCGGATCCGTTCGTTGGCATAGTTGTATGCCCCTTTAAAATCCTCATTCTCGCGGCAGCAGATCTCCAGCTCGCAAAAAACGGCATAAAGCTCGATCTTGTTTAAGGGATTTTCTTGATTTAAGAGCTGCTGTAACAGCGCCTCGGCGGATTTGTGATCTCCTGCCCCCATCATTGAACGGGCACGGACGTGTAAATGGAAAAAGGAGGACTCCTCGCTGCTTTCAAGGTATCTTTCCACCGCGTAGGCATCTCCCGCATCCTGTGCATCCAACGCCTTTACGTAACGTGCAAATGGCGAGTCGGCACAAAAGGCAAACGCTGCTTCCCCGTCCAGATAATCGGAATACAAGGTAGGAGAAAGACGCTCCATGTAACGAAAGTAAAGCCCCGCTTCCGCGCGCACGGTTTCGGTTGGATATACCGTTTTTTCGGCATATCCAAGCGCCTCGTCAAAAAAGCGGCACGCTGAGCGCAGCCTTCCGTTTTGAAACTCTTCCTTCGCGATCCCCGTGTCACAAAAAGACAACAGAAACGCAATCTCATCGTCGGGATCGGGGCACGTCGATACGCAAAGGCTGCGACACCCACGCAGATCCCCCTCGGTATAGGCGCGTTTGATGTTGGGAAGATTGCCCATTTTGCGATATACGACCTCGTCCCCCTCCTCCGCTAAAAGAAAGCCGGCAGGGACACCGAGACGCGATGCAATATACAGCACCGTGGAGAGCGAGGGATTTGCCGCACCGTTTTCGATACAGCTAAGCATATTCCTTGTAATGTGATCCCCTGCAAGCTCGCTTTGCGTCATCAGCTTGGAAATGCGTAAATCCTTGATTCGTTCACCAATGTTCATAATACGCTTTCCTTTTACCGCCCCTCAATCATTCCGCATCAGTGGTATCGGTCTCGGAGGCAGGCCTTGCCTTTTCAAAAGCACGCGCAGATGCCGTAACGGCATTTTTAACCGTTTTCTTGCATTTTTTAACAAACACGTTTACCCTGCCCGAAACGGATTTGGACTGGATATAGTCATCGACCATTTCGTAAAATCTGTCAAGATTCTCATCAACGACCTTTGCGATCCTGTCGGCAGTCTCGGTATAAATTCCCTCTGCCGTGTAGCGTGCCTGGTCGATACGGATGGCATATTCTCTTCTTGCCTGTGCCTCGATCGACTTTGCCTTTGCTATGGCAGGGGCAAGGAGATTGGTATAGTCACCATCCATCTTTTTCATCAGCTTGTCGTAAAGCTCCACCTTTTCCTCGACACTGGCGTCGGCGCTGGTAATCTTGTTCAATCTTGCAACCAGCTCCTCGATCTGCTGCTGGGCATTGGCAAGTGCGATGGACTTTTCCTGAAGCCTTGCTTCTGCCTGGCGCACGTATTCGTTGACCTCGGTTTTATCGTAGCCGTTGAGCTTATTACTGAATTGTACCGAAATTTCTGCCATTATAAAATCCTCCTGACAAAAGAAAATTTCATCTTTTCCTATATCGCTTATATATAATATATCTTAACACAGTTTTACATCTATTGCAACCGTTTTTTCGTTTTTTTCAAAAATTGGTACAATTGCACAAAATTAAAAATCTGCCTGTATTTTTCAAAAAAGGCTTGCTTTTTGAAGGCAGAAATGTTATAATACTGTGGTAATAACGCCTGCATAGTTAAATGGATATAATAGCCCCCTCCTAAGGGGTAGTTACAGGTTCGATTCCTGTTGCGGGTGCCAAAAAGGGGAGACGGTCAACCTGACCGCCCCCCCTTTTTCGCACCCGGACGGAACGAACCTGCTCCGCGCACAGGATCTACTTTGTTCGTACCCACGCTATTGACCGATCGATCAAACGCTTTTTCATCGCATCAGCGGAATCGGGTTCGCATACCCCGCCCGTAGATCCGGGAGCTTGCTCACAAGGCGCAGGGCGTGGGTATCTTCGCCGCAGGCGAAATTCCTGTTATAACATTGTTTTACCACGAACCTGCTCCGCGCACAGGATCTGCTTTGTTCGTACCCACGTTATTGACCGATCGGTCAAACGCTTTTTCACCGCATCAGCGGAATCGGGTTCGCATACCCCGCCTAAGACCGGGAGCTTGCTCACAAGGCGCAGGGCGTGGGTATCTTCGCCGCAGGCGAAATTTCTCGTTTCGAAAGGTCTTCCGCATCTTGGCAATGTCATTCGGTTAGGGTAGCAAGTATAAAACCGAACCTATAAGGTTTTGGGAGGCTTTTTTGCTATATCCGTTGGGTGCACCCCAACAGATATTATAAACCCGGAAAAACTTATGTACGCGCGAGGGATCAGCCAATCAGCACGATCGGAAGATAAACGGTCTGCACGTGTCCGTCCGCAGTGACCTCGACGACAATGCGGTTGCGGGACTCTACGTTCTCACCAAGCGTCAGAACGTATGCCTCCTCGGCAAAGGCATTGCCGGGACGACGATCGGGCTGATATCCCGAAAGGAAAGCGCTCCGCCTTCCGCTAACGCGGAAACCCTCGGGCAGAAGGAAGCGAACGTGCAGACGAAGCGGAACAGTCCCCCCCGTCAGATAGTTGTTCGTGCGGAACTGCAAACGGAATTTCAGTTCCGAGTTTGGCAGAACATCAACTCCCTCGTCCATCACAGCGGTTACACGCAGATAGTCGCACGTCTCAGTAAAGGAATTGGGTAAAAGCTCCTCCATTCTCTCACGGACAAGATTGCAGGAAAGGAAGACATCGTATGCATTCTCGGGAACGAAGGTGCTCTCCTCGGTAAAGCGAACCGTGTCAGTGCCGTTCCAAACGGGATAAAGGTTATACGCAGTGACGGTTCTTTGCGCCAGTTCCACCACACGCCGGGTCAGCTCCGTGCAGGACTTCGGTACGCCTGCCAACGTTCCGCGATCGAGCGACAGAGTGACGATCTCGTCACCGATGTGCTCCACCCAATCCGCCGGGAACGCCTTTGTGCCGTGCAGAATGCCAAAAGTCGCGCCAACTGCTCCAGCGGTGCAATCGGTATCGTCGCCGCAATTGATCGCCTCGAGCATCGAACGCTTGAAGTCACCCTCGCCGTAAAGAAGTCCAAGGACGGCGTAGGAAACGTTCGAGGGTGCCTCAAACCAACCGTCTCCGATATCTGCGTTCGACTTCTGGATCGTGTCACGTGTTTCGCGGGCACTCATTCCCTTGTCGTAGCAATCAATGGTCAAGCGAACGGATTTTGCCATACGGGAGTCCGCGGGGATCTTGGAGAGTGCCACCTCGATGCACGCACGCAAATCGTTCAGCACAAACGCCGCCGACTGCATCGCCGCCACGAAGACCGCCGCATAGGTTCCCTCACCGGTTCCATGATCGATGCAGGCATCCTCAATCGCATATTTTGCCGCAATGTCGGGACGCCCCGGATTGATACATGCCCAAATCTCGGTACGGATCCACGCACCGTTGGAATGCTTGTAATCGTTATGGTAATCCCCCGAAAGCGGCGGCAAAAGCCCCATTTTCATGTTTGCTTTTCCAATGCCGTATTCATTCCAGTGCGGGCAAACGAACATCAGCCAATGCTCGGCAAGAGATTTTGCATTGATGCGCGTCACACCGCAACGCTCGGCGGCAATCAGCCATGCCAGCTGAAGATCAAGGTCGTCGTTCGGAAGCACTTCACCCTGACGCGTCACATACCCCTTGACGTCAAGATATTCCTTGGTCCCTTCATAAGGAGCCCCCATCGTTCCGCCGATGTTCTTTCCGATCCAACAGGCATAGACCTTATCCCTGTACTCCTCAAAATTCAATTTAATATCCATATTGCACCTCTCACGTAATTGATTTTTTCGTACTTGTATATTAAAAGCAATACTCCCACAGTTTTTCCCATTTCAAAGAGAAGCAGAAAGCTTATCGATCAAATATTGGCAGTTGACGACCTTTTCCATAAGCATCCCTTTTGTGTAGTAATAGTGGTTTGTTGCCTCAAAACCGATCTCCGGATATTTTTCCATCAGTTCCCAAAGCTTGGATGCCAGAGGGATTTCCGCTTTTGCGACGTTTGCCATCTCAGCACGGTCGCCCCGGTTTCTGGCACGAACAAATTTGATCTGATTTTCCGAGGAGCGAAGCTGGATATATACCGCCTGTGCCATATCCTTCAGCTCTGTTGCATCCGTAGAGGCAAGAAGCTCCATTCCCTCCAACCACGTATCACACATTTTTTTAAATTGGTGCTCATATACGTCCTCGGGATATTGGTTTCTCCAACGCACAAGGTCGTCGTATGCAAAACAAGTCATCGTTGCCCTAAAGCCGCTTTCCTTTTCAAACAGGAGATTGGAGGCACCGCCGTTGGCGGGACCGTTATAGATTCCTCCATGGGAAAACGGATATTCAAAAAACGCATCGCAAAAAAGATCGGTTGCTTTTTTTACGGTATCAGCGTCTGCCCCGTAGATCGAAGCATAGATATCGTTGTCAGTTCCGAGAGTTCCCTCTGTTTCAAAGAATTTCTGCGAAACGACCTTAATATTGGGAGAAGGCGCTCCGCCGAGCGTCCAGCTGAGCATCAAATGCTCGACCCCTTCCCTTGCTACGTCATCAACAATGGTTTCCACGGTTTTAAACAGTGGCAGATACGGAATGGTAGAGCATTCCCACGTATTGTTGATCTGAAGCTTGGCAGCGGACCGGTGCCCGCTTTCTTTTGCCCAGCGCCAGGCATCCTTCGCCATCTCGCCTACGCCTGTCACGCACATCGTATAGTCCTCGATCTCTCCCGGGATCCCTCCCTTGGAAATGGGAATTCCGCGTTCTCTTCCGCTCATAACGATCGCATTTCTGTCAAGCGCCTTGATATACGCTTCCAGATCGGAGCCATCCATCAGCTCTGCCCTTCTCCACCCCCAGTCCCAGATGATGACCTTGAGATCGGGATTTACTTTGTGCGCAGCTTCGATGATCCGATTGCAGACCCGCGCTGCAATTTCGCTGATCGGTTTGCCGGCACATATCGGGCAGTCCTCTGCCATCGTCCATGCACGGCAGTTATTAAGATTCTCAGAAGCTGAGATCACAAAGATCCCTCCAAGCCCCGACGCGCTCCGACAAATGCTTTCAACCGCATCTCTCACGTATCGATCAACCTCTTCAGAGGATGAGCACATGCAACGCAGCGTTCTTCTTTTTGCCCCCATGATGGTCGGATGCTTTTCAAAAAACGATTCCTCCATCGCGCGCGGCTCATTGAGATAAAGAAAGACCTTGATCCCGTAATCCGCACAGCGTTCGATCAGCTCGTTTAGTCTTGCAAGCCGTTTCTCCATTCCGCAGGAAAGCGACGGTTCAAAGGGAAAGTGCGCCAAGCGGTAAAGGATCCCCTGGATCCAGATCGCATTGATCCCGTTTTGAGAATAGCTCTCCAAAAGAGCATCGGGACACCATGTCCGACTGTCGGTATCCAGTGCATCGTTGTAAAGACCGCAGAAGGAATAAATAAGCCTGGTTTTGAAGCGCGCTCTGCGCTTGATCCTTCCTGTCTCAAAGGAAAAGGATCCCTTGGCATTCGCACAGTCCTCAAGGTAGACCAGTGCCCTGAGAATGGCGGCACTATCCGCTCCATACACGGTAATCCCTTGCGACGTGATCTCTATTTCGTGGTATTCCTCCTCTTTCTTTTCATCGAAAAGGCAAAGCGTGATGCACTTTTCGTTTCCGTCAAGAGAAAATCCCCATCGCTCTTTGATGCCTTTTTTGAACCGTGAAACCATTCGCGCACATACCGCGTTTTCCGTTTTGTCAACCACTCCCCAAGAAGCATCTATACAAACCGAACCGAAATGGTCAGCTTTTTTTACAACGGTTGGACGGCGGACGTTATCAAAAAAGTTAAACGCTTCCTTGGCACCGTCTACAGGCTGAAAACGTTCTTCAACAACCCTTCTGATCTGTTCGGTCGCCTCTGCTTCCTCGTCCGTCAGCTCCCGATATTTGATCTCGTCGCAATACGGTTTGATATCTCCCAGCTTAAATTTCAGAAAATCCTCGTCCTTAAGCCCCATTCCAAGCTGTTCCTCGCTCCAACCAAGAAGCTGTAAAAGCTGGGAATATGGCAATAGTGACCAGTTTGCTTTGATGATCGATATATAGCCCCGGGCAAGCCATTGACTGACGTCCCCCTGCGGACGCAGTCCCATTTTATACGCCTGCTTTTCGACATCCTCTATACTGCACCCAAGGCAGGCGGCAATTCGTTCCTTGGGAACGATATCCCAGTTGCGAAAAATGAACGCTTGCATTCCGGTGGGAAAATGCGGAAACGCAAAAGATGCCTCCGTTACCGGAGCCAAGGCGGAAATATTTTTATCCATATACGTTACCTCAAAATTACAAAATCTGCGTTTTTGATCATTTTGCGCGCATTGCGTTTTTAAATCTGCTTTACGTTTTTAACACGCTCGGGATGCGAGATCAGCGTGTCGCCGCCCGTATCAACGTCAAGGAGTGTGAGATTTTCGATCTCTCCCTCCTCTCCCATAAAGCCGATAAAGGGAACGTCCTTGCCCGTTGCGTTGGTCTGCTCGGCATTGTAAACGTTGAGATACTTCACAAAGCTCTTATCCTTGATGCCGATCGTGGGCGTGGTACATCTCGTTTCGTTTCGGTGGATGTTTGAAAGCGTCAGACGCTTCAGGGTCAGATCGGGACCGATCTGAATGAGGGGACTGTAGTTGCCGGGCACGTCAACGGTTCCCGGGCAATGCGAGGCGTAAACGTTGGAAATATCGACGTTGTCAAACGCACCCGTTCCGAAATCCTTGTATTTGCTGATAACGATGCAATAGGTATAAAACGTACCGAAAACGTTTTTGATGCTGACGTTTTTCACAGGGGTAGTTTGGGAAAGAAGCCGCACTGCGCTGTGGCAGCCCTCGGCAAAAATGCCGTCGATCTCAATATTTTCGATAGGACCTGACATGACGTCGTCGCTGGTCAAAGCGATAAGGTCATCGTGGCACGCCCCCTTGAGATTGTGAATGTAGCCGTTTTTGCAGTATCTCTCCAAGTGGATGCCGTCCAAATTCCAAAGCTTGGGACTTCCCTCGTTGTATTCAAAGGTGATATTCTCGATGGTAAAATCCTCGATATAGTTGAGAGAAATACCAAAAGCCACAGGATTTACCAGTGTGATATCCGCAAAGTAAAAGCGTTTGATATCGTTGAAAATAAAGCAAAAGCCGCGATACAAGGGAGGAAGCGCCTTGCCCGTTCGGTCGAAATGAGTGTCCTCTATCCATTGTTCCACCGTTTTCCCTGTATCCGAGTCGGGAAAATGAAAGGGATTGGGCTTTTGGTTATTATGGTTCATATCCCAAATGCCACCCACGACCCTGACCTGCTCGTTTCCGCCGATATGGTCGGCGTTGGTCAGCATTTCGCAGTTTGCCCCATCGGCAAGACAGATCCTTGTAAACGCATCCATGCGAAGCTCCTGTCTTGAATGGATCTTAAGCGCTTTGCTAATGACATAATTTTTTTCGGGCACGGGAAGATACACGACCTGCATTCCAGAGTCCAGCATCTCCTGGATCGCGGGATGATCGTCGTGAATGCCGTCACCGTACAGTTTAAACTTCATTTCCGATTTCTCCTTTATTTTTGGGAAATAATTCTTCCGTTCAGTATCACACGGTCCACCTTCATTTGGTAGTCTACCAATACAAGGTCTGCCCTCTTTCCAACGGCGATCCTTCCATATAAAGACCGCCGATATTGATTCCCTCGGGAGTCTTCATGGTGTTACGGATGAGCTCGATCTCCTCCAAGTACTCTGCCGTGTTCATATTAAAATAGAGTGCGGGAAAGAGCGTGGTGGTGCCGTGCGTCAGATGCACGCGCGCGGCACGGGCGGGATGCTCACGGAACAGGTCTCTGCCACCCGCATGCGTATGAATATCCACAAAGCCGGGACCAACGTAGAGCCCCTTCGCATCGATCACATCGCAACCGTCCGGGATCTTTTTGCTCCGCATTTCACCGAAATCCACGATCTTACCGTCCTCGATCAAAAGCATCGCGTCGGGAATAAAGTGATCCCGCATGACAAGCACTGCATTTTTAATTGCAGTCATAAGCATCACTCTCCTTTATAAAAAAGACGTTACTTCCAACCGTCAGCGTGCGTCCCATATACTCTCCCGTCACTCCCTCGGGAAGCGTTACGGTGTAAGTAAAGCCGTCGTCATGACAATGCCATTCCGCCTCGATCCTACCCTTGACCGTATCCACAAAACCGCGCGCAAAGCCAAGCGCACGAACAAACCGCGGGCAGACACGCACCCGCGCAAAGCCGGGCGCCTCCTCACACGGAGAAATTCCGAGCAAGGACTTAAAGAACCAGCCAAGAACGTTGGAAAACATGTGGTGGTTGTGCGAATGAATATCAACCCCCTCCCATTTTTCAAAGAGAGTGGTCGCACCGTATTCGTACCACGTTTTATATCCGGGCTCACTTTCGGTAATGATCCGATAGGCGAGGTCGGGACGCCCGCACTCGCTGAGTGCATCGTAGAGGTACTGCACGCCGATCATTCCACTGGTAAGGCGCACGCCGTCGCGCTCGACCGCACGGACAAGCTGGCGGCAAAGGACCTCCTTGTCACGGTAAAGTCCAAGCATGATCATCATGGCAGAGGAGGTCTGCTCGTTGACAGTACATTCCCCCGCCTCTGTCAGGTATTCCTCTGTGAATTCCTTCGTGACGCGCTTCAATTCAAGCTCGTCGGCATCACAGTCCGCATTGGCAAGTCTTTTTGCCAGCACAATGGTCCTGAGCACCTTGATATAGTATACCGAACGAATAAATTTCAAGGGGATCACAGCGGAGTTTCCGCCGCCAAGCCAATCTCCCAAGCGAAACTCATAATCCCGCTCGATCGCACCGCAAAAAAAGGCGCGGTATTTTTCAAAATGCGGAATTGCCTGTATCAGCATGGAAGCATCTCCCGTATAAAGATATACGCGGTATGGCAGCTCAAACAGAAAATAATCGCACCCGGGGCCCCAATCAAGCCCGTATCCCGGCGACGGGATCACGCTGTGAAGCTCCCCCGTCTCAATCTGATCGGCAAGAAGATCTTGGAACCATTTTTTAAAAAACGGAAGAATATCAAAATTGATCAAGAGTTGCTCACAGCTTGCCTGCGCATCGTTCGTCCACCCAAGCTTTTCTCTTGTCGGACAATCGGTCAAGGACCAGAACATATTTGAAAGGCTTGATCGGATCCCTGCCCGATAGATATAATTTACGATCTCGTTGCCCGACGCAAAATCGGATTTCTTCGCAACGTCGTTATGCACAAAATAAGCACGGACGTCCTCCGCTCGCGGCGGAGTTGACAACCCCTCTATCAGCACGTATCGGAATCCATGGTATGAGAATTTCGGCTTAAAGGTATCCCTTTTCCCCGAAGAGACCAGTCGGTTGACCATAAATTCGTAATCCTTGTGGGGAAAGTAAAGCGGATTGTCCATTTGATTATGCTTTGGATATCCGTTTTCATCCACCTCCTCGGCATAGCGAAAAACGACCTCGCTGCCTCGCGGAGCCTCCAGAGTGATCTCCATGTACCCCGCGCTGTTCTTTCCAAAATCCACAAGATAGCCGCGCTCCACCCGACGGATCGACACGGGGGTAAGAAGCTCGCACTCCCGCACAGGCTGGCACGGTGTGAGACGAAGCTCCCCTGTAATTTCAGAGGGATCCCGTTCGATGGCATTCTGCCACGCGGAATCGTCGTAGCCCGTATACATCCATGCATCGTCATACCGCCGCATGTCCACGTGCTCGCCGCTTCTTAAGTGACTGAAAATAATATGTGAGGCTTCGCGGCTGACCTTCCACGTCGCATCGGATACAAGTGCCTCCTCGCCGTTGATCTTCAAAGCAAGCATAAACTGAGGGGCATCGCGCCATGCGGCAAGATGGAATTTCCAAGGAGTTGGAAAGGACTCGTTGAAAAAACCGTTTGCCGCGATGACACCGACCGTATTTGTACCGTCGGTCAGAAGCGCCGTTACGTCATAGGTATTGTACCACAGTATTTTGGTAAAATCGCTGATGGGAGTTATAAATTTATCCTCGGTCACGATTTTTCCGTTGATAAACACCTCGCAAAAGCCGGGAGCTTGGATCAAAAGCTGTGCCGAGCAAAGTTTTTTTTGATCTACCGTAAACTCGCGTCTGAAAAAGGGCAACGGATCGTAAAGCGAAAAATCCTCCGCCATCTGTGTTGCTTTAACGTATCTTGCTTTGCCAAAAGCCTGCATCTCCGTTCCCCTTTCTCAGTTTTTAAAAGATTTCTTATTTATTTGTTTATTGGAACACCACTTCGTCCCTTACAACCTCGGTAAAGATCGGGGTCAGTGCCGTATGGAACATCCGCTGGTCAAACCAACGCTCGATATCGATCTCCCACGCGCCGCACTCTGCCGCAAAGCTCTTCCATGCCTCGCGTGCCGCACTGTGGTTACCGCTTGCCTTGAGAGCGATGACCCGGGAAAGCCCGTTCAGATACTTAAGGTAGTAGCGAAGGAGCTTATAGGATACCGTCTCGGCTCTCTTCTCACAAGCCCTGTGCGATTCGACAAAAGCGGAAAACTCCTCGACAAGAGCCGGGATCTTCTCTGCCGCTATGGCAACCTCGGGATTGTAATAGCTTCCCTTTGCGGGGTCCTTGCTCATTTTTCCGTACAGATAACCGAAGGGCACCAATTCACCCACACGGTTAAGGAACTGCTCTACCTCTCTCCAATCCTTGCCAAAGGCATGGCTGAAGTAGTCTTCTTTGAGTTTTTCAAAATCGACCGAGGTATCAAACAGCGTGCTTGCGTACACGTAAAAATTAAAGCCCGTCGGGAAGAAGGAACGTTGTGAGCCATCCTCAATTATACCGTCAAGACCGTTGGCGCGATAGCCGCGAACGTCCTCGTGGACGATGCGGGCGGCACGCAGAGCGGCAAGATCCTGGTACTGTGCGCACAGGAAGTGGTACTCGTATGCGAGCGTGGGCACAGGACAACATTTTATCCAGTTTTTGGCGTGCATGAGGTATTCGTCAACGCTCTTGGGAAGCGGAGACTTATTAAGCTCATAGGGCGGGAGCTCTATGCTTGTGTTCAGTACGGGAGAGACCGACTCCGTATAATTGCGCGAGATCGCGGCAACAAGCAAAGAGAACCGCGAGGGATGGTTGAGTCGGGAGACGATGGGTGCCCAGGTGGTATCCACGTAGCAAATAAATACAATGTGGGTGGGAAGATTTCGCGCCTTGAGCTCGGCATCGATGTCGTTGAGAAAATCAACGTACCAGTCGCTGGGCGTTTTCTTGCGGCAATTCTCACACTCACAGTGATTGTGCTTACTGTCGGCAAGCCAAACGTGAAGAAGATCCACGCTGGAAGAACTTTCGGCATAGTCCGCGACCTTTTTCGCCGTTCTTGCCCGTGCCGCGGGATTGGACATACAGAAGTTGGTCATAAGAGCCGAGCCGCCCTTGAGCTTTCGCTCGCCGTTCAACATTGCCACGTACTCCCCAAGCTCGGGAGGAAAATCATACGGATCGGTTCCTGCCCAGCCCGCGGTCGTATTTCCGTCAAACGCCATTGCAGACCATCCGTGCCCCATATCGTGGAACTGAAGTCCGCGCTTGGCAAGCTCCACCTCGCACAGCAGCATCCACTGCAGTGCCTGGTCGGCGCTGATGGGCTCCTTTTCACGCGATTCGTTGCCCGCGCGGTCATAGTAATTGTCGTAATACACCTTAGGAT
>JAZNEQ010000051.1:0-13062 GCA_045588715.1 Eubacteriales bacterium | reverse complement strand
CTGTTTGCCTATACGGGCGGTGCTACGGTTGCGGCAGCGCACGCGGGGGCATCTGTCGTGCACGTGGATGCATCCAAGGGGATCGTTGCGCAGGCGAAGGAAAACGCCGCGCTTTCCGGACTTGCCGAGGCACCCATTCGCTATATCGTGGACGATTGTAAAAAATTTGTTGAGCGTGAGATCCGCCGCGGCAACTTCTACGACGGAATTATTATGGATCCGCCCTCCTACGGTCGCGGTCCCGGGGGAGAGGTTTGGAAGCTGGAGGACAGCATCGACGAGTTTATCGCGCTTGCTTCAAGGCTGCTTTCGGACAAGCCGCTTTTCTTCCTTGTCAACTCCTACACGACAGGGCTTTCTCCTTTGACGATGAGCTATCTCCTTGAATTGAAGGTGCGTTCGCGCTTTGGCGGTGAGATCGAATCGGGGGAGCTTGGACTTCGAGTTACACAAACGGGGGCGTTTTTGCCCTGTGGCGCAAGCTCGCGCTGGTTTTTCAAAAAGTGATTTTGGGAAAGGACTGAATACACTTGTCAAACGTTTATATACATGCAGAAAATCTGTCCTATTCCTACGAGGAGGGGACAGAGAAAACAGCGCATCCCGCCTTGCAAGGACTTTCGGTGGATATTTGCGAGGGGGAATACGTGGCGGTGCTCGGTCATAACGGATCGGGGAAATCCACGTTTGCAAAGCTCTTAAATCTGATACTTGAACCGACAGACGGTGTTTTGACGGTTGGCGGCGTTGACCTCTCAAATCCCAACATCGATGAGAAGACCTTGCTCGAGCACCGAAAAAACGTGGGTATGGTCTTTCAAAATCCAGATAATCAGTTGGTTGCCACGCTTGTAGAGCAGGACGTTGCCTTCGGTCCAGAAAACCTGGGGATCGAACGAACGGAGCTGCGCCGCCGCGTGGATGAGGCTTTGGCTGCGGTCGGTATGACGCAGTATGCCCATCACGAGCCGCACAGGCTCTCGGGTGGACAAAAGCAGCGCGTTGCCATTGCGGGGATCCTTGCCATGATGCCGAAATGCGTCGTTTTCGACGAGGCGACCGCAATGCTCGACCCCGGCGGGCGCCGCGAGGTGCTGGATACGATCCGCATGCTCAATCGCGAGCGTGGAATGACGGTGCTCAATATCACGCACTATATGAGCGAGGCGGCAGAGGCAGACCGCATCATTGTGATCAATGACGGACGTCTTCTGATGCAGGGCA
Organism: Eubacteriales bacterium; assembly: GCA_045588715.1. GTDB lineage: Bacteria > Bacillota > Clostridia > Oscillospirales > CAG-272 > UMGS1865. The sequence goes on along the minus strand of JAZNEQ010000051.1, from coordinate 11,838 downwards.
CCCCCGACGAGGTGTTCGCAAGACGCGAGGAGCTGACCGAGGCGGGACTTGAGGTGCCGCAATGCACCGAGCTTGTCCTGCGGTTGCGCAAAGCCGGGATCGACCTACCCGGGGATGCCATCGCCACCCCCGAGGCATGTGCCGCATTGCTGGAAGCGGCGTATAACAAACTTTCAAAATCGTAAGAGGCTCTGAATGGATAAAATTTATTTGGAACACGTAAGCTACGTCTACAGCGCGGGAACGCCCTTTGAGCAACGTGCGCTTTGTGACGTAACGCTTGGCATCCGCGGAGGTTGCATTACGGGGATCATCGGGCATACGGGCTCGGGAAAATCCACGATGATGCAGCTTCTCAACGGACTTTCAAGCCCAAGTGAGGGGCGGGTCTTTTTGGACGGTTGCGATATCAACGCAAGCGTTGGGGACGTTTTCGAGGAATGGCGTTCGCAACCCCAATACGCTTCTCTTTCTCCACGCCGCGCAAAGCGCGCGATGGCAGAGGAGCTGAAAAAAAAGAAAAGAGAGCTTTGCTTCCGCGTGGGTCTTGTCATGCAATATCCGGAGTATCAGCTTTTTGAAGAAACGGTATACCGCGATATTGCTTACGGACCTCAAAACATGGGTCTTTCCGAGGAAGAGATCCGCGAGCGCGTGATGGAGGCTGCCGAATTTACGGATATTGACGAATCCTTGCTTGAAAAATCTCCCTTCGATCTTTCCGGAGGGCAAAAAAGACGCGTCGCGCTTGCGGGTGTGATCGCAATGAGACCCGAGGTGCTGGTGCTCGACGAGCCCGCGGCGGGACTTGACCCCTTGGGACGGACGTATATTTTTCATGGGATCCGCGAGTACCAGCGGAAAACAGGCTCGACCGTTCTCATCGTCAGTCACAGCATGGAGGATATGGCACGATATTGCGACGACGTCGTTGTGATGGCAAACGCACGCGTGCTTTTGCACGGAAGTCGCGAGGAGGTTTTTGCGCACGTCGACGAATTGGAGGGGACAGGGCTTGACATTCCGCAGATCACGCGGCTTACAAAGCTGTTGCGTCAGCGCGGACTCCCCGTTCCCAAAAATATTTACACCGTGGAGGAAGCATTTTCCTCTCTGCGGGAACTGTTTGAGGAGGGCACACGATGAAGGGCATCTCATTTGGACAGTATTATCCGGGGAATTCACCCCTGCACCGCCTGGATCCCCGTATCAAGATCGTTATGGCGGTTCTGTACACGGTCTGCACCTTCCTTTGCAGAAGTGCCGTTTCCTTTTTGACCTTGGTCGTTTCGATCTTTCTGATGATCCTGCTCTCGCGCATTCCCGTAAAGGTGATCCTGCGTTCGATAAGACCGCTTATGATCATCATTGCTTTTACCTTTCTTATTAACATTTTTTGGACGAAGGGCGAAGGGGCGCCTCTTGTGGAATGGGGGATCCTCCGCATTTACAAGGAGGGGCTTTGGAATGCCGCGTTCATGTTTTTACGGATCTTTTCTCTTGTGACGGGAACCGGACTTCTTCTGACCTACACCACAACGCCCATGGACCTGACCGATGGCTTGGAATCCTTGCTTTCGCCCTTAAAGGCGCTGCACGTTCCCGTACACGTTTTTGCCATGATGATGTCGATCACGCTTCGCTTTATCCCAACGCTTAGCGAGGAGACCGAAAAGATCATGAACGCCCAAAAGGCAAGAGGCGCGGATTTTTCAAGCGGAAGCTTGGTTCGGCGCGCCAAGGCGCTGATCCCGATCTTAATTCCTCTGTTTGTTTCCGCCATCAACCGCGCGCTCGAGCTTGCCAATGCTATGGAGTGTCGCTGTTATCACGGCGGCGAGGGAAGAACGCGCTTGCGTGCATTGAAATGCCATGCGCGCGATGTCGTGGCATCGGGGCTGATCCTTCTTTTGGGAGTGGGGATCGTTTTTCTCAACACCGTTGCCTTTGGCTACGTAATGAAGTGATATGATGAAGCTGCTTTTAAAAATACGTTACGTTGGGACGGAGTATTGTGGGTATCAGGTACAGCCCAACGCCGTCAGCATCCAGCAACGCCTGAACGAGGCGGCGCACACACTCTTTGGCTATGAATGCGATATCGTGGGATGCAGTCGCACCGACAGTGGCGTACACGCAAACATGTTTTGCGCCACGGTGGCACGCAGAGGATACGCGGGGCTGGACACCGCCATTCCCGTAGGTAAGATCCCACAGGCGTTTTCCGCGCATCTGCCGTGGGATATCGCCGTGTACGACGCGGAATGGGTCTGTGAGGGCTTTCACGCAAGGTATGACGTTGCACAAAAGGAATACGTCTACCGTGTCCTCAATTCTCCCGTCCGCAATCCTTTTTACGAAAATCGCGCGGCACACCTTCCCAAAAAGATCGACGGCAAAGGACTTGACGAAATGCGCCGTGCCGCCGCATACCTTGTCGGCACGATGGATTTTTCCTCGTATATGGCGCAGGGCTCAAAGGTTACCTCTACCGTGCGCACAATGACACGGGTCGAGGTGGAAAGAGAAGGGGATGTGTTGCTTCTTCGCTTCTGTGCCAACGGATTTCTTTACAACATGGTGCGGATCCTTGCGGGGACACTTCTTGAGGTAGGACAGGGGAAGCTCGCACCGGAGGATATTCCGCGCATTACCGAGGCGCATGACCGCTCTCTGGCGGGAATGACTATGCCTGCCTGTGGTCTTTACCTTGAGCGCGTGACCTATAACGAAGAGGACAAAAGAAAATAAAAAACACGGAAAGGAGGAGCGATATGAAGCTTTTTGATCGCCTGCTTGGCAAAAAGAAAAAGACACTGTCGATCGAATCGGACAAGCCGAGAAACGAATACTATGAAAACATATCGGTGCGTTTTGGAATTGCACAGGTCGTTTTGTATCTCTTACTCTTTTCCTTTGTCGTTCTTTCCATGTTTGCCAATACCGATCTGATCACCTACCGCAATTTTTACGATTTTTTTAAGGATCTCGGTGCCACAGCTGATGCGGTCGATATCTTCGAAACCGATTCTCTGACCTATCCCACAGACGAAGCGCAAAGCTTTGGACTTTACAGAAAGGGGCTTGCAGTTGCCGGGAATACCTCCGTTACCGTTTTTTCTGCCACGGGAAGACAAATTTTGAGCGTTCCCATCAGTTATCGAAATCCCACGGTAATGTCGGCGGGAAAATATTTTCTTGTGTACGAGTCGGGAGGCACACGGTATTCCCTGTATAATTCCGACGTTCAGATCCATTCGGATACGACGGAATATCCCATTACGGGTGCTACGGTCTCCGATTCCGGAAAATTCGCCCTGATCTCCGCTTCAAAGACCCATAACAGTGTGGTCTATCTTTACAACAGTAAATTCAACTGCACCGCATATTACAATTTTAAGGAATATGTGATGGACGTAGCCCTCAATCCTAAAGGAACACACATCGGTATTCTTTATACTACGGCGAAGGAGGGGTCCTTTGCCACAAGGCTCAAAATTGCAGAGGTGGGGAAGGAGAAGCACCTTTTCGACGGCAAGATCTCTTCCTCCATGGGGCTCTCCTGCACGTTTACAGACGGAGGGAAGCTTGCCGTGCTTTGCAGCGATCGCGTCGTATTCTACACAACGGAGGGGCGGGAGAGCGGGGATGCGCTTCTCTTTGACGGAATGAACCTCACCGCTATGGATCTTGGAAAAAGCGGCATTGCGATCTCTCTCAAAAAAAATGCGGTTTCGGAGCAAACGCAGGTAATAGTATTTGACAAAAACGGCAAAATAGTGTATAATGAGACCGTTTTGGAGAAGCTCGGGCAATTAAAATACACCGAAAACACGGTGTTTTGGACGACTCCTACAGGAGTAAGCCGTCTTCGCTTAAAGAGTAGATCCATTGATCGCGTGTCTTGTGTGACGGACGGAAGAGTGCTTCTCGCAGTCGGTGAGAACGAGGTTCTTTGCTGCTCCTCCGGAAAGGCTGTCTACGTCGGGTTTTACTGATCTTCCCGAAAGGAGCTTTCAAAATGTCGTACGCGATCCTCGCTGACATTCTTTTTGTGCTCGTCTTTTTCGTATTCATTGCCTTTGGATTCAACCGCGGCTTTATCAAAAGCTTTGTGCGCTCGTTCTCTCTTCTTTTGTCGGTTGCCGCTGCCGTTCTCTTCGGCGGTATTCTGTCCGACGTCTTGGGCGACCTCTTTGTCGACCGCTGGGTCTACCAAGGAATTTTTGGGACGGTTGAACACGTTCTTTCCGAGAACGAGGGGGGCGCCGATCTCCAAGCCTTTTTTGCGCGTATTCCAAACTTTTTGATTGGGGAGGGGAGAAGAGCAGAACTCCTTGCTCTTTTGGAAAACGGTGCCAAGGAACGCGTGACAGCGCACCTTTCTTTGGCGCTTTCTCGTCCCGTTTCATCGGGCCTCTCGGCGGTTCTTGGGTATGGCGCGGTATTTTTTCTTTCCGCTTTTCTCTTGCGTCTTTTTGCGGGGGGCGGGACGGCATTGGTCGAAAAAATTGCACCGCTTGGAGCCCTCAATCGTTTTTTGGGCGGTGTATGGGGTGCTCTTGCAGGAAGCGTTTGCCTTTTGATCGTTGCTTTTTTTATCAAATTGCTTGTTCGCGATGCGGAATGGTATGCCTCCTCCGTGATCGTAAAGGGCTTTTGTAATTGTGCTTTTTTAAGCTTTTTAAATTTTTGACAGATGATACGGACGAAAAAACATTCTTCGCTGTCTTGCCTCCCGGGGGAGCGAGAGCGGAGAGGAAAGGAACCGATTTTTTTCGGATACAGATCCCATGGTTATGTGTTCAAGATGCCATAAGCGTATGGCAGTTGTGTTTGTTACGAAAATGGAAAACGGAGAAAAATCCACCCAGGGACTTTGCATCAAGTGTGCAAAGGAGGTTGGCGTTCCCATTGATAATCTGATGGGGAACGTGATCGGGCAGTTGGGGATCTCCCCCGACAATTTGGAGAATGCCGAGGAGGAGATCCTTTCGATGCTGGAGCAGGCAACGCCCTCGGATTGCGATGATACCGAAGACGGCGGTGCTCCCGCCATCGATCTTCCAAAGCTCTTCCGTGACGCCGGCTTTCTTTCTCAAAACGAAAACGCAAAGCCCGCCGAAAAAAAGGAGAGCGCAGAGGAGGGCAAGCGTCCCCCCAAGAAAAGCAAAGAAGAGAAAAAACTGAAGTTTTTACCCACCTACAGCCGCAATCTGACACAGTACGCACGCGAGGGAAAGCTGGATAAGATCATTGGGCGCGAGCGAGAGCTGGCGCGGTTGATCCAGATCCTTTGCCGCAGACAAAAAAACAACCCGTGTCTGATCGGTGAGCCGGGCGTTGGTAAAACGGCGATCGCAGAGGCACTTGCCATCAAAATTGCCGACGGTAACGTCCCTTATAAGCTTTTGGGAAAAGAGATCTACCTTTTGGATATGACGGCACTGGTTGCAGGGACACAGTTCCGCGGTCAGTTTGAGTCCCGTATTCTCGGACTTTTAAACGAGGTACGCACACTCGGTAACGCGATCCTTGTCATTGACGAGGTGCACAATATTGTGGGTACGGGCGAAGCGGAGGGAAGCGTAAACGCTGCCAATATCCTAAAGCCCGCGCTTTCTCGCGGGGAGGTGCAGATCATAGGTGCCACCACTCTGAACGAGTATAGGAAATACATTGAAAAGGATTCGGCGCTTGAACGCAGGTTCCAGCCCGTGACCGTAGAGGAGCCCTCGATCGAGGAGACCATGGAAATGCTGGGAGGGATCAAGCACTATTACGAATCCTTTCACGGCGTGCTGATCCCGGATGCGGTTTTGCGCCGCGCGGTCATTCTTTCCGAGCGGTATATTACCGATCGCTATCTGCCGGATAAAGCGATCGACCTTTTGGACGAGGCAGCGTCGGCTCTTTCTCTTTCCTCCGCCGTTTTAAACGAATCCTACAGGATCCGTGATAAGCTGCTTGATCTCAAGCAGAAAAGGGAGGAGCTTGAAGCGGAGATCGCAGGGAACGAATCCGTGGAGGCGGGAAGATACGAGGAGATCGCAAAGCTTCGCTCCGAGGAGCTTTCTCTTTCCGATCGCCTGTCCGCCATCGAGCCCGAAACGAAAAACGTGACCTTGACCGAAAACGAGATCGCGAACGTGATCGAGCTGTGGACGGGAGTACCCGCTACCAGCATTACCGAGAATGAGTTTGCTCAGATCGACCGACTGGAATCCCGTCTCAAGGCGCGCATCATCGGTCAGGACCGTGCGGTAGAGGCGGTGTCAAAGGCGATCAAAAGAAATCGCGCAGGCGTTTCCTATAAGAGAAAGCCCGTCTCCTTTATTTTTGCGGGGCCTACGGGTGTTGGAAAGACCGAGCTTGTCAAAACACTGGCAAACGAGCTTTTCAGTTCTCCCGAAACGTTGATCAGACTGGATATGTCCGAGTTTATGGAAAAACATTCTGTTTCCAGAATTATCGGAGCGCCTCCCGGATACGTCGGATATGACGAGGCAGGGCAATTGACCGAAAAGATCCGCCGCAGACCCTACTCCATCGTGCTTTTTGATGAAATAGAAAAGGCACATCCCGACGTTCTCAATATTCTTTTGCAGATCCTTGACGACGGACGGATTACCGATGCGCGTGGCAAGACCGTTAATTTTGAAAATACCGTCATCGTAATGACCACCAATGCAGGCTCTGACCGTACGGCAACGCTTGCTGGATTTTCGTCCGATGCCTCCCAAGCATCCGAGGGGAAAACGCAAAAGGCGCTGGAGGGCTTTTTACGCCCCGAATTTATGAACCGAGTGGATGAGATCATCACTTTCCGTTCCCTGGATGTGAATGATTTTGAAAAAATAGCAGATATTTTGATGAAGGAACTGAAAAGTGCGCTTTCGGAAAAGGGGATCGAGCTTTCCTATACCGAAGAGGCGCTTGGCGTGATCGCCCAAAGATCCTTCTCCGCAAAGTACGGGGCTCGCAATATGCGACGCTTTGTGCAAAAGGAGATCGAGGATCGCTTGGCGGAGTCGATCATTGCAGACTATACGCGCGGCATTACGCTGGCAAGGATCGATGCCGACGGTGACAGCTTGACAGTATCCTGTATGTAAGGAGCTTTTATGAACAAACGGAATGCAAAATGGTATCGAATGACCCCTGAGGCGGTCATAGAGCAATTGCATACTGACGCCGCCTGCGGAATTTCTCCAAAGGCGGCTCGTTCGCGTTTGAAGAAGTACGGTCCCAACACTCTTTTTGACGAGCCACGAGGAAGCGGACGCACGTATCGGAGAATGCTGATCCCGGATTCCGCCTGTCTTCTCTTTTTAGGGGGAATTCTTCTTTCCGTTCTTTTTTTACCGCTCCCCGTTTCCGTTTTGATGTGTGCCTTGCTTCTTTTGTGCGGTGTGCATTTTTTTATAAGCATCAAAAGGATCAAAAAGAATGAAGCAAGCATTGCAAAATACCGTATTCCCGACGTATGTGTTCTTCGCGGAAGGGCAAAGCTTTCGGTCAGCGCGCGCACCGTGGTTCCGGGGGATATCCTGCTCTTCAGAAGCGGGGACGTCGTTCCCTGCGATTGCAGATTGCTTTCCGCACACGAGCTAAGGGTGCTGACCCTTATGCCCGATGAAAAGGGCTTGCCTGTATATACGGAATTGCCGAAAAATTGCGATGCGCAATATGCGTACGGCGAACTCTACCGCGCTCCCTTTTGCGAAAACATGCTTTACGGCGGCTCTGAGATCCTTGAAGGAAGCGCGCGTGCGGTTGCGGTGGAAACGGGTGCCTTCTGCTTCCTTGGCGCGATGGAGCAGTTTCACATTCCCGCGGAGAAAAACGGGGGGGCGCAAAAAGAGGATGCCCTTCGCGAGCTTCGTTCTTATCTTCGCGCTTACGGCTTTTTAATGCTTGCGCTTTTACTCCCCTTGAGTGTGATCGGTGTGCTGACGGCACCTGATGTCCTGGGGATTCCGGATATTTTCTTCCCGCTGTGTCTTATCGCGGGAATGTCCTCGCCAATGCTTTTGATGCTTGGCTTTCGATTGATCTCCCTTCGTGTGTCTCTTTCTTGTATGGAGCAATTCGAGGAGGAAAACGCCGTGGTATTCAAGGGCCGGGGCAGTGCGGACAAGCTTTGCTGTGCGACCGACCTGTTCTTTGTGGGACACGGATTTCTTTCCGATGCCAGACTTCACTTTCATTCTGCGGCTCTTGGGTCCTCCGAGGTGGGGGCGTCCGATACCGAGAGAAGGGGAGAGGTGTACCGGCTTTGCGAGGCATTTGTGCTTCTTTCCCGGGCGTCCGCCCAAAAAATCGGACTTCAAGCGACCAATTTCTTCACGGAGCGAGACACCTATACTTCGGAGCTGATACGCTTTTGCAAATACGATACCGACGCGCTGGATATCCGTTTGATCCATGCATCCTCGTACAAGAGTGCCGAGGATGATACCGAATACGTTTCGGTGGAGATGAAAAATTCAAGATTTACGCTCCTTTTTTCCTCCGATATTTCACGTCTTGACGGGTGTATGCAATACGAGGACCGAAACGGAATGCATCCGCTTACAGAGGAACGCAAAAAAGAGCTTCGTGCGTTCGTGAGATCCTCCTGCCTGGATGCTTGTCGCGTAACGCTTGCTATGCGCCGTTTGGAAAACGGATCGCTTTCCCTGATCGGGATTATGGCCGCACGTGAGCGGATCCCGGAGGGCACGCGGGAACGTATCCAAATGCTTTCGGAATGCGGTATCCGTCCCACCTTTTTCTTTGAGGGGAATACTGCCTACGAGCGCGCCTTTGCCGAGGCGTGCGGTGTTGATGGCGGGACTTTGGTATGCACAGATCCCGAGGACGTTCTTGAAGAAACGCTCTTGGAGGACTATCGCATTTTTATCGGGTTTCCGCCCGCGGTGCTTTCAAGACTTCTTTCAAAGCTGCAAAGCAAGCACAAACGGGTCGGCGTTCTGATCGGTCAAACCCGTAATCGCTATCTTCTGAAGGAGGCGACGTTTACCGTTGCCGCGGCGTTTACCGATCTTCACAAAAAAACGAGGGAGGATCTTGCAAGATCCGAAAGTATCGACGGAGGGGAGGGTTCCTTTGCGGCTTCTGCAGTTGTGCGCCGCCGTGCCGATGTGATCGCTCCTTGCATAAATGCAAAGGGAGGAGGGCTTGCATCCCTTACGGAAGCGCTCCTTGAATGTCGCACGGTTGCAAAGCGTGTGCTTCTTTTGCTTTCCTATCTCGTTCCGTCGCATATGCTTCGCATCTTCCTTGCCGTCTTTTTAACGCTTCTTGGAATCGGGCTTCCGGGCGCTTTGCAGATTCTTTATGCAGGGTTTTTTCTCGATACTCTCGTGTTGTTTATGTGCTTCCGCGTCAAATTTCCGAGGGAGACGCTGAAAAGGCACGTGAGGATCGGTGAGAAGACCGTGGAACGTCTTGTCTTTTACAGGACTTCTTGGCTCCCCGTTTTTGTTGCCGCACTTATATTTTCACTGCTTACGTCGATCCTTGTCTGGACGGGGCTTGCCGACGTGTACGCGGCGCATACGTTGACCTTTGTTGAAATGATCCTTTTTGAGCTTTTGCTCCTCTGCCGGATCGGGACGTCTGTCTGCGATCGGGAGATGAGGGGAAGTTTTGCCCGCAAGCTTTTGTACTGGGCTTTGCCCGTTTTGGTGCTGATCCCTCTTTCGGTGCTGATTCCCCCTTTGGGAGAAATTACGGGGCTTGGAAGCTGGACGACGGCGACCGTCATCGCCCTCCCGCTCCTCCCCGTGCTTTATCTTGCTTCGGGATATTTTGTTTCTTTTTTTAATAGGACAGCCAAGTAAACGCCTTGACCTGCATATAATACCCTGTATACTTTGAACGCGAAGGGAAGGGTTTTTATGAAGCGCTGCAGTACTGCCGATTTGAGAAAGCTGGAGATCATCAATTTGTGTGACGGAACAAGGTTGGGTTATGCCTCGGATTTTGAATTTGACCGCGAGGACGCAAAAATACTGGCTCTTCTGATTACGGGCTGCAACGGCTTTTTCGGATTGGGAAGAGAGGATGATATCGTCATTCCATGGCATAAGATCGAGTGCTTTGGTGAGGATACCATCCTGGTACGACTTACCCCCTCCGATCTCTCCTGTTGCATGTGCCAAAAGCCAAAAGGGAAGTATTTTCGTTTTTGAGAATTCCAAATTGTAAAAAAAATGTAAACACTCAACTTTTGTGTTGCAAACCGTTTTTTACTGTGATATAATATTGACACTTGTGCGGAAATCGCCAAGAATATAAATACACACATCGGACGAGCGTTGCATCGGTGCCGCGTTTTGCGGTTTTTGGCAACTGCGTTGCGATGGTGGAAAAACCGAAGGAGGACATTCAAATGTCTGTTATTTCTATCAAGCAGCTGCTTGAAGCAGGTGTTCATTTCGGACACCACACCAGAAGATGGAACCCTAAAATGCAGGAATACATCTTCACCGAGAGAAATGGTATTTATATCATTGACCTCCAGAAGACCGTAAAGAAGTTTGAAGAAGCTTACAACTTTGTTCGTGAGCTTTCCGAGAACAACGGCAACCTTCTCTTCATCGGTACGAAGAAGCAGGCTGCAGAGGCGATCAAGGAAGAGGCTACCCGTTGCGGCATGTACTACGTTAACGTTCGTTGGCCCGGCGGTATGATGACCAACTTCAAGACCATCAAGAAGTCTATCAACCGTCTGAACGACCTGTACAGAATGCAGGAGGACGGCACCTTCGATCTGCTTCCCAAGAAGGAAGTTGCTACCATGCAGAAGGAGATCTTCGACCTTGAGAAGAGCTACGGCGGTATCAAGACCATGGACCGTCTCCCTGATGCAGTGTTCATCGTTGACCCCAAGAAGGAGAGAAACGCAGTTCTTGAGGCTAAGAAGCTTGGCATTCCGGTGATCGCGATCGTTGACACCAACTGCGATCCCGACGATGCAGACTACGTAATTCCCGGTAACGACGATGCGATCCGTGCGATCAAGCTGATCTCCGCTGCACTTGCAGATGCGATCATCGAGGGCAAGCAGGGGGAAGCAACCGCTGAGGCTCCCGAGGAAGCAGCAGAGGAAGCTGTTGCAAACGACGCTGAATAATTCATTTTCGGAGGAAAAAGCAAATGGCTAATATTACGGCAAAAGACGTAGCGGATCTCCGTAAGAGAACCGGTATCGGTATGATGGAATGTAAGAAGGCTTTGGTTGAGGCTGACGGCGACGTTGAGGCTGCAATCAAGATCCTTCGTGAAAAGGGCGAGCTTAAGGCAGAGTCCAAAATGGCAACCAGAATCGCTGCTGACGGTGTTGTTGAGATCCTTAAGGATGGCAACTATACCGCAATGATCGAGGTAAACTCCGAGACCGACTTCGTTGCAAAGAACGAGTCCTTCAAGGAATTCGTTGCAGATCTTCTTAAGATTATCATTGCTCAGAAGCCTGCCGACATCGATGCATTGATGAACTGCAAGTACGACGATGAGATGAACGTTGACGCAAAGGTCAAGGAAATGATCTTTAAGATCGGTGAAAAGCTCACCATCCGTCGTTTTGTTTTGGTTGAAGGTATTACCAGCACCTACATTCACGGCACGGGCTCCATCGGTGTTATCGCAAAGTTCGAGACGAACGTTGCTGATCATGCTGATTTCGCAGCTTTTGCAAAGAACATCGCACTCCAGATCGGTGCATATCCCACGCCTTACCTCGACAGAACTCAGGTTCCCGCAGACGTGATCGAGTCCGAGAAGAACATCCTTCTCGCACAGATCGCAAACGATCCTGCAAACGCAAAG
>JAZNEQ010000050.1:0-2357 GCA_045588715.1 Eubacteriales bacterium | reverse complement strand
AAGGAAGACATCGCTGCCCTTGCCGAAATTATTTAAATCCAACGGGAGAAACGTCAATGAAGATCAAGGGTGCCATTTTTGACATGGACGGAACGCTGATCAATTCCCTTACCTTTTGGGAAGGATATTGGAGACGGCTTGGAAAAGCCTTTTTCGGCGACGAGAGCTTTGCCCCCGATAAAACGGTAGATGCGGCGGTAAGAACCATGACCTTTGTCGAGGCGCAAAGGCTGGTAAAGAGCTTTTACAAGCTTGAGATATCCGACGAGGCGTTCCGAGCCTTTTCGAACGCGGGTGTGCTTGACTTCTACAAAAACGACGTAACGGTCAAGGACGGTGTATTTTCCCTTTTGGAGCACTTGAAAAAAAACGGGATCCCCACGTGCATCGCTTCCGCCACGGAAAAGGACGTGATTTTATTTGTGCTTTCGCATTTTGGGCTTGACCAATATTTTGACAAGGTTTTTTCCTGTGCCGACATCGGCAAAAATAAGGACGTTCCCGACATTTACCTCCTTGCCAAGGACGCGCTCGGATTTTCCGAGGGTGAACTTTGTGTGTTTGAGGATTCCTACGTCGCCATTGAAACGGCAAAGCACGCCGGCTTTTTGACCGTTGGCATTTACGACGAAAACAACTTTCATCAAGAGCGCCTCAGCGCCTCCTCCGACGTCTATCTCGGAGAGGGGCACTCCTTGGAAGAATTGATAGGACAGATCGAAGCATAAAAAACAAGGGGGATCGACAAAGCGCTGAGCGCATTTGTGTCCCCCTGTTTTTTATCCTTATTCCCCCTCGTTGCCTCCATTCAAAAGGATCTCAAAGCAAGCATCGTCCTCAAGTGCCAAGCGAACCCCTTCGATATGCAAAAATCTTGCGGTGGCAAAATTGTAGGAGGAGATGGGGCGGTCAAGCGCGTCGTCCGACTGGGCGCTGACGTAGATCTCGTTTCCGTCGACTTTTGTAATAATGACCGTATGATACCAATCACCACCGGCATCCGCATACTGTACCGCATCCCCAATTTGTGCCATCTCACGCGCGACCACGCGCCCAAAGGGTCCCACTCCTCCGTTGGCGGTTTTAAAATCCTGTTGCTCTGTTAAAAAATCGTAAAAATACTCCACGCTGCTCCAAGCAGGGGCACGCTCCTCGGGGGAAATATAGTACCACCCAAAGTCAGGCGTATAGTTCATGGTACAACAGCCCGCTAAAACGCATTGTGACACAAAATTGGTGCAGTTGCCGCCAATCCCCGTAAAATCAATAAATAAGGGATTGCGATCCAGCGCCCATCTGCGCGCATACTCCACCGCGCGCTCGCGGTTGTACGTTTTGGTAAGTAACATAAAAAACCTCCTTGCTCGCATTCACACTCTCTGCAGTATATGCAGAAAGCGGCGGCAAGGAGACGTTTTTTATTTTGTATATCCCTCGTAAATGGTTTTGGCATCGACCATCATGCCGTATGAGAGGGTCGTTTCCCCCGTAACCAGCACGTAGAGCCTTCCGTCAATGCGGGCAAAGCTGGCAAGCGAATACACGTAGTTGGGACTGTCCCCAAGCGTACCCGTTTTTCCGCCGCAAAATTCACCGCCCGCAAGCGAAAACTCGCCAAACTTGTTTTCATACGCGCGAATTCGGCTGGAGCGTTCGGGATTGACGTTGAAAAGCGTGCTGTAATGTGTAAATTTGTATGAGGTGGGCTCCCCATCCTCGATACAGCTAACACGGAAATTATACGGCTTTGAAAAAGAGAGGATGTCCTCGATCAAGGGGCACTCCAGGGCGTACGCAATGATCGCCGCCATATCGGAGGCAGTGGTATAGTTTTCGTCACTCTCGTGCCCTATGGCATTATCAAAATGCGTATTCTTAAGTCCCATCTCCTCCACCTTCAGGTTCATCCAATCGGCAAACCTTGCCTCGGCACGGCGAAGATTATCGTCGGGGAAGAGATAGCGTACCGCCATCATGGTGCAATCTGCCGCGGAAACGATTCCGATACCGTAAAGAAGATCCTTTACCTTTACGCTGTCGCCAACCTCAAAATAGCTGCGCGTCGTGCCCGCATAGCTTCCCGACGTAACGTAGGTTAAAAGATCCTCCGACATCAGCACCTCGCGGTCGAGATCCTCGTTCTTCAGCTTTTCGCACATGACAATCAGCGACATGACCTTGGTAAGAGACGCGGGATTGAATTTTTGATCGGCGTTTTTATACGCCAAAAGCTTACCGCTTTCCACGTCGACGAGGGCTGCGTATTTGGAGTTGATCTCCCCCGCCTCGCTTGAAAAATCACCCGTGTACGGAAGCGACGGAAGCGTAGCCCCCGCAAACACGTAAAGGTCGTTTTT
>JAZNEQ010000049.1:0-11802 GCA_045588715.1 Eubacteriales bacterium | reverse complement strand
CACCTCCCGACGGCTTTGGCGGCGGTATGCAAGGCGGCAAGCAGCCCGGCGGAAGCAGCAGACCCGGCAAGCCCGGCTCACAGGAGCAGCAGGTCGCTATGGGATTTGTTTACGAAGTTGATAAGCCCACGGGCTACACCAAGATGCAGGTCTTTGCTTACACCGCCGGTCAGAAGCCCGAAAACGGCGAATATGCGGTAGCTTCGCAGGTCGTTTCCGTCAACGAAAGCTATGACTTGATCGAGCTCACCGAAAACGGTTCGTCTTTTGATGTAAGATGGACGAATTATTCGATGGAGCAAGGTGCAGGCGGATTCCCCGGAATGGGTGGCGGCCGTCCCGGCGGAGGCGGTATGGGCGGATTTGGCGGTAATTCGCAAAAATCCGATCACTCCGCAAAGGGCATCAAGGCGGCGAATGAGATCGTTATCCACACGGGAACGGTCAGCATTAAGTCTTACGACGATGCAATTCACGCAAATGGCGATACCGCGCTTGCAAACGGTGCTGTGCCTCTTGGCAACGTCACAATAAAAGGTGGCAATATCACGGTATATTCCAATGACGACGGCTTGCATGCGGACGGCGTGCTTTCGGTTTTGGCAGGGATGGTCAGCGTTACCAATGCTTATGAAGGGCTTGAAGGGGCAACGGTCGACATTTCGGGTGGCCACGTGTCGGTCAACGCTAAGGATGACGGCGTTAATGCAACGACGACCGCGGGGACGGCAGTTGCCATCAGCGGCGGCGTGTTGTATATTTATTGTTCGGGCGACGGGATCGACTCTAACAGCCGTTCCCCGTATGAGGGCATCGTATTTTCCGGAGGGAATACGGTGGTTATTTCCACCTCGGGGGGAAACTCTGCGATCGATACCGAGCAGGGGTATGCTTATACGGGCGGTGCTGTAGTTGCTATCATGGTTCGCGGAGGGATGTCGGGCGAGGCGACGCACTGTGATAACTTTACAAGCATAGGAAGATCCACACAGTGCATGGTTTCCGAGGGGGAATACCTTGTGGTAGAAATTGGAGATCAAACGGCAACGATCAAAATGCCTGCCTCCATGTCGGCATACGTGATCGTGCTTGGCGACACTTCCCCAAGCATTAGCACCGAGTCTTCGGCAACGGTCGCACTTGATGAAAATGGTGTGGCTTGGAATTGAAAGGCACCGATGACTTCTTTTATAAATCAATTGCAATATTTGAAAGATTGTGGTATAATATCCGCAGAAAGCCTTGCCGGAGCAAGCCTTTGGGCTTCGCCCTATGCGCACTGTCGTGCGCCCGCGGTCTTGACGGCGGCGCAAAAATGTTTGTGCGAGCACACATTTTTGCTTTCTGGTATACTATCCCCAGATGTTTTTAAAATCGTTATTGGAGAAGGAAGTAAAAATGTATTTTGATGATTTAAAAATCGGAATGAAGGTCAATATCGATCCTGCTGTTATTGAAAAAGGAAAGATGTTGGCTTTCGCACGTGATTACGACAACGTTCCGCTTCATACCGATGAAGAATATGCTAAGAAAACGCCTTTTGGAAAACTGATTGCCCCGGGGGTCATGTCCTTTCTGTCGGTGTGGGCAAAATATCTTGAGGTGGATTTTTTTTTGGGATGCGCTTCTTGCCGGAAAGTCTACCAAAATTGAATGGTTGAAGCCTGTATTTGCAGATGATGTTCTGACGGGCAAAGCAACGATTACAGGGCTCGAAAAGAGAAGCATGAAAAATGGTTTGGCCGAGCTCACAATAGAAGCATACAACCAAAACGGAGCGCTTGTTTTAACGGGCGTTACCGAAGCCATCGTAAAATGCAGAATCCGGCAATGAAAACAGTTGTGCAGAATTGAGGTGATATACTTTGAAAAAAACCTACGTAACTTCCATGCCCGATGATATCGGAGCGTTTTTAAAAGCAAGTAAATGTTTTTCTGCTTTAGGTGTAAATATTACCCGTGTAAGCTATAACAAGGCGGTTGATTCTCATACGCTTTTTATAGATGCAGAAGGCACCGAAGAACAGTTGAGCAAAGCGGATAAAGAGCTTGAGAAAATAGGATATCTGCAAAGCAATGCAAACAAAACAAGCGTTGTGCTCATCGAATTCTGCCTTGAGGACGTTCCCGGCAGTGTTACCGAGGTGCTGACCTTGATCAGCAATTTTAATTTCAATATTTCTTATATCAGCTCTCAGGAAAACGGCACAGATCATCAATACTTCAAAATGGGCTTATACGTTGAAGACGTTGACAAGATTTCCGAATTTCTTAGGGAGGCCGAAAAGCTGTGCAAGGTTCGCGTTATCAACTATAACAGTTCGGAAAAGGTTTATGACAACAGTATTTTCTATAGCACCTATGTTATGGGGCTGACACAGTCTATGGGCCTTTCCGAGGAAGTGAGCCGTGCACTGTTGGTGCACGTGAACCTTGCTATGCAAACGCTCGACGAGAAAGGCTTGTCTCCATACCGAACCTTTGACAGTATCAGTAAATTTGCAGAATTGCTTGGCGCATCCAAAGGGAGAGCCTTTGTACCGAGGGTCAGCAATCACAAAATAACGGACAATACCGAGATCATACTGATAGAACCGCCTTGTGGCAGTAATACGATCATCCTCAAAAGCAACGATCGCGTTTTGTTTGTGGATAGTGGATATGCTTGTTACAGCGATGAAATGCTAAAGATCATTCGAAAGCTCCTTCCTGATTTTGACGAGATAAAGAAAACGGTCCTTGTAACCCATGCAGACGTTGATCACTGCGGTCTGCTCCCCCTGTTTGATGAAATTATAGCAAGCCCCAAAACGGCTTTTTGCCTGAAAAACGAATATCTTGGAAATGACGGTTACAGAGAAAAGAATCCGTTGCACAAGCCGTATATCAATATCTGCAAAATTCTGACTTCATATAAAGCCCCCAATCCGGACAAGATCTCAATTTTAGGAAACGATATTGAACACTTAACAGAGCCTCTCACCCAAATCGGATTTTTTGATTTTGGAGAATTGCATTTTGAGGTCTATGAAGGAAAGGGTGGACACTTGCCCGGAGAGATCGTATTGATCGATTACGCTAAACATATTGCATTTACGGGTGATATATACGTCAACGTACACGGATTAACCCCGGAACAAGCCGAGTACAATCAATATGCCCCTATTTTAATGACCTCGGTCGATACCGATCCAAAGCTATGCGCCGAGGAAAGGAAAGCCATTATCGGACGCCTTGGCGTTGGAAAATGGCAGATTTTCGATGCCCACGGATTTAAAAAGGATTATTCGGTAAATTCATAATTTCACTTGTTTCTGTATCAACCCGGATCATACAAAACATCAAAATAGGAAAGAGGTGCGGAAATGCGGATCTTGATTGCAGAGGACGACGTGCGACTCCTCAAAAGCCTTGTTCATATTTTTGAATTGAATCATTATGCGGTGGATGGCGTGGACAACGGTACGGACGCCTTCGACTATGCCGCTTCGGACGAATACGACGGGCTGGTGCTTGACGTTATGATGCCGGGAATGGACGGCGTGACCCTGCTAAAAAGGCTCCGCGCAAGCGGCATTACAACCCCGGCGCTCTTTTTGACGGCACGAACCGAGATCGAGCAAAAAATCGAAGGCCTGGATGCCGGCGCCGACGATTATCTTCCCAAACCCTTCTCTACCGGGGAGCTTCTTGCCCGCGTTCGCGCGATGCTGCGCAGAAAAGACAATTTTACCCCCGACTTGCTTACCTTTGAAAAGCTGACACTCAACCGTTCCACGTATGAGCTTACGTATGAAGGTCGAACGCAAGCCTTAAGCGGCAAGGAGTTTCAAGTGATGGAAATGCTGATGCAAAATCAAAACGCCATCACCTCTGCCGAACAGTTGATCACGCACATTTGGGGGTGGGATACCAACGTGGATATGAGTGTGGTATGGGTGCACGTCTCCAATATTCGTAAGAAACTTGAAAGGATTTCATCCCCCGTGACGATCAAATTCATGCGCAATGCAGGATACGTTTTGGGGGTGGCGGTATGATCTACAAACTTCAGCGCAAATTTATTTTGATATGCACGGCATCGGTTCTGGCGGTTGTTGCATTGGTGTTTTTGGTGATCCTTTTTTTGAATATTTCCTCGATGAACCGAAACGTGGATATTTTAGCCGATCGGGTTTCCGAGGGGGGAGGCAGATTTCCCGGATTTATGGAGGCAAAGCCGCCTCCCGATAAAATGCCGCCCCGTGAGGAACCGAGCTTTGAGTTTATCACTTCCGAAACGCCATTTGCGACACGGCACTTTACGGTGTTTTTTGATAAACAGGGTAAGGTAGCAAAAACCAATACCGAATCTATCTATTCTATTACCGAGGACGTAGCGATCGACTATGCCAGAAGGGTCGTAGAAGGCGGAGCGGAGCGTGGGTGGATATCAAACTATCGCTACAAGGCGTTTTCTACTGATCTTGGAAAGGGTGTTGTTTTTGTTGACGGAAGTATGAGCCGAGCCTCCTTGATGCAGTCGATGACGATCGCGGGGGTTGTGCTTTTTGGATGCGCCGCGCTTGTGCTGCTTCTCATTATTCTTTTTTCAAAGAAAGTAGTTAAGCCAATTGCCGAAAGCTACGAAAGGCAAAAGCAGTTTGTAACCGATGCCAATCACGAATTGAAAACGCCGTTGACCTTGATCCTTGCCAACCTTGACATTGCCGAAAGTGAGCTTGGAAAAAACGAATGGCTGGAGGATATCCGCGCGGAGGGTCATCGAATGACCGAGCTTGTAAATCGGTTGGTCGCACTCTCTCGTATGGACGAGGAGGAAAGGAGTTTGCAACTTACGGAGGTTGAGGTCAGCGTTCTTGTGACCGAGGCAGCATCGGAGTTTAAGCCGATGGCAGAGAGCATGGGCAAGATGCTGATCACAGATGTGGAGCCAGCGCTTCGATATAAAGCAGACAAGGAACTTCTTTCCGCTCTTATATCCGTGCTTCTTGATAATGCCGTAAAGTATTGCGACAATGGCGGTGAGATCCGTATAACGCTCCGTCGCGCAAGACACCTTTCTTTGATAGTGGAGAATACATATTCTGGCGTGGATGAAATTGAGCTTGACCGTTTGTTCGACCGCTTTTACCGTGCTGACAAGGCGCGAAGATTTACGGGTGGCTACGGCGTTGGACTTTCTATGGCAAAGGCGATCGCAGAAAAGCACAAGGGGGAGATCACGGCGTATAAAAAGGACAGCACACATATTGGTTTTAAGGTTGTTTTATAAGAAAATAAGCGTTGGGGCAAACGCAATTGTCGTTTGTCCAACGCTTATTCTCTTATACGTCTTACCACACAAGACGGTCGCTCGGCGCTAAGCCCACAGGTGCACGGTCGGTAACGACCAGATCGTAGTCCGAAAGCAAGGAGGACTTATAGATCGCACCGCCCGTAAACTTGGTGTGATCTGCCAAAAGGATCTTAAAGGCGCTTTTTTGAAGGGCGTTTTGCTTGATCTCCTTTTGATCTGCCGCATTTTCCAAGACCTCCTCTCCTCGGATGGCGGAGCAGGAGCAGATCAGAAGGTCAAAACAAAATTCGTTTACCTGCTTGGCGGTCCATGCTCCCGTGGCGGAAACGGTGTTGTAATGCACAGCTCCCCCAAGGATAATAAGATTAACGTTTGGTTTTTTGGAAAGCTGGAGCGCCGTTTGCAGATTGTAGGTAACAACGGTCTTGTGTTCAAGATTCATGCGCTCCGAGAGGGCAAGTGCCGTACTGGAGCCGTCGATAAAAACGCTGTGAAAGTGGGGAAGTTGCTCCAAAGCGCGGCAGGCGATGTATTCCTTTTCCTTGGCGTTTTTTACCATGCGAACAAAATGTGAGATCTCCTCGGCGTTGCTTGAGATCACAGCGCCACCGTGCGTGCGCTCGATCAGCCCCAGGCGTTGCATTTCGGAGAGGTCTCTTCTTACCGTTGCCTCGCTGACAAAAAGGAGTGAGGTCAATTCGCCCACAGTAACGCTTTTTTGATTTTTGATGATATTTAAAATGTGATCGTGCCGTTCGTTGGTTGCCATGCTATGCGCTCCTTTTGATCGTTTTTAATCATATTATAGTCTATTCTTGATCGTTTGTCAATATTGCAATCAAATATTGACAAATTCGATCATTTATAATATAATAAAATCAATCAATGCGGAACACCGCAAAAGAAAAGGAGAAAAAACAATGAAGAATATTTTAACGGCTCCCTTTATTTTGGAAATGTGCGAAACCACGGCAAATATGTACCGTCAAGGCTGGGACGAAAGAAACGGCGGTAACATCAGCTGCTTGCTGGATGAAAAGGAAGTGGCAGAATACCTTGATCTTGATCACGTGATCAGAACCATTCCTACGGGCTTTGACGCTGCAAAGCTGGCAGGTAAGATCTTTGTTGTTACCGGAACCGGCAAGTACTTCAAAAACGTAACGAAGGATCCCGAGACCAACCTTGGTATCGTAAGAATTGCCAAGGACGGTACGACCGCAGAGCTTCTTTGGGGCTTCCGTGACGGCGGCAAGTTTACCTCCGAGTTCCCCGCGCATATGATGAGCCATATCGCGCGTCTTGAGGTGGATCCCGCGCACCGTGTCGTTGCGCACTCTCACCCCACCTATACCATCGCAATGAACACCGTTTGCCCCGTTGATGAAAAGGACTTTACACACAAGCTCTGGCAGTCCAATACCGAGTGTGTGGTGGTATTTCCCGACGGCGTTGGTGTGCTTCCCTGCATGATTTGCGGAACCGAGGAGATCGGTATCGCAACCGCCGAGAAGATGAAGGACCACCGTCTTGTGGTTTGGACGAACCACGGCATTTACGGAACGGGTAAAAACCTTGACGAGGCGTTTGGACTTATTGAGACCGTTGAAAAGACCGCACAGATCTATATGCTCTCCCTTGGCAGAGTCGTTAACGTGATCCCCGATGAGGTTATCAGAGGACTTGCAAAGCTTTGGGGACTTACCATGATGGAAGGCGTTCTCGACGATTGAGGTGAGATAGATGTCTTACTATAATCAATGTAAAGAAATATATGCCGCAAACGGTGTCGACGCCGAACGGGCGATGGAGCGCTTGCAAAATATTCCCGTCAGCGTTCACTGCTGGCAAGGGGACGACGTGATCGGCTTTGACGGAAGCGACTCTCTTTCCGGCGGTATTCAAACGACGGGAAATTATCCCGGACGTGCAAGAACGCCCGAAGAGCTTTTTGCGGATATTGAAAGAGCGTTTTCTCTGATGCCCGGCAAAAAGCGCATCAACGTTCACGCTTGCTATGCTTTTTTGGGAGCGGATAAGGGCAAGGTAGACCGCGACGCGTATACCTACAAATATTTTGAGCCTTGGGTATCTCTTGCCAAAAAAGTAGGTGCCGAGGGCGTGGATTTCAATCCTACGTTTTTTGCGCACCCTATGATGAAGGATGGGCTCTCGCTCTCCTCCCCCGATGAAAAGACGAGACGATTCTGGATCGATCACGGTAAGGCGTGCCTTCGTATCGCTGCCGAGATGGGAAAGGCAATGAACAGCCCTTGCCTTGTCAACATCTGGATCCCCGACGGATATAAGGATATCCCCGCTGACAGACTTTCTCCCAGAATGCGTCTGAAGGCATCTCTTGACGCAATTCTTGAGGATTACGACCGCGAATGGGTCATTCCCGCGGTGGAGAGCAAGGTTTTCGGAATCGGTCTTGAAAGCTATACCGTAGGGAATAACGAATTTTATCAGAATTATGCGGCGACCAAGGGGATCTGCTGTCTTTTGGACACGGGTCACTATCATCCCACCGAGGTCGTATCCGACAAGATCCCCTCTCTGCTTGCCTTCCACGAAAAGGTAGCACTTCACGTTTCCCGTCCTGTCCGTTGGGACAGCGACCACGTAGTCATCCTTGACGACGAGCTGAAGGAGATCGCAAAGGAGATCGTTCGCAGCCATGCGGACGACAGAGTGATCATCGGACTTGACTATTTCGACGCCAGTATCAACCGTCTTTCGGCTTGGGTCACGGGTGTCAGGTCCATGCAAAAGGCGCTTTTGTACGCACTTCTTCTTCCAAACGAGGAGCTTGCGCGCTTGCAGGATGAAAACAACTTTACCAAGATCATGTATCTGAATGAAAAATTCAAGTTCTTGCCCATGGGCGGCATTTGGGAGGAATATCTCCGCCGTCAAGGGCTCTCCGACGATTGGTACGGCGACGTTGAAGCGTTCGAGCGTGACGTGATCTCCGAGAGAGTGTAATTTTACAATTTGATAAGAGCCGTTTGCCGTTCGATTTGGGTGGCAAACGGCTTTTATTTTGTAAAAAAAGGAGACACCGTTGACAAAAAAGGGGATTGATGGTACAATAGGTTAGAAAAAAGTAAGGAAGGTTTTTTACATGAAAAAGGGAAATGCTTGGGGGCTGTTGCCCATTGGGATTTTTGTGTTTCTTTATTTGACGCTCGGCATCGTATTTGAGTACGTGATGAAGATACCCATGGGATTTTACAAGGTGCCCATTGTGGTGATCTTTCTTGTGGCGCTTCTGGCGGCAACTCTCCAAAACCGAAGCGTGAAATTTGATCAAAAGCTCTCTATTATGGGCGCGGGCGTGGGGGACAAAAACATTGTTACCATGCTGTTGATCTTTTTACTGGCAGGCATTTTTGTGGGCGTTGTGGGGCGTGGGAGCGCAGAGAGCGTTGCCTACTTTGTTTTGTCGGTCACACCTCCCCGTTTTGCCGTGTGCATGCTTTTTTTGATCAGTTGCTTTATTTCCACGGCAATGGGGACCAGCGTGGGAACCATTACGCTGATCACGCCGATCGCAGTTTCCATGGCGGTGGTATCCGGCTTTTCTCCCGCGCTTTGTGTGGGAACCGTCGTCGGCGGCGCTATGTTCGGTGACAATCTCTCCTTTATTTCGGATACCACCATTGCGGCGTGCAACGGTCAGGGGTGTGCTATGAAGGATAAATTCCGTACCAATTTTGGGGTCGTTCTTCCCGCTGCTATCCTCACCTTGGCACTGATCGCATTTCTTTCCTTCAGTGCGGATATTACCCCGATGGAAACACAGGAATATGATCTTATTCAGGTGATCCCATACCTTTTGGTGCTCCTTTGCGGCATTGTGGGCATTAACGTATTTATTACCCTCCTCGCGGGGATCCTTTCGGGCAGTGTGATCATGCTTGCTACGGGGGCGGTCTCGTTTCCCGACCTTCTTGAAAATATGGGGAAGGGGGCTTCGGGAATGTTTGAAACAGCAATGGTTGCGGTTCTGGTTTCTGCCCTTTGTGCCCTTGTGCGTGAAAACGGTGGGTTTGATGCGCTCCTTTACGGCATCCGCCGCGTATTCCGGGGCAAGCGTGCCTGTCAGCTTGGTATCGGGCTTCTTGTCGGCGTGATGGACGTGTCAACGGCAAACAATACGGTTGCCATCGTGATGGCAAATCCCATTGCCTCCGACATGGCAAGGGATCACGGTATTTCCGCGCGCAAGACTGCATCGCTCCTGGATACCTTTTCCTGCATCGTTCAAGGCTTTTTGCCTTACGGTGCGCAAATGCTGGTCGCATTGTCGGCGGCAAGCGGCATGGGAGCGACGATCGGTGCCCTTGACGTTATTGCCAATATGTTTTATCCCATGCTGTTGCTTTTGTCCTCGCTTGTCTTTATCTTTTTGATTCCCGAAAGAAAAAAGAAGGAAGAGTATTAAGAATTTTATGAACCAAAGGGAAATACAAAAAATATTAAGAGATACCGCCTATGTCCGCGTGGGCGGAACCGATGCGGAGGCAAGATGTGCCCTTGAGTTGAAGGAACGCTGTGAGCGCCTTGGGGTTTTTGCCAAGCTCGAAGCCTTTGACGTGCCCTCGTACAGGGAGGGGGAGACCGCTCTTTGGGTCGATGGGAAAAAGATCCCCGCACGCGCGATCCTCGGCTTTTGGGGGAAGGCAAAGGGGGAGCTTTGTTATCTTGGATCCACTGAGGAGCGCGATTTAAAAAAATGCCGAGATAAGATCGTTCTTACCGAAAGACCGATGGGGTATAAGCTTTATGATCAACTGCTTTCTCACGGGGCGCGCGGTTTTATTTGCTCCTACGGAAGCGTTGCGTATGCCACGAAAGCGCTTGACCGTCGCGAGCGTCGCTTTTCTTTGGATGAGGAGCGTATGCTGCCCGGAGTGCTCATTCGCACGGAGGATGCGCTTTCTCTGATCAGATCCGGTGGAGAGGCAGAGCTTCAGGTATCGCAAACGCGAACCATGGAGAGGTCGCACAACCTCATTGCCGACCTTCAGGGAGAGAGCGACGAGATGCTTGTGATCTCAGCACACTACGATTCCACAGAGCTTTCCGTGGGGGCGTATGACAATATGTCAAGCTGTATCGTCCTGTTGCATCTTGCCGAGTATTTTAAAACGCATACGCACTTTTATTCGATCCGACTGTTGTGGTGCGGAAGCGAGGAGCGGGGGCTTCTCGGTTCCCTTGCGTATTGCCGCCAACACAGAGAAGAGCCAACGCTTTTAAATATCAATCTTGATATGCTGGGGAGCGCCATGGGGGGCTTTGTTTCCTTTTCCTCGGCAAACGAAGGGATGGCAGACTATCTTTTGCGCTTTTCCAAAAAGCATCGCTTTTCCACCGACGTGCGACATGCTATCCGCTCGAGCGACTCCAATTCCTTTGTTTTGCATGGCATTCCCGCACTTTCCTTTGGACGCTATGCGCCTGCGGAAACCGGGCAGATCCATACGCCCTTTGATACCGAGGCCATTCTTTCTCCCGAGTGCCTCCTGCGTGATGCACGCTATATTGCCTCGTTTACGGACTGTGTGGCAAACGATCGGGGCTTGCCGTCGCGTTTGGGAATTTCCGAAAAGATCAAGAGTGACGTTGAAAATTATTTTATAAGAAAATTGTAAGGAGGAAACACAATGTATAATCCCAACTCTTTGGATTCGTTGGCGGCGGCTCTTGCCTATGCGATGGGGGTGGAAGCACCGGAGAACGCGGCACCCGCCAATGCCGACCTTTGCCGCTATGCGGACGAAAAGCTTGGAGCGGCGCGCGCCGACAGGCTTTTTATGTACAACCCCGACGCTGTCGCGCAGTGGATCTTTGAAAAATATCCGCAGCTTTTTGGAGAGGTCGTGCGGCACACCGAGCTTTCGCTCCCTCTTTGCACGGTCATGCCCTCGGTCACGCCCGTTTGCTTTGGTACGATGTACACGGGGGCACAGCCCGCGGTGCACGGTATTCGCAAATATGAAAAACCGGTGATCAAGATCGACACGCTCTTTGATGCTCTGATCCGCGCGGGCAAAAAATGCGTGATCGTTGGGGACAGTAATTGCAGCATGGGAAAGATCTTTCTTGAAAGGAAGATGGATTATTACGTATACGACACGATCGAGGAGATCAACGCTAAAGCGTGCGAGCTGATCATGCGCGATGAACACGATATGATCGCCGTTTATAACGGAAATTACGATTCCTTCATGCACCGCCATGCCCCCGAAAGCATTGAAGCACTTTGCGAGGCGCGTGCCAACAGCGAGGCGTTTGCGACCTTCAACGTTTTGATCGCACGGTACTGGAAAGAGCACAACACCTTGGTTGGCTTTGCGATGGATCACGGGTGCCACGAGATCGACGGCGGCTTAGGGTCTCACGGTCTTGATATGGAGGAGGATCTGAACATTCTGCACCGTTATAAGGTATATCCCAAAGAAAAATAACCGTTTTAAAAACTCCGTGTAAAT
>JAZNEQ010000048.1:0-11935 GCA_045588715.1 Eubacteriales bacterium | reverse complement strand
ACTTACTTGCCCCTGATCTTGATGTCTCTTGGCGGCCTTGCATTTAAGAACGGCTTGTACATCTTCCTTTTGCGTCAGTTTTTCCGCGGAATTCCCGATGAATTGGAAGAATCGGCATATATCGACGGTTGCGGAACCTTCCACACCTTCTTCAGAATTATTCTGCCGCTTTCCGTTCCCATGATGATTACCGTATTCCTTTTCTCCTTCTGCTGGCAGTGGACGGATACGTTCTACGTAAATCAAGTGCTTGACCTGGGAGATAGCCGTAATCTTTTGATTGACCTGATCAACCGATCGGTTCCCGAGGAGTTTATGCAGCTTGCTTCGAAGGAAGCAGGACCTGCCGTAGGTGTGTACCGAACTATGATCACCAACACGTGTGGACTTATGATCATTTTCCCGCTGGTTATTCTCTATGCCTTCTGCCAGAAGTTCCTGGTACAGGGTATTGAGCACTCCGGTATTGCAAACTGATACACACTCGTATCAAATCATTGATACAAAAAGTGCCGTTCAAACGCGTTTTGCGTTTGAACGGCACAGCTTTTTAAAAACCAAAAATGCTCTGCCGCGATGATTTTTTGGGAATCGCGACAGAGCGTTTTTTATTGCTTTTTTACGTAGGTTTCTTCATAACATTCAATTGCTTCCTTGATGATCTCTTCTGCTTTTTCTCTTCCAAACAGCGAGCGCACGTCGGTCTCTTTGTTTTCAAGCTGCTTGTAAACCGAGAAAAAGTGCATGATCTCATCAAAAATATGCGGAGGCAATTCATCAATTGAGGTAATTCCAAGATAGGTCGGGTCGGAGAAGGGAACCGCTATGATCTTATCGTCCATTTTTCCACCGTCGATCATTCGCATCACCCCAATGGGATATACACGCATCAGTGTCAACGGGTAGATCGCCTCCGAGCAAAGCACCAATACGTCAAGCGGGTCACCGTCGTCCGCAAAGGTGCGGGGGATAAATCCGTAGTTGGCAGGGTAGTGTGTTGAGGTATAAAGGATACGGTCAAGGCGGAGGAGGCCCGAGGCTTTGTCAAGCTCGTATTTGCATTTGCTTCCCTTGGGAATTTCAATGACCGCGGAAAAATCCGAGGGCGTGATCTCCCGAGGGTCCATATCATGCCAGATATTCATTTAAAATCTCCTGTTATTTAATATAATCAAATTCAAAATCGTAAATGGAAACAGTGTGGCCGTCGCGGCAGCCTTTTTTCTCAAGAGCTTCAAAAACGCCGCTGTTTTGGAGTACCTTCTGGAAGTAACCCAGTGACTCGTAATCGCTGAAATTGATCTGTCCCATCAAATTCTTAAGCCATTCGCCCTCCACGTAGAAGGTGTCGTTTTCCCGTCTTATCAAGGTTTCTTTTCCTGTGATCGCAATTTCCTCGGGGACGTATTCACCCTCGTATATTTTCATGGGAGGAAGCTCCTCAAGGCGCTTGGCAACGTGGTCGATCATTTCCTCAATGCCTTCTCCCGTTACGGCGGAGACGTAACGCAATTCCCAGCCGTTTTCTTTTACAAAGGCTTCAAACGCCGCAACGTCGACGATCTCGCGGTCAAGTGAATCGCACTTGTTTGCAAGTATGATCTGGGGGCGTGTGGCAAGCTCGGGCGAATAGCGAGAGAGCTCGTAATTGATCTTTTGTATATCTTCGACAGGATCGCGCCCCTCAAAGCAGGAAATATCTACCACGTGAAGAAGAAGCCGGCAACGGTCAATGTGGCGAAGAAATTCATGTCCCAAACCCGCACCGTCGGCGGCGCCCTCGATCAGCCCCGGGATATCCGCCGCAACGAAGCCGCGCTCTCCCTTGGTGCGTACCACACCGAGATTGGGGGAAAGGGTGGTAAAGTGGTAGTCCGCGATCTTGGGCTTGGCGGAGGAGATGCGAGCAAGAAGTGAGGATTTTCCAACGCTGGGATATCCGATGAGTCCCACGTCGGCAAGCATTTTAAGCTCCAGGATCACTTCCTTTTCTTCTCCCTCGGTACCGTTTTTGGCAAACATGGGGACCTGCCGCGTGGGGGTGGCAAAATGTCGGTTGCCCCAACCGCCGCGACCGCCCTTGCAGGCGATATAATCGGCGCCGTTGTCCTCTGACATATCGTGAATGATTTTTCCGCTTGCGGCATCGCGGATCAGCGTTCCGGGAGGAACGGATATAATAAGATCCTCGGCGGTGGCACCGTGAAATTTGGCGCCCTTTCCGTCACCGCCGCGCGAAGCGATAAACTTATGCTTATAACGAAAAGCGAGCAGGGTATTGGTTCCCTCGTCTACACGAAAGACCACGTTTCCTCCGTGACCGCCGTCACCGCCGTCGGGACCGCCCGCGGCAACGTATTTTTCGCGACGGAAGGAGATGGCTCCGTTACCGCCGTCTCCCGCCTTAATATAAATTTTTACGTTATCGACAAACATTTTTTATGGTGCGATCCTTTCGTTGGGATTTTTCTTTATGACTGTGCGTCCTCGCCCTTCATGCGGATGATCAGTTTGATAGGCGTTCCCGCAAATCCAAAGGTTTCTCTGAGGCAATTTTCAATATATCTTTGGTAAGAGAAGTGGAAGAGCTCTACGTTGTTGCAAAAGATCACAAAGGTGGGGGGAGCGACGGAGATCTGCGTCATATAGTAGATCTTAAGCCTGCGTCCCTTATCGGAGGGGGGCTGTACCCTGATCATAGCGTCTCCCAAAACGTCGTTGAGCATTCCCGTTTTGATACGCATCACCGACTGGTTGTAAACGTAGTTGATGCGCTCGAAGAGGGTAGATACACGCTGCCCCGTTTTTGCGGAAATGTAAAGGATCGGCGCATAGGGCATATAGGCAAGCTCGGTTCTGATCTTATCGTTAA
Source organism: Eubacteriales bacterium (assembly GCA_045588715.1). Taxonomy (GTDB): domain Bacteria; phylum Bacillota; class Clostridia; order Oscillospirales; family CAG-272; genus UMGS1865. The sequence continues at coordinate 9,063 of JAZNEQ010000048.1, read as the reverse complement.
ACTCGTTTACGGTGTGATTGTCCTTTTCAATGAGATCCCACTTGTTGACAACAATGATCACTGCTTTTCCCGCCTCGTGCGCGATTCCTGCGATCTTGGTGTCCTGATCGGTAATGCCTGTGGAGGCGTCGATCATAAGGATACATACGTTTGCGCGTTCTACCGCCATATGGGCGCGAAGAACGCTGAAGTGCTCGATCTTATCGTCAATTTTGGATTGGCGCCGAATGCCTGCGGTATCGATAAAGGTGAATTTTCCATACTCGTTTTCAACGTGCGTATCCACCGCGTCACGCGTGGTTCCCGCAACGTCCGAAACGATCAAGCGCTCCTCTCCGAGAAGCTTGTTGATGATCGAGGATTTTCCCGCATTCGGCTTTCCAATGACCGCCACGTGAATGCTGTCGTCCTCCTCAGCCTCTCCCTCCCAGTCGGAAAGCTGCTCGATGCAGGCGTCAAGAAGATCGCCCGAGCCGCTTCCGTGAATAGCAGAGATGTCAATGGGATCGCTGTCAAACCCGAGCTCATAAAACTCGTAAAATTCCAAGGGCGGGTCTCCAATGCGGTCGCACTTGTTGATGCAGGGAATGACGGGCTTTCCGCTCTTTTTCAGCATGACCGCAATGTCGCGGTCGTCGGCGGTCAGCCCCGTGCGCACGTCGCACATGAACACGATCACGTCTGCTGTGTCAATGGCGATCTGCGCCTGCGTACGCATTTGCTTGAGAATGATATTGTCGCTTTTAGGCTCGATTCCGCCCGTGTCGATGACGATCATACGCTTGCCTCGCCATTCTGTCTCACCGTAAATGCGGTCACGCGTGACACCCGGGGTGTCCTCGACGATGGAGCGGCGTTCGCCGATCAATTTATTAAAGAGTGTACTTTTTCCTACGTTGGGACGTCCAACGATCGCAATAATCGGTTTTGCCATATAAACTCCTTTCTGGGTTTGGAGTGGTTTTTATAATTGTGATTCTGTCGGCTTGCCAAGCAGCGCCGAGAGCAATGCCTCCCCGTCGTTTTTCACGGGGCGTGCTGTGACACCAAGACGGCAAGAAAGCTCGGAAACGGTTACGTCGTCAAGAAAAACGTCGCTGTCCGCGCGAAGCATTGAGGCAGAGAAGAAAAGCTCCTCTCCAAGTACCTGCCCCTTTAATTGTTCCGCCACGTCACCTCCGGTCAAAAGTCCGGCTACGGTGATAGACTCTCCAAAAAAACGGTTGACGATACGGTAAACGTTTACGGTCAGCCAGGGCACGCGCGCACACAGCTTGTTCGTAAGGGCACACAGGTGCTCGTAGGCGGCAACCCCTGTCACGACGGAGACTGTACGAGGCGTATGGGAAGGATCGACCGACAGCGATTCCAGGGCAAAGTCGAAGCCCGCTTCAAGGTCGGTCAGCATCCCCACGCCGTTTTCAATTTGGGAATAGTCCTCGTAAAACGCATCTGAGGGGAGCGGACGTTCGGCACGGAGATAAAATTCATCCGAGCAATAAAACAGGCGCGTTCCATATGCCTTTTGGCATTCGTTGCCAAAGCGCTCTACGGTGTCAAGCACCTTGGCGCAGTCCTCTTTTGTCAAGGGTTCGAGCGGATACAGTCCCTCGCGGTGCTTGGTAAGCCCCACGGGGACAATGGCACAGGAGTGGAGGGAAGGGTGGTAGCATGCCAGGTCGTGCATGGTGCGTAAGAGCTCTTCACCGTCGTTCAGTCCCTTGCAAAGAACGATCTGCGCGCAAATGGAGATCCCTGCTGCATGGAAGCGGTCAAGATAGGAAAGGACCTTTCCCGCATGCTTGTTTTTCATCATTTTTACGCGGAGCTCCGGGTTTGTGGTATGCACCGAAATATTGACGGGGGAAATGCGCATTTTAATAATGCGGTCAACGTCTGCCTCCGTCATATTGGTAAGCGTTACGTAATTTCCGTGCAAAAAGGAGAGACGGTCGTCGTCGTCCTTAAAGTAGAGCGATTCTCTCATTCCGCGGGGAAGCTGGTCAATGAAGCAAAATACACAGCCGTTTTGGCAGGAGTGCTTTTTGTCCATCAAGGGTGTTTCAAACGTAAGCCCAATATCTTCATACTCCCCCTTTTTGATGGTTACGGAGTATTCTTTTTTCTCGCGGGAGAGGGTGAGAGTAACGGTGGTATCTGTCAGATAAAAACGGTAATCCAGCACGTCGCGGATCTCTTGTCCGTTAATTTTGCAAAGCGTGTCCGCGGCACGAACGCCTGCCCGCATAGCATAGCTGCCATCCGATACCGCAATGATCTGAACCATTCCGTTTCCCTCCTTTTTTTGCATAGATTAACATCTTATTCTATCATAATTCTTGAAAAAAGTCAAGACTTTCGCAAAAAAGAATAGAAGTGTGCCGTCCGACGGCACAATAAGCACGCGGACGGCACACAAGTATTTGATGGCTGCAAAATCAGATAAAGTCCTCGATGGTCGCTTCGTCGTCCACCTCGATAGAGCGGAGGGGAAGCGGCTTTTCCGTGGGCTCGACCGAGGCACCCAGCACCTCTGAGATATTGGCATCCATGAGGGCGATGTCCTCATCGGTCAGCATATCATCATACTCGGGTTCTTCCTCGGCTCCCGCAAGGTAAGCGTAAGCCATCACCGAGGCGGCGGCAACAAGCCCCGAGATCCCAAGGACCAACTCGGTGGGATTGGCTTTTTTATGAACGCCCTTTTTCATGGCAAAATCCGAGATCAAGGCACCGGAAGCAAAGGCGCCTGCCGCGCCTGCAACAGTTAAAAGAATTTTTTTGTTTAGCATGGTAGCATCCTCCAAAAAGGTATAGATTTTATATGCAAGGTTCATGCTCCCCACTTGTACGAAAGCGGGAACGGATCATTTTTCGGACGTCATTTTGAGATATGCGTTGATAAAGCCGTCAAGATCTCCGTCCATGACCGCTTGAATGTTTCCCGTTTCATATCCTGTGCGCTTGTCGGTGACCAGCGTGTAGGGCATAAATACGTAGGAGCGGATCTGGGAGCCCCACTCGATGTTTGCCTTGTTTCCTTGAATATCCTCGATGGTATCAAGGCGTTCCTGGATCTTGATCTCCATCAGCTTTGCCTTCAGCATGCGCATTGCGGTCTCCTTGTTCTGAAGCTGCGAGCGCTCGGTCTGGCATCCTACCACAATGCCCGTGGGCTTGTGTACGATACGGATCGCGGAGTCGGTTTTGTTGATGTGCTGTCCTCCCGCGCCGCTGGAGCGGTGGGCTGTGACCTCAATATCCTCCTCGCGAATGACGACTGCGTCGAGGTTGTCAAATTCGGGCATGACCTCAATGGAAGCAAAGGAGGTCTGTCTGCGCCCGTTGGCATCAAAAGGGGAAACCCGTACCAAACGGTGTACGCCGTTTTCACTCTTGAGGTATCCGTACGCATTGAGTCCCTCGATCATAACGGTAGCACTCTTAATGCCTGCGCCGTCACCGTCAAGCCAGTCGGTCAGCTTTACGTGAAAGCCGCTCTTTTCCGCCCAACGCGTGATCATGCGGTAAAGCATTTGAGCCCAATCCTGCGCCTCGGTCCCGCCCGCACCGGGGTGGAAGGAGACGATGGCGTTGCTCTTGTCGTATTCGCCGGAAAGCAGAACCTCGATCCTTTTATGTTCTTCCTCGGCAACAATGGCAGCAAGCTCGCCTTCTACCTCTTCTACGTAGGACTCGTCGTTTTCCTCAATGGCGACCTCGGCAAGCGCAATGGCATCCTCAAGACGCGCGCAAAGCTTTTCATAGCCCGCGACCTTATCCTGCGCCTGCTTGATGACTTGTAGGACCTTGCTGGATTTTTCGGAGCTGTTCCAAAAATCGGGAGCTTGCGTTTGCGCCTCCAGATCCTTCAAGCTTTCCTTGGTTTCTTCAATGCGCAAAGCCGAACCGAGCTCGGCGAGAGATCCTCTCATTTCGATCAGCTTATATTTTGCTTCTTCCAATGCAACGATCAAAATCAATACCTCCAACGTTACAGCGTTTTATTTTTACATTTATTATTGTTATTGTTTTCAAAAAAACAGGGTTTACTTATGATATTTCGTCCCCTTCAAAATTCCAAAGGTGCGGTAGATGACCTCCAATAAAAGGACGCGCATCATTTGGTGGGGAAAGGTAAGCTTGGAAACGGACAGCCGCAAGTCGCACGCACGCTTCACCTCGGGAGAAAGCCCGTGGGAAGAGCCGATGATCAAGCAAAGACTGCCGTTTTCCAAAAGGACTTCCTCCAGCTTTTTGGCAAGCTCTTCAGAGGAGAACTGTGTGCCTTCCACACAAAGGGCGATCTTATAGGCACGCGGCGGGATCGAAGAAAGAATGCGGTTGCCCTCTTCCGTGAGTGCCGCTTGGATCTCTTTTGGGGAGGGATCGTCCGAAAGCTTAACTTCCTTTAATTGGATGATCTCGGGCTTGCAGTGAGAGAGAAGCCTTTTTTCATATTCTGCGACGGCATCTCGCCAATAGGATTCCTTCAGAGTTCCCACGGTGATGAGGGTGAGTTGTACCATGGTTTGTTTATTCCTTCCTTAAAAGGTCTCGGGCAAGGGCATACGCGTCACCTCACCGGGCGCTGCCACCGCAATGGGGATGCGCTCGTTTGCGATCGCGCAAAAGCATTCGTCGTAAGCCAGCGTCGGATCGTTGTTTTCCGCGCTCAGATGTGCCAGCATAAAGGCGCGTGTGCCGCTTTCATAAAGGCGCGACGCAAGCAGTGCGCTTTCACGGTTGGAAAGATGTCCTCTTTTTGAGGCGATGCGCTGCTTTAAGTATTGGGGGTAGGGACCGCTATGCAGCAATCCAAGGTCGTGGTTGCTTTCCAACACCACAAGCTCACAGCCGAGGAGCGCATTTTCGATCTCGCTTGAAACGTAGCCAAGGTCGGTGGCGTACCCTAATGTGCGAGGACGGTGCGGTGCGGGGATCTCAATTTTATAGCCGACCGACGCACGGCTGTCGTGCGGGGTGGGGAAGGAGGTCACGCGCATGCCGCATATTTCTTCCTCATAGCGTGAGGGATGCGGGATCAGCAGCGGTGCGATCGCAGGATCCTGTGACAGCTTGCACGCACAAGGTGCGGGAAGATGTACCGGGATAGGATACTTTTTGAGAAAGACCGAAAGGGCCGCCGTGTGATCGTTATGCTCGTGCGTCAAAAGGATCGCTCCTATCGATGCGGGATCGATCTCTGCCTTCCCGAGCGCGGCGCAAAGCTGTTTTGCGTTTTTTCCCGCGTCAATCAAAAGCGTGCCCGCGTCGGAACAGATCACAAACGCATTTCCCGTAGAACCGGAGTAAAGAGAATAGATACGCGGCTCTGTCATGATATCATTTCCCGGAGCATAGGGATCAAAAACAGGTAGATCATGTCCAGCGCAATGGTAAAAACAAGCGGAAAGAGAAGTGTCAGCACCCAGCGGGATGAAGAAAGACGCCGCTTACTGTCCTCAATAAACGCTTGCTTCTCTGTGGGGGTCATTGTATTGGGAAGCATTTCGGGTGTAACGTTTTTCCCGGAAAAGCCACGGTTGTAGAGCACGTAGCCGACAGCAACGAGGGCAGCAACGGCGGTGTAGATGACAAGGATCATATCAAAGCCCCTGCTTGCCAAGGTGAAATAGATCACGGGAAAAAGGATGGAGTTGAAGAGGAGAAGGAGGGAAAGCAAGCGCGTTTCCTTCGTCATTTTCTTTTTGCTCATGCCTTAAATTTTAACGGCACCGACAGGTCTGATATGAAGGGGCATGCAGCTACCCTCACCCAGGGCGGCGTCGATCACGGCACGGTAGCCCTCTACGTCACGGGCAGGAACAAACGCTTGGATCGTTCCCGCAAAGCCACCGCCGTGTACGCGCCATGCGGCTTTCTTTCCTTCAAGGAATTCCTCGGAGAGGCAAAGCGCTAAAGAAAGCCCCTGCTCGGACACGTTTTTCGTGGTATATACGTTTTGCAGATAGCAGAAGGAGGATCGTCCCGAGGCGATCACCTTATTAAAGAAGGTGTCAAGATCGCCCGCAAGAAGTGCTGCCTTTTGCTCTTTGACACGGTCGTTTTCTTCGTAAAAGTGCAATGCGCGCAATACGGCGCGGTCACCGCACAGGCGGCGCAGCTCGGGGATCTTTGCCAACATATCCGCCTTAGGAACGTCACGCAAAAATTCCTTTCCAAAAACGGCGGCAACCGATTTCATTTCTCTCGGGACCGAGGCATAATCATCGGTCAGGTCGGCGTGGTTTCCGCCGGTGTTGACGATGCAAAGATTGTAGCCCGCCTTGGTGATATCAAAATCGATCTTTTCGATGACGGGGGAGGTAGGATCGTTAAAATCGATCGCTACGATGCCGCCCACCGCGCAAGCTACTTGATCCATCAGTCCGCAGGGCTTGCCGAAGAACTTGTTTTCGGCATACTGCGCAAGCTTGGCGATTTCTACGTTGTCTACTTTTCCGTCGTTGTAAAGATGGTTCAGGATGTTTCCGATCATATCCTCAAAGGCGGCAGAGGAGGATACTCCCGAGCCCTTGAGGACGTTTGAGGTCGTGTAGGCGTCAAAGCCGCCGACAGCATAGCCCTCTCCCAAAAAGCCTGCCGCCATTCCTGCGATCAGCTCGTCGGAGTGGCCCAGAGGGTTCTCGCGAGGGGAGGTGAAGAGGGAGAGGTCCACTACGTCCTCGTCAAAGCCCTCGCTCTTAACGCGGATGACCAAGCCTGAGGAGGGAGCGGCGACTGCAATGATGTCAAGATTGATGGAGGCGGCAACTACGCAGCCGTGGTTGTGGTCGGTATGATTCCCCGAAAGCTCGCTGCGACCGGCAACCGAGAAAAGAGACGCGTCCCTGTCCTCACCGTAAAGGGCGGCAAAGGCATCGACAGCGGCGGCGTAACGTGCTTTTTGCGCGCTGACGGCATCCTCACCGTAAATATAAGAAAAACGGGTGTCAAATTGACCGCTTAGAATTGCGTTTTTTAGTTCGGTTGTTTTCATAGCAGAGGGATTCCTTTCGATCACGTTAAAATATAGCCACATATATATTTATTATAACATATTCCGCGCGGCGTTTCAATATTTTTTTAAAAGATTTTACGCATCAAACAAAAAAGGATCTGCAAGTCATAAAGCATAGCCGCTTTTTTGCCTTGCAGGTCCTTTTGGGGTCAGTCTCGATTTGCCGCAACGATCACGTTTGATTCTGTGCCGAGAATTTTCTCAATGAGTACGTCCCCGATGCGCGCGGGGGAGCTTACCGTGATGCGATTGATCTCCCGCATGCATTCAAGCATCAGCTCCTTTGGGATGGGGCGGTCTGTTTTTACGGGGATCACGCCGCCGTCCTCAAATTTTGCGGTCGTGGTCAGCGTGCGCACGGGATGCGTGCATTCATCGATGGCATATTGCTTACCGCGAGGGCAGGTAAAGCCCGTAACGGACAAGACTTTACCGTCCTCAAGCTCCGCCGTGAGGCGGCAACCCATGGGGCATACGATACAGGTCAGTTCACGCTTCATTCTGCTACCTCCAACGTAAAGAAGAGTTTGGATGCGCTTTCAAAGGCATCGGCACTGAGTCGAATGCATTCCATTTCCCCCGGTGCCATACGTGCCTTTTTCTTTTGATAGACCACGCGCTCCCCGTCCTTGACCAGAATACGGGCATTTTTGTAAACGTCCGCAACGCGGAAATAAACCGCGACGTTCTTTTTCCTTGTGATGCGCTGTGGGACGGTGTAGCGGATCCTTCCGTCGGTGGAAAGGGAAACGTCGCACCCTTCATCTGTGTCACCGCGGATATATGCCGCCGCGCTTTCCCCGGCGATCTGTGCTTCCTCCGAAACGTAATCGACAAGGTCGTGCACGTGCAAAACGTTTCCGCAAGCAAAAATACCGGGCACCTCTGTCTGACGGTCCTGATCGACCACGGCACCGTTTGTCACACGGTCAAGTGTCACCGTGGCGGTTTTGGAAAGCTCGTTTTCGGGGATCAGTCCCACCGAAAGAAGAAGCGTATCGCAGGGGATAAACTCACGCGTTTCATCGATGGGACGTCGATTTTCGTCCACGCGTGCGATGGTAACGCCCTCAAGGCGCTCCTTTCCGTGGATCTCTACCACGGTATGCGAAAGCTTTAACGGAATATTAAAATCGTTAAGACATTGCTCGATGTTGCGGGCAAGTCCACCCGAATAGGGCATCAGCTCGCACACCGCATGCACACGCGCGCCCTCAAGCGTCATGCGGCGTGCCATGATCAGTCCGATATCGCCCGAGCCGAGGATCACCACGTCGCGTCCCGGGAGATACCCCTTGAGATTGACGTATTTCTGCGCGGTTCCCGCGCTGTAGATCCCCGAGGGGCGTGTTCCCGCAATATTGAGGGCACCTCGCGGACGCTCGCGGCATCCCATGGCAAGAATGACCGCCTTTGCCTGTATTTGAAAAATTCCCTGCGTTTTGTTGGTTGCTGTAATGATGCGATCGGGTGTGACGTCAAGCACCATGGTGTCAAGAAGAAAGGGGATCTTCTTCTCCAGCACCTCCTTTTCGTATCTCCACGCATATTCGGGCCCCGTCAGCTCTTCACCGAAGCGGTGCAGACCAAATCCGTTGTGGATGCATTGTTGGAGGATGCCGCCCAAAGAGGAGTCACGCTCAAGAATGAGAATGTCGCGAATGCCCTTGTCGTAAGCCGCAAGAGCCGCACTCATCCCCGCAGGACCTCCGCCGATGATGACAAGCTCTGTTTGCCTCATTGCCCGTCTCCTCCCTTCGTTTTTTCAAAATTGATCAAGGATCCGCCGCCGAATTTTGTGATCTGCTCGTAAGGCACGTTCATTTCCTTGGCAAGAAGCTCTACGACGTAGGGGGCGCAAAATCCACCCTGACAGCGCCCCATTTGCGCACGTGTACGACGCTTTACGCCGTCAAGATCACGCGGCTTTGGGTTTTGGCGGATGGCGGCAAGGATCTCCCCCTCGCTGACCGTCTCGCAACGGCAAATGATGTGCCCGTAGGCAGGATCCTTGCGGATGATCTCGTTCTCGCTATGGA